>CAYNCM010000024.1:11791-37038 GCA_964395825.1 uncultured Planctomycetaceae bacterium
CTCGGCCTGCTTCGATTCGTCCTGGTCCTTCGCCCTGGCCTTGGCCTTGGCCTTGTCCTTTTCCTTCTGGGACTGCTTGCCCAGCGGGGCGAGGATCATCGTCATACGCCGGCCCATCATCCGCGGGGGCACCTCGATCTTCGCGGTGTCCTCGAATGCCTTGGCAATCTCACGGAACCGCTGAAAACCGATTTCCCGGTGGGCCATCTGCCGGCCCTTGAACATCAGCGTGAACTGAACCTTGTGACCCTCGTTGAGGAAGTCACGGGCCCGGTCGGCCTTGATGTCCATGTCGTGGGTGTCGGTGCTCGGACGCAGGCGCACTTCCTTCAGTTCGCTCTGCTTGGAATGGGCCTTGGCCTTGGCTTCCTTCTTTCGCTGCTGGTACTTCCACTTGCCGTAGTCCATGATGCGGCAGACCGGCGGCCGGGCCTTCGGCGCCACCTCCACCAGGTCCTGGCCGGCCTGGCGAGCCATGTTCAGCGCTTCGGGCGTTTCCACGACACCGACCTGGTTGTTTTCCTGGTCGATCAGCCGAACCGGTGAAATGCGAATCCGCTCATTGATGCGCAGGTTCTTCGTGGTGTCCTGCTGGCGCTTTTGAAAACGTCCTCTGGCGATGGTTGGGGTCTCCTGGATTTACAACGGAAACAGGCGAACGACAGGCCCGGTCGCCGCGGGCGACCAAGGCACATCACTGCCGACGATCACGGCCGGGTTCCAATTACTCATGCGAAAGCACCAACCGAACGGCTGGCGAAAGAAAGAGAAATGTGACGCATCGTCGCCTGACGCACCAAGCGCTTCTCCAAGGCCGACGGATCCGGCGATCCATCCGTACCGCTTTACCATACACCGATTATCGGCCCGCGGCAAGCCGACTTTAGCCATTTGCCCGCAAACCACCGGGCAATCGCCAGGAGCGGTTCCGGCGCCTCGGCCGCTGAGGCAGAGCGGTTCATTGGCCCCGCCCCTCCGGGGGGGGGCTGGGAGGGGCGAATCGCTCACCCGCGCACCGGGCGCAGCGGCAGCAGCGTCTGGGCTAATTGCCAACGCAGCGCGTCGAGCACGTTGGCCGCGCCGGGCGTGGCGAGAAGGTTCTGCTTTTCCTGGGGGTCTTTGAGCAGGTCGAACAGGGCGCGCGGCTCGCCGGTATCCACGTCGAAGGCCACCTTGTGTTGAAGTGTTTCGAACACCAGCCGCCGGCCGAACTCACAGATCGCCGTAGGCCCGCCGATCGCGTGTCCGACCAGCCCCGGCAGGAGGCTTTGCCCCACGCAACCGGCCGGGGCGTCGGCCTGGGCGATCGCACAGATCGTCGGCGCCAGGTCCACCGTGCTGATCAGCGCATCGGGCACGCCTTCGCCGGCGCGCTGGTCGGCGCTGCCCGCGGCGCCTTGCGGTGGAAGGATCAACAGCGGGCTGTACACCGCCGGCCCAAGCACCGAGCGATGGCCCATCAGCCCGTGTTCGCCCAGCAGCTTGCCGTGGTCCGATCCCATCACCACCCACGTCCGGCGTGCGTGGCCGTTGCGATCCACCGCGTCGCGCAACATGCCCACCAGGCAGTCGACCAGACACACCCGCGCCAGGTAGTGCTGGCGGATTCGCGCCACCGCCCCGGGCGTCAGTCGCTGCAGCAGCGAGCGCGGGTAGTCCAGTTCACCCAGGTCGTCGGCTTCGGTGAAGTTGACGGGCACGACGTTGCGGTCCAGCGCGTCGGTGTCCACCACGTCGAGGTACGGCGCCGGGGCGGGCAGATCGTTGCCCGGTCCGGTGAACGCCACGATCATCGCCCAGGGCCGATCGGCCGGCATCCGCTGCAGGATCGTCGACGCCAGGGAGCCGATGTACCCGTCCACATCGTGATTGGCATCTTCCAGGGGTTCTTCGAAATGGAACGGCCCGCGGCGCTCGCGCTGTCGACGCTGCAACTGCACGCGCCATTCGACGCCCTGCTTCCGCACGAATTGCAGATAGTCGCATTGGGCGTCGGCCGGCGCGCCCACGTCGGCCACCAGCCGCGCTTCGTTGAGGTAATGCCGGATCGGCCCCACACGCCCGACGCCCACCATGAAGTAACCCGCCTCGTGCAGGCGCTCGGCCCAGCCGGCGACGTGCGGCAGATGCGGCGTTTCATCCAGCACGCCGTGCTGACGCGGATGAAGACCGCTGTACAGGCTCATCAGCCCCGGCGCGTCCGACGTCGACGCCGACACCGCGCTGGCCGACAGCCCCGCATCGACAATCGCATCGAGGTGCGGCGTGAGAATCGGCCACACCCCCGACCCGCCAAATGCATCGGCCCGGAGTCCGCCGGTCAGAACGATCAGCAGATTGCGAGGATTGGATGACTCGGCCATGGCGGGCATTATCCCCGTTGGGCGGCGCGTGACAAATGGTCCGCGGTTGAACGGTTCCGTGATCGAAGGGTTCAACAGTGGAACGGCAAGACCGCCTGGCTGATGGTTTGGGGTATCATTGGGGCAAGCCGACCCCCTGACCCGTCCATCACCGGCCCATGCACCACTGCCCCATGTCCGACCTGTTCAGCCAGTTCGACCCGCCGCCGAAGTTGCCCTCGCGGTTTGCGCAGGTCGCGCCGGAACAGGGCCTGGAGATGCCGGACGGCCTGACCTACGCCGTGCCCGACGAGATGAAAGACCTTCGCATCGGCGACCGGGTGATTGTGCCACTGGGCCGGGGTGATCGACCGGTCAACGGATACGTGCTCGACCTCACCGATCACACCGGACTCGATCCCGCAAAGATCAAACCCATCGCCGCCCGCGAACGCCGACAGGTGAATCTGCCGGATGATCTGATCGACCTGGCGAAGTGGATCAGCGAATACTACTGCTGCCCGCTGGGCATGGTGCTGGTGACGCTGTTGCCGGCGGCGGTGAAGCGAGGCACGGGGCTGACCCGGCGGACGTGGGTCGACCTGAAGCGGGACATTGCCGCCGACGCGCTGCCGTCGGTGGTCCAGCATCACAAGCTGCCGGCCAAGCAGGCGGCGGTGCTGGGCCAAGCGATGGAACTGGCGCTGCTGGGCAAGCTGCCGATCGACCCGCGCGAACTGGCCACCGCCGCGGGCGCGAAGACCAGCGGGCCGGTTCGGCAACTCGTCGACAAGGGCCTGCTCAAGCGCGTGCGCAAGACGCAGGTCCGCGCCACCTGGGCCGAGCGGCCGGTCGAAGGGGCCAAAGACATCACGCTGACGGAGGACCAACGGCATGCCGTGGATCACATCACCGGGCGACTCGACACCGGCTTCAGCAGCACGTTGTTGCACGGCGTGACCGGCAGCGGGAAGACGGAAGTCTACATCCGGGCGATCGAGCGGGTGGTCGAAGGCGGGCGCAGCGCGATCGTGCTCGTGCCGGAGATCGCCCTGACGCCGCAGACGGTCGCGCGGTTTCTCGGGCGGTTTGCGCACGTGGCGGTCCTGCATTCGGGCCTGACCGCCGCCCAGCGCCACGAGCAATGGATGCTGATCCGCGACGGATTCGCCAAGGTGGTGGTCGGGGCGCGGTCGGCGGTGTTCGCCCCGGCGAAGGATCTCGGTCTGATCGTGGTCGACGAGGAAGCCGACGCCAGTTACAAGCAGGACCAGGCCCCCCGTTACCACGCGCGGGACGTGGCGGTGCGCCGGGCGCAGATGCTGGGCATTGCGGTGGTGCTCGGCTCGGCCACGCCGTCGCTGGAAAGCTGGCACAACGCCACCGGGCGCAAGAGGTTCAGCCTGGTTTCGCTGCCGCACCGCGTCGAGCAGCGTGCCATGCCGCACGTGGTCATCGTCGACATGACCGAGGAACGGCGCCTCCGTTACCGCAACACCGGCAAGGCGGGCGTACACCTGCTGAGCCTGCGGCTGGAACAGGCGCTGCGCCGTTGCTTCGACGCCGACGCCCAGGCCATGCTCCTGCTCAATCGGCGCGGGTACGCCAACTACATCGCCTGCCCCGATCACAAGTGCGGGTGGATGATGAACTGCAACCACTGTTCGGTCATGATGGTCTACCACCTCGATCGGCGCGTGCGTGCCGGCGGCCTGTTGCGCTGCCACTACTGCGGGTTTGAGAATCGCCTGCCCGCTCAGTGCCCGGTATGCGGCAAGAAGGTGACCGTGTTCGGTCTGGGCACGCAGCGGGTGGAAGAGGAACTTGGCCTCAAGTTTCCTCAAGTCAAGGTTCTTCGCATGGACAGCGACGCGATGCGCACCGCGACCGATTACCAGGAAACGCTCGAACGCTTCCGCCGGGGCGATGTGCAACTGCTGGTGGGCACGCAGATGATCGCCAAGGGGCTGGACTTTCCCAACGTGCGCCTGGTGGGGATCATCAGCGCCAACACCGCGTTGAATCTGCCGGACTTCCGGGCGGCCGAACGCACCTATCAGTTGATTTCACAGGTGGCCGGCCGCAGCGGTCGCGGCGACAAGCCCGGCATGGTGGTCTTGCAGACCTTCACGCCGGATCACCCGGCCATTCAACTGGCGGCGAAGCATGACTACCAGACCTTCGCCGCGCGCGAACTGGAAAGCCGGCACCAGTTCGGCTGGCCCCCGATCACGCGCATGGCCCGCATTGTCGTGCGCGACCGCAAGCTCGAACGCTGCGGCGAGATGGCGGCCCACCTCGCCCAACGACTCGCTGAACACAATGAAAGCGAAGGTACGGCGGCGAGCCTCCGCGGGCCTCGCCCCCCGGCCGTCGCCCGCATCGGCGGCTATCACCGCCTGGAGGTGATCGTCGTGTGCGAAAATGCCCGGAACCTTCAGCGCCTGCTCACCACGGCGCGACGCGCCGAGGCCATCCGCTCCGACGTCCACATGGCCGTGGATGTCGATCCGATCAACCTGATGTAGTGTTCAGCGTTCAGAGATGACACAAGCCCGTCATGGTCGCGCAACGGTCCGGCCGGGGGTCCATCGCTGATCGTTGAAAGCGGACGGCGAAAAGCGGCTCTACGCCTCGGCCTTCGGTGCGACGCCTTCCAGAGCGCGGACGCGGTCTTCCGGAGCGTGAATCGCGGTGACGCGCAGGCCGAAGTTCTCGCCGATCTTCACCGCCGAGCCTTGGCCAATTTCCTTGTTGTTGACCATCAGGTCCAATGCGTCGTCAGAATGCTTGTGCATTTCGATGATCGACCCGGGCCCCCAGCCCAGCACGTCCTGCACGTTCATGCGGCGTTCGGCCAGGCGAACGATCACCGGCACGCGCAGCTTCAGAATGGTCTTCACCTCACGGGCCATCTTGACTCTTATCGGACAACCGCGCGGGTGAAGTTGAATCGCGGGGCGCCGAATCCCCGCCGCCGCGTCGCAGCACCGCGAAGTAGCCGCCGTCGCGCCAGGACCGCCCCCGGCCGCCGGGCCGCGTCAGTTGCTCGTGCCGGACCGTCATGCCCAGGCGCCGGGCGATCCACCGGGCCTGTTCGGCGTTCTCGCACGCTTCCAGACTGCAGGTGGCGTACACCAGCGTCGCCGCATCGGCCAACAACGCCGCCGATTCTTCGACGATCCGCCGCTGCACCCCGACCATCCGGTCGAGCATCGAGCGGCTGTAGCGGTAGCGGGCTTCGAGCCGCCGGGCCAGCACGCCGGTGTTCGAACACGGCACATCGAGCAGCAGCAGATCGCATTGGCCGGCGAAGCGGTCGAAGCGGTCGAACGGCACGACTTGGACATTGCCGTACCGCATCAGCGATGCCTGCAACTCGGCCTGGCGCACGGGGGCCATGTCCGCGGCGACGATGCGGGCCCCCGGATGCCGGACCGCCAGTTGCCGCGTCTTGGTGCCCCGGCCGGCGCAGTAGTCGGCGATGAGCATCGGGCGCAGGTCGGCCGTAGCCTCGGCAGGCAGCGAGGCGGTGGGATCCTGCACCCAGCGATCGCGGCCGGCGTCGAGAAACTCAACCAGTTCGGCGTGACCGGCGCGCCAGACCGCGAAGCCCGGCTGTTCGTGCGGCTCGGCGAGATTCGGCGGCAGGGCCTCAACCCCCGGCCCGCGCACCATCGTGGGCGATTCGCGGACGGTATGACGCAGCAGGCGCTCGGCTTCCCCCTCGCCGAACGCCGCACACCAGGCGCGAACCAGCGGCACCGGGGCACTGGTCGCGAAGCTGAGAGACCCGATCCGGTCGAGCGTCTTGATCCGGCACTTGCCGCCAAGGCGCACGAAGCCATCGCCCCAGGGGACGGTGCCCGGTTCACCGGGCCAGCCGCCGGTGGATTGTCGTTCGGCGATACCACGCTGAAGGTTGCGGCACACGGCGTTGACCATCCGCGCCGCGGCCGGCTTGTCGCGCCGCCGGGCCTGTTCGACCGCGGTGTTGATCACCGCATACGCCGGCAGGCGATCGAAGAACAGCAACTGCGCCGCGGCCGCTTCCAGCACGCACCGGCAGGCCTGCGACAACTTCGGCACCAACGCCGCGAGAACGTGATCGATGGTGATCTTGCGCTGCACGGCGGTGCGGTAGATCGCCCGGGCCAGTTGGGCGTCCCGGTCGTCCAGGCCGAACGTCTTCACGTCCACCGGCAGCCAGCGCGTGGTGTCCAGGCGCATCAGCGCGTCGACGGCGGCGTCGCGAGCGGGATTGACGGCGGTTTGGGACATGTTCCGATTCACCCGCGGTATGTTAGCATGGACCGGAACATGCCGAAGATCGACGTGAAGACCGAGCAGGACACGCCCCGCGGCTGGACGTTCATCGTGGCGGTGGGCGACGGCGGACGAACGAGCGAACACCACGTGACGCTGAGCTGGTCGGATTACGACCACTGGTCGCGCGGGCGGGTCGCGCCGCAGCGCGTGGCGGCGGCGGTGGTGGCCTACGCGATGGAGCACGGCGGTGCGGGGGCACTGGATGAGAAGTTCGACTGTGCCCGGGTGCGCCGGCGCTGGCCTCAGATCGACCGCGAATTGACCGGCCGGCTGTAGATCGCAAACGACCCGACAGCGAACGCTGCCGAGTCGTCGAGTTCCGCAGAACCTCAGGCGGGCCGATCACATGTCGCCATTTTTCATGCCGTCGTTTCCGCCCTGCTCGCCCTTGGCCTTGGCCTTTCCGTTGCCTTTGGCCTTTTCCTTCGCCGCTTGCGCGGCTTGGCGCTTCTCGTAATAGGCCTTGCGGTGGGCGGCTTTCTCCTTCTCCTTGGCCTCGACCAGATCCTGCACCTGTTGCCGCTGTTCGGCGGTCAGCAAGGCCATGACCTTCTGATGCTCTTCCTGTTTGAGTTGCTTGATCTTGTCGAGTGTCTCCTGGTGGATCGCGTCAATCTTCAGCTTCTGCTCGTCGGTGAGGTTGTCCATCTTGCTGAATGGAAACCACAGGCGCACCTTGACGGGCTTGTTGCTTTGGACCTTTACGGCTTCGGCTTGGGCTTTCGCCTTGCCGCCGCCCTTCGGTTCCGCCGTCGCGATGGAAAGGGTTACCGCCATCGCGACCACCGCCATCAGAGCCAGCACACGGTTCATCGGTTGCTCCTTGTAAGCCGTGTTTTGGACGGGAAGCCCCCACGGGTCTTCCGAACAGACCAATGACGCAGAATATGCCCCGCCTCTTTCAACCTGTCAACTTTGCTATTCGGGCATGAGCGACTCGTCGGGAGCCCGAACGTCCAGCGGCAGCACCAGGGTGAAGCGGGCCCCTTCGCCTTCCTCGCTGTCCAGCTCGATCCGGGCGTGGAGCAGGCGGGCCAATTCGCGGCTGATCGTCAGGCCCAGCCCCGTGCCTCCGTGCTGCTTGGTGTGCGGGCTGTCGATCTGCTGGAACTTCTCGAAGATCTGCTCCTGCCGGGCCTTGGGAATGCCCGGACCGTTGTCCGCCACCCACACCGCGATCGCCTGCGGCTTGCCTTGGCGGTCGTCCCGGCTGCCCGCGCCCAGCTCGATGCGCCCGCCGTCCGGCGTGAACTTCAGGGCATTCGACAGAAAGTTGAAAATCACCTGCTGGAACTTGCGGGGATCGGTTCGAATGATCGGCAGGTTCGGCTCGACTTCCAACTCCACCTCGATGTTCCGCCGGTCCGCCTGCGGGCGAATCAGATTCGCCAGACCTTCGCACGCATCGGAAATCGACATCTGTTCGACGTTCAACTCCACCCGCCCCGCCTCGATCTTCGCCAGATCCAGCAGCTCGTTAATCAACTCCAGCAGCGACCGGCTCGAGGCGAGAATGTTGTTGGCATACCGCAACTGCTTCTGACCGTCCGGCGAGGCGTCGAGGTTTTCGCAAAGCAGTTCCGCGAAGCCGATGATCGAGTTCAGCGGCGTGCGCAACTCGTGCGAGACGTTGGCCAGGAAGTCGGTCTTCAGGCGGTTGGCCTCAAACAGGGCGACGTTCGATTCGGCCAACTCGCCCAGCTTCAGGTCGAGCTGCCGATTGAGCGCCTGCAACTGGTCCTGCGACTGCTTGAGGCCGGCCAGCATTTCGTTGAACGTCTGGGCGAGCTGCTCGAACTCGTCGCCGGTGTTGATGTCGCTGCGGATGTTCAGGTCGCCTTCGGCGACCTTCTCGGCGGTGTCGCGCAGCACGCGGACCGGGGAAAGGATGATCCGCGTGGTGACGAACCAGAACACCACAATCGCCAGCAACACCGCCAGCAAACCGGCGGTGATGATGTACACGCCGTTGAGCAGCAACTGCTTCGACGCCCAGCCCGCCCGCATCTGGATCACCAGCACGCCGCGCAACGGGTCGGCCGGCTTCATCGTGGGCATCCCCGGGCCCGTGGCGCCACGGACGCGGTCCAGGTCGCTCTGACGAATGGCCTGCACATAGTGGTAGCTGCGGTCGCCGGTGACGCTGCGCAGCTTGCTCAGCCGTTCGTCCAGCGCGGGACTGGTCTGGAAGGCGTCGACCGCCTCGGCCAGCAGCGGATCGTTGAGGGCTTCGAAATCGAAGTCTTCCCGGGCGATGATCTGCACGTGACGGATGGACTGATCCTCGCCGGCCTCGGTTTCGAGGGTCTGCGTGCGCAGATGCCCCGACGGACCCAGGCGGGTCAGCCACTGATCGGCCAGTTGCCGGACGATCTTGCGCTGGCCCTCATCGACCAGTTTCTGCATCCGCAGCCAAGGCACCGACAGCGCCGCGGCGACAATCAGAATCACCGCCGCCCCGAACAGGAGCTGACACTTGTTCGCCAGACTGATCCGCAATCGTGCCACGGCGGTATTGTACCGACTGGCGCGGCAGACGCTGAGCCGGCCCCCGGACGGTCCAAGGAAGACCCTGGCTTACCTGGCGGCCAGTTCGTGGAGCTTCGTGCCGTAACGGAGGTGATGGGCAATGCGGTTGTTTTCGTCGGCCACGACCACGGGCACTTCGTGATCGTCGATTTCCGATTCGTCGAGGTAGCCGAACGCGCAGATGATGACCTTGTGGCCCACCGCGCAGAGTCGCGCCGCGGCGCCGTTGATGCCGATCACCCCCGAGCCGGCTTCGCCCTCGAAAACGTAGGTCTGCAAGCGGGCGCCGTTGTCGATGTCGGCCACAAGCACCGCTTCGCTGGGGCGGATGCCGCTGGCGCGGAGCAGGTCGGCGTCGATGGTGATCGACCCGACGTAGTCGACGTCACAGTGGGTCACGGTCGCCCGGTGAATCTTGCCCAGCAGCATCTTGCGCATCATGGCGCGGGGTCCTGGAAAAACGCATCGCTTCTTGTGCGTCGAATTCTAGGAGCCGGTTCGGCCCGGCTCAACCGCGGGCCGGGTCGGAGGCCATTTCGCTCCGCAGGCGGGCGAACTGACCCGGCGTGGTCGCGGATTGCCAGTCCACCCGCGCCGCGTCGCCCCACAGGCTTTCCAGGTCGTAGTAGGCCCGTTGCGATTCGGTGAACAGGTGGGCCACCACGTCCACCAAATCCATCACCACCCATTCGCCGGACGACCGACCGTGCATCCTGAAGATCGACTGTTCCTCGCGCCGCGCCAGCCGTTTCAGGTCGTCGGCCACCGCGTGAAGCTGCCGGTCGCTGGTACCGGTGCCGATGACGAAGTAGTCGGCCACCTGGCTGAGGCCCTTCAGTTCGAGCACGATGACGTTCTCGCAGTGGTTGTCGGCCATGAGGCGCGCGGCGTAACAGGCGAACGTGCGCCCGCCAGACGACCACGAATCATCGGGCTTGTGCGCAGGCTGGTTCATGGGTCAACCGGGGGTCACGCCGAACGGCCCGCACGGGCTGACCGCGGGTGGGGTCCGGTCGTGACGGATCGTTCTGGGATGGCGTTGGGCTGGCATCAGGCGCGAGCGTTCCCCGGAAACAGGATCATCTGGCTTTGCCCCCGGCGACGATCGTTCAGCGGCGCGAGCGCGACCGGCTCGGACCACCCGGGCTGGCCATCCGCTTGGCGCTTTTACGCATGGCACGACGGCGGCGTTCGGAGGGCTTTTCGTAATAGGCGTGCTTCTTCACGTCCTTGGTCAGGCCTTCCTTCTCGCACATCTTCTTGAAGCGCCGGAGCATCTGCTCAGCCGACTCGTTACTGCGTGCTTTGATGCGGATCGCCATGCGGTTCGTAGCCCTTGTCGAGGTTGGGGGTCGGTCCGGGTCGAGTTCCACAGTCTGGCACAATTCGCCGGGCTTTGCAAGGCCCCCCGGGGTTGCCACCGGGCGAATCGCCGGTATAATGCCCGGCTCGACTGCATCGGCGGCGAACGCCAAGGATAGACCCATGCCCAACGTATGTGCATTCACCGGCAGGCGGACGCGCTCCGGCCGCAGCCTGCGCTACCGCGGTAAGGCCAAGTACCTCGGCGGCGTCGGCAAGAAAATCACCGGCCGCACCAAGCGCACCTTCCGTCCCAATGTCCAGACCGTCACCGCCCTGGTCGACGGCAAGCCCAAGCGGATCAAGGTTTCGGCCAAGGCCATCAAGATGGGCCTGGTCCACAAGCCGGTCAAGCGGAAGTACGCCTACACCGCCAAGCGGAAAGCCCAGGCGGCCGCAGGCGCGTAAACCACTGCGGCGCACATCATGACAACAAGCCAGCCCCGGGCTTGCGCCCGGGGGTTTGCATTGGCGCTGATCGGATCGGACGGTTCAGTCGTACCGGAACACGCCCTTGCGCCAGGCGTAGGCGTAGGCGATGATCGACGTGGCGATGAAGAAGAACATGCGGAAGAGGAACTGCGTGGCCAGCGAACTGCCTTCGGCCAGGTTCGGCAGGACCGTCGCCCACGGAAACAGGAAGACGATCTCCACATCGAACACCAGGAACGTCATCGCCAGCAGGTAGAAGCGGACGTTGAACCGGCGGCGGGCGGTGCCGATCGGCGTCATGCCCGATTCGTACGTGTCCGCCTTCACCTCGCCTTGCCGCGACGGACCCACGATGCGGCTGAGGATGATGTTCCCGAACCCGAACACCAGCGCCATCAACACCAGCACCGCCAGCGGCCCGTAGGTCGACAGGCCTTCGGCAAGCATCGGGATGGTCACGATGGGCTGGGCCATGGCGTCAATCACTTCCCGGGGCCGGCAAGGCGAAGGTTGCGATCACCGGAGCGTGGTCGGACGCTTCCATCATATCCGTCACCTGAACCACTTTCGCACTGCCGGGCACGAAACATCGCGCCAGCGCCGGGCTGGCCATCACGTAATCGACCTGCGAACGGTACGGCTGGCGCAGGTAGGTGATGCGCTTGTCAGGCGGCAGCGAAGCGGTCACGTCGACCAATACGCCCGGTTTATCCGCGCTGCCGGTCAACGCGTCGAGCGGAGCGCTGCCAGGCGTATCGTTGAAGTCGCCGACCACCGCGATCATCGCATCGGGGTCTTCGGCCAAGCGTTCGGCGATGATCCGGCGCAGGGCGAGCATCTCGGCGGTGCGCCACTTGACGCTGTCCGGATCGTTCGGCCCGTCGCGCTTGCTCTTGAAGTGCACCACGAACACGCTGAGGCGCACGCCCTCGGCCGGGCGCAGTTCGGCTTCCAGCACATCGCGGGCGAACGGCCAGGTGCGATCCGCCCCTTCCAGCGTCAGCTCGTTGAAGCGGTAGATCGTCATCGAATGCGGACGCAGGCGGCTGAGGAATCCGTTGTTGATGCCGCGCAGGTCGACGGTCTGGTTGACCCAGAGGAACCGGTAGCCCCGATCGGGCAGGCGCTCGTCGACGAACGCGGCCAACGCCCCGAGTTTCTCCATTTCCACGATGCCCAGGAAGTCCGCGTCGGTGGCGGCGATAACCTGCGCCGCCTTGGCCAGCGATTCATCCGACTTCGGCCGCATCACCTCGTCGCCGTTGTACGGATCGTCGTGGCGGTCGAAGAAGTTCTCGATGTTGTAACCGCCCAGCGTCACCCGAACGGTTGGCGTGGCTTTCGGCCTGGGGTTGGCGGACGGGGGTTGGCGGACGGCGACATCGCGTGCACCGTTTCCGGCCGTCGCCTGCACAACCGGCGGTGCGGCCGGTTCCTCGGGCACGTCAAGGGCCAGGCTGGGCAGCACGAGTATCGCGCCGGCGCCGATCATCAGCCCCACGATACACGCCGCCAGTGTCAACACGACTCGATTCATGTGCCACATCCTGCCGTGGGTTCGACCCGCCGGGAGCGAATGATAGCCCCCCGGGCCGGTCGGAGCCAATGCCGGCGCACCGCGTCGATTTTTCCGCGCCCGCCGATTATCATCTTCCCCACCATGCCCAGCGAACTCGACGAGAAACTCAGCCTGCTCCATCGCACCGCCGAGGCGATCTACTCCGAAGCGGAACTCAACGAACGCCTGAAGTCCGGCCGGCCCCTGCGCGTGAAGTACGGCATGGACCCCACCGCGCCGGACATCCACCTCGGCCACACGGTCCAGCTTCGCCTGCTGCGCCAGTTCCAGGACGCCGGCCACAAGGTCGTGCTCATCATCGGCGACTACACCGCGAAGATCGGCGACCCGTCCGGACGCGACACCACCCGTCCGATCCTCGACGACGAAACCATCAGCGCCAACGCCAGGACCTACCTCGATCAGGCCGGCCTGATCCTCGACACCAACCCCGAGCATCTGGAGGTGCGGCGGAACAGCGAATGGCTCAGTCAGCTCCGCTTCGCCGATGTACTACGCCTGACCGGCCAGGTCACCGTGCAACAGATGCTGCAGCGCGAAAACTTCCGCAAGCGGATCGAGGCCGAACGCGAGATCGCCGTCACCGAATTCCTGTATCCGCTGATGCAGGCGTACGACTCGGTGGTGATCGAGGCGGACGTGGAATTCGGCGGCAACGATCAGACGTTCAACTGTTTGATGGGCCGCGATCTGATGGCCAAGATGGGCATGCAGCGCCAGATCGTCATCATCACGCCCATCCTCGTGGGCCTCGACGGCACGGAGAAAATGAGCAAATCCAAGGGCAATTACGTCGGCCTGACCGATGCGCCCGACGACATGTTCGGCAAGGTGATGAGCATTCCCGACGACCTGATGGCCAACTACTTCCAGTTACTTACACCGATTCCGGGCGACCGGGTGAGCAGCCTGCTTAACCCGCAGACCACGCATCCGCGCGAGGCGAAAGACACGCTGGCCCGGGTGATTGTGGAGGGATTTTACGACCTGAACGCGGCCAACGAAGCCAGCACCGAATTCCGCCGGCGGTTCGCCGAAAAGCAACTGCCCAGCGATCTGGAAACGCACAGGGTCAACGAGGATGAGTTGCCGCTGGTCCAACTGATCGTGACCGTGGGCTTTGCCAAGAGTAACGGCGAAGCGCGGCGGCTGATCCAGCAGGGCGCGGTCACCTGGGGCGATGACAAGATCACCGATGTCGGCGCAACGGTGAAGGTCCCCGACCAGCCGACCGTGCTCAAAGTCGGCAAACGCCGCGTGTGCCGGGTGGTCAACGGGTAGCCCGTCTGACCCGTTGATCGGAGTCGCGGCCCTGGCGCGCAACCCCCCGATGCTTGACTTTCGCGAATACCACTCTGGCAATCGTCTTCGGAAGAAGGTGATCGTCCTGCACGGCGGGCCGGGCGCCCCCGGAAGCGCGGCCGGACTGGCCAGGGGGATCGGCCAGCCGTTCCACGTTTACGAACCGTTCCAGCGACGTCGCGATGATCGGCCGCTGACGGTGGCGCGGCACGTGGGCGATCTTCAGCAGTTCATCGAACAGCATTGCGAGGTCGCCCGGCCGGCGGTGGTCGGCCATTCGTGGGGCGCGATGCTGGCGTTGGCCCACGCGGCCGAACACCCGCAATCGGTGGCGGGTGTCGCTTTGGTCGGCTGCGGGACGTTCGACCCCGCGGCGCGGTCGCGGTTCGAGCAGTTGTGCGATGAACGTGGCGACGGCGATGCGCACCGGGCCCGGGCCAGGCTGGAAGCCGATGGCCCCGACCCGCAACAGCGCCTTGCCCGGTGGGCCGCGTTGCTGCGCCCGATCTATGCCTTTGACCCGATCGGCGAAGACCCGGCCGACTGGTTCGATGCGCCGGGCCATGGCGAATCGTGGGAAGATATGCTGCGTCTGCAGCGCGAAGGCGTCCATCCCGCGGCATTCGCCCGCTTCCGGGGGCGGGTGGTCATGTTACACGGCGATTTCGATCCGCACCCCGGACCGATGATCCGCGACAGCCTGTTGCCGGTGCTGCCCCAGCTTGAGTACCGGCAGTTCGACCGCTGCGGTCACGAACCCTGGGCCGAGCGTCACGCCCGGCGGGCATTCTTCGAGGTGCTGCGGAATTGGCTGGCCTCGGCGTTGCCCACCGACTAGGCAGAACCGGCGTCCCGACGCGCGAAGCGCGCAGAGGATAGGCAGGCCACCACTTCTGTCAGCGGATTGTCATTCCCCGGCATCGCATCAAAAACGGGCGGGATTTCTTGCATTCGCCCTCTGGAGGGCAAACGCCGGGCCAGACGCTCATTGTTTCGGCATGCCGATTGCGAGGGACCTGGCTACCCAAGGTTTCGTGCACCCCCCAACCCGCAAGGAGCTTGAATCACCATGACCCCCAAGGAAGTCATCGCACTGGCGAAAGAGAAGAACGTGCAGTTCGTGGACTACAAGTTCACGGACGTGCCCGGCATGATGCAGCACTTTTCCGTGCCGGTGAAGGAACTGACCGAAGATTCGTTCACCGACGGGCTGGGCTTCGACGGTTCGTCCATTCGCGGCTTCCAGTCGATCCATGAGTCGGACATGCTGCTGATGCCCGATCCGGCGACGGCCATCGTCGACCCGGCGTGCAAAATCCCCACCCTCAGCATCCTCTGCAACATCGAAGACCCCGTCACCCGCGAGAAGTACACCCGCGACGCCCGCTAC
Organism: uncultured Planctomycetaceae bacterium; assembly: GCA_964395825.1. Taxonomy (GTDB): domain Bacteria; phylum Planctomycetota; class Phycisphaerae; order Phycisphaerales; family Zrk34; genus JANQFT01. The sequence goes on from CAYNCM010000024.1 coordinate 27,057, forward strand.
ATCGCCCAGAAGGCGATCGACTATCTCAACAGCACGGGCATCGGGGACACGGCCTACTTCGGCCCCGAGGCGGAGTTCTTCGTGTTCAACGATCTGCGTTACAGCACCAACGAGACGAACGGTTCGTTCTACCGGGTCGATTCGTCCGAGGGCAACTGGAACAGCGGCAAGGCAGAAGACGGCGGGAACCTCGGCTACAAGCCCCGGCCCAAGGAAGGCTACTTCCCCGTCATGCCGTCCGACACGCTGCAGGATCTGCGCAGTGAAATGGTGATGAAGATGCTCGAAGCGGGCATCGACGTCGAGTTGCACCACCACGAGGTCGCCCAGGGCGGCCAGTGTGAAATCGATCTGCGCTTCGACACCCTCGTCGCCACCTGCGACAAGCTGATGATGTACAAGTACATCATCAAGAACATCGCCCGCGACAACGGCAAGGTCGCCACCTTCATGCCCAAGCCCCTGTTCGGCGACAACGGCAGCGGCATGCACACCCACCAGTCCATCTGGAAGGGCGACAAGAACGTCTTCTACGATCCCAAAGGCTACGCCAACTTCTCTGAAGCCGGCCTGCACTACATCGGCGGGCTGCTCAAGCACCTGCCGGCCCTGTGCGCCCTGATCGCCCCCACCACCAACAGCTACAAGCGCCTCGTGCCCGGCTTCGAGGCGCCGGTCAATATCGCCTACTCCCAGCGGAACCGCTCGGCCTGCGTGCGCATTCCGCGCTACCTCAGTTCCGAAAAGGCCACCCGCTGCGAACTGCGATGCCCCGACCCGTCCTGCAACCCCTACTTCGCCCTGTCGGCGATGCTCATGGCCGGCCTGGACGGTGTGCAGAACAAGATCGATCCCGGCAGCCCGATGGACAAGAACCTCTACGACCTGGAACCCGAGGAACTGATGCAGATTCCCCAGGTTCCCGATTCGCTGGACAAGGCGCTCGACGCCCTGGAAGACGATCATGACTTCCTGCTGGCTGGCGATGTGTTCACCCACGACCTGATCGAAAAGTACGTCGAGTACAAGCGGGAAGAGGAAGTCGACGCCGTGCGCCTGCGGCCCCACCCGCACGAACTGTACCTCTACCACGACATCTGATCCGCCGAACCCAAACCACCAAGCCCACCCATGTCCATGGCGTGGGCTTTTTATTGGTGCAGGCTGTTGGTTGTCGGTCACGACAACCTTGGGCGGGCGGTCGCCACCCCGGCGACCGCTCCCTTTCGCATTGGACCCGCAGGCCGCGAGGGGGCAGGGCAATCGCCCCAACACCACTCAGCCGGCGGGCCACGCCCGCCGGACCCCAACACCACTCAGCCGGCGGGCCACGCCCGCCGGACCCCGCGAGTCTGCGACAAGGATCCGGCGGCAAGTGTGCCGCCGGCTGCCGGCTGCTGGCGTCGAAAGCCTGGTACGATGCGATGCGCCTGATTGCGAAGCCGCCGGCTGCCCGACCTCCCCCGGTGGGGGCGCAGGCGGAACCGCTACTTGCGATTGCCCTGGGGGGGGCGGGTTCCGATGCGCGGTGGTTCGGTTAGAATGGCCAACGCACCGCGAGCACGGCCGACGCATGAAGCCGACCATCGACCAACTCAAATCGCTGACCCAAGGCGTGGACGAACGCCTGATTCGTGAACACGTCGAGCGCCTCGACGAAGATTACTTCCAGCGCTTCGACGAACAACGGATCGCCGGACACCTCGAAGGGCTGGCGAAGCTGTCGTCCAGCCGTCCGGTCGAGGTGCTGCTGGAGCCGGGCGCGGGGGACGGCGCGGCCATCACGGTGCTGGCGATGGACTACCCGACGGTGTTCAACCTGATCTGCGGCGTGCTGGCGGGCACGGGGTTCAGCATCCGGCGGGGCGAGGTGTTCACCTATCGCCGAGCGGTCGAGAGGCGGGACGTGAAGAAGCGGATGCGCCATCGCCGGCCCCCGCGCCGCACCGCCGACCCGACCAAACGCCGGCGGATCATCGATCATTTCGTCGGTGTGCGCCCGCCGGATAAGCAACCGGACGACTGGGCCGACCACCTGCGAAACGAACTGGCCCACGTGATGAAGATGCTCGAAAGCCGCGCCCCCGAAGCGATGGTCAAGGCCCGCCATCACGTCAATGAAATGGTCACCGAGCGTCTGGTCCACCAGGAAAGCGTCGGCACGCCCGCCCTGCTGCCGATCGAGGTGAACATCGACACCGCCGACGACCGCACGCGCCTGCGCGTGGTCGGGCAGGATACGCCGGCGTTCCTTTACGCCCTGAGCAACGCGCTGTCTTTGCAGGATCTGGTCATCGAACACGTGCGCATCGACACCGACGACGGCCGTGTGTCCGATGAGATCGACTTCGTCGACGCCCAGGGCCGAGCCGTGACCGATCCCGCCCGGCTGGACCGCGTGAAGTTCTGCGTTCTGCTGACCAAGCAGTTCACCTACTTCCTCGACCGCGCCCCCGATCCCTACCGGGCGCTGTCCCGTTACGAACAGATGGTCGACGACATTCTGGGACGCGAGGAAGCCGGCCGCTGGCTCGACCTGCTTCAGGATCCCAAGGCGATGCAGCACCTGGCGCGGCTGCTGGGAGCCAGCGATTACCTGTGGGAAGAGTTCATCCGCGTGCAGTATGAGCAACTCGCCCCGCTGTTCGGTTCGGAAGTGGGCGACCAGCCGCTGTGCCCGCCGATCGAGACCTTGCCCGATCGCCTGCGCCGGGCCCTCGAAGAAGCCGACCGCCCCTCGGAGAAGCGCACCGCCCTCAACCGGTTCAAGGATCGTGAAATCTTCCAGATCGACCTCGATCACATCCTGAATCCGCAGACGGATTTCCGCACGCTGGCCGAGCGGCTGACGGTGCTGGCCGAGCAGGTGGTCGGCGCGGCGGCGGACCTGGCGTACGACGGGCTGGCGGCCGACCACGGCAAACCGCAAACCGCCGATGGGGCGCCTGCGCGATGGGCGATCTTCGGCCTGGGCAAACTCGGCGGCGCGGCGCTGGGTTACGCGTCCGACATCGAATGGATGCTGGTCTACGACGGCGAAGGCGAAACCGGCGGCGATGAGGCGCTGCCCAACGGCGAGTTCTTTTCGCGCCTCGTCCGCGAAACCGCTTCATGCATCGAGGCCAAGCAGGAAGGCATTTTCCGCGTCGATCTGCGCCTGCGGCCGTATGGCAAGGAAGGTCCGCTCGCCGTGCACGCCGCGAAGTTCGAGCAGTACTATCAGCCCGGCGGCGACGCCGCGGCGTTCGAGCGCCTGGCCCTGGTGCGACTGCGCCCCATCGCCGGCGACCCGGCACTGGGCCGACGCATCGAGCAGATGCGCGATCGGCTGATCCACGAACAATGGGAAGTCGACGTGGACGAGCTGGCCGAGATGCGCCACGCCCAGTACCGCCAGAAGCGCGGCACGCAGTTCAACGCCAAGTTCTCACCCGGCGGCCTGGTCGACCTGGAATACACCGTGCAGACGATTCAGGTGATCCACGGCCGGGAACACGCCGAACTGCGCACACCGCGGATTCACGAGGCGCTGGGCGCGATGGGTCGGCTGGGCGTGCTGGGCGAAGGCGAAGCACGGCGGCTGAACAAGAGCTACAACTTCCTCCGCGAATTGATCAACGCGCTGCGGATGTTGCGGGGCGATGCGCAGGATCTGTTCCTGCCCGAGCGCGGCACGCCCGAGTTCCGGTTCCTTGCCCGGCGCATGGGCTATGAACGCACCGAGTTGATGCGACCCAGCGAACGATTGTGGCTCGATCTGGCCATCCGCACCGCGATTGTCCGGGCGTTTGTCACCCGGTGCCTCGGCCGCCACGCCCTGCCCGACCGGACGTTCGGCAACGTGGCCGACGTCCTGGTGACCGACGACCTGCCCGGCGAGATACGGCGGAAGGTGCTGTGGCGCTGCGGCTTCCGCGATCCCGACGCCGCCGACACGGTCTTGCGACAGGCACAAGGCTCGGTGCGCGACCGGGCGCGTCTGGCCCGCCTGATCGTCCATGCCACCGATCACAGCGACGCGGTGCGCCGGGCGGTGCTCGATGATCCATCGCGCCTGCGGTGGCTGATGGAACTGGACCGCGGCGGGGATGAATGGGCGCTGACCGACATCGAGCAACATTTTCAGCAGCGCGCCGCATCGACGCAGGCGTGAACGGCTCATTCGCGGTATGCTTGGCCCACCGGGCCGGCGAGGTCCGAAAACCACCAGGAGCCAGCGATCATGAGCGGTAGCCTTGCCCGACTTCAGGCCATCCACGCCGTAACCAACTACACCCCGCCCGCTGAACCGCTGAACTTCCGCGACCAGACGGCCAGCGACATCTTCGGATCCAACGTTTTCAGCCTGACCCGGATGAAGGAACGGCTGCCCAAGGCGGCGTATCAAGCGCTGACCACGGCAATGGAAGCCGGCGCACCGATCGACGAATCGATTGCCGACGTGGTGGCGTCGGTGATGAAGGACTGGGCCATCGAGAAAGGCGCGACGCATTACACCCACGTCTTCTACCCGTTGACCGGGCTGACCGCTGAGAAGCACGACAGCTTCCTCATGCCCGATCATGAAGGCACGGCGATGAGCGAGTTCACCGGGGAACAGCTCATCCGCGGCGAGCCGGACGCCTCATCGTTTCCCTCCGGCGGCCTGCGGGCGACGTTCGAAGCCCGCGGGTACACCGCCTGGGACGTGACCAGCCCGGCGTACATTCTCGAGAACCCCAACGGCACGACGCTGTGCATTCCCACGGTGTTCGTTTCGTGGACCGGTGAGGCGCTGGACAAGAAGACCCCGGTGCTGCGGTCGATGCAGGCGGTCGACGAACAGGCCCGGCGGATTCTCGCGTTGTTCGGCCATAAGGACGTTGCGCGGGTTCACGCCACCGCCGGGGCCGAGCAGGAGTATTTCCTGGTCGACCGCAATTTCTTCTTCGCCCGGCCGGACCTGGTCACGGCGGGCCGGACCTTGTTCGGCGCCGCTTCGGCGAAGGGTCAGGAACTGGAAGACCAGTATTTCGGCGCGATTCCCGAGCGTGTGCTGGCGTGCATGCTGGAAGTGGAGCGCGAGTTGTACAAGCTCGGCGTGCCGGTGAAGACGCGGCATAACGAAGTGGCGCCCAGCCAATACGAAATCGCGCCGGTGTTCGAGGACGCCAACGTCGCCACCGATCACCAGCAGTTGATCATGCTGATGCTCAAGCGCGTGGCGCAGCAATACGGCATGGAATGCCTGCTGCACGAGAAGCCTTACGCCGGCGTCAACGGTTCGGGCAAGCACCTGAACTGGTCGCTGGGCAACAGCGCGCAGGGCAACCTGCTGGACCCCGGCGCCACGCCGCACGAAAACGCGCAGTTTCTGGTGTTCTGTGCCGCGGTGATCCGGGCGGTGCACAAACACGCGAAATTGCTTCGGGCGGTGATCGCCCATTCGGGCAACGACCATCGTCTGGGAGCGAACGAAGCGCCGCCGGCGATCATCTCGATCTTTCTCGGCGAACAGCTTACCGACGTGTTCGAGCAGATCGGCAAGCGCGGCTCGGCCCGGCGGAGCAAGCAAGCCGGGGTGATGAACGTGGGCGTGGACACGCTGCCGCCGCTGCCCCGCGACGCCGGCGACCGAAACCGCACCAGCCCCTTCGCCTTCACCGGCAACAAGTTCGAGTTCCGCGCGGTCGGCTCGGCCCAGTCGATCGCCGGTCCGCTGGTCGCCCTGAACACCATCGTCGCCGATTCGCTGGACTATTGCGCCACCGAGCTCGAGAACGCGATCAAGGGTGACCCGAAGAAACTCAATCCCGCGGTGGAGAAGCTCGTCCAGGGCATCATCCAGGATCACGGCGCGATCATCTTCAACGGCGACAACTACGCCGAGGACTGGCACAAGGAAGCGGCCAAGCGTGGTCTGCCCAATCTGCCCACCACCTCCGACGCCCTGCCCGCGATCACCGAAGCCGAAGTTTCCCGCATCTTTCGCAAGTTCAAGGTGCTCTCCAAGCGCGAGCTGGAAAGCCGGCAGGAGATTTACCTCGAACGGTACATCAAGGATCTGAACATTGAAGCGAGGCTGACGCTGAAGATCGGCCGGACGATGATCTTCCCCGCGGTGATCCGCTACCAGCGCGAGTTGTCGCAGACCTGCACCAACCTCAAGGCGGTGGGTTATGAATTCGACACCGACACGCTGGACCTGATTACGGCGAACGTAAAAAAGCTTCAGGACAGCCTGGCCGCTTTGGAAAAGGCGCTGGGCGATGATGAGCACCGCACGACGCTGGCCCACGCCCGGACGATGCGGGCTGCGGCGGTGCCGGCGATGAACGCGGTGCGCGACGTGGCCGATCTGCTGGAAGGCTACGTTGCTGACGACCTATGGCCGCTGCCCACTTACCAGGAAATGCTGTTCATCAAGTGACGGTCGGCAGACCGCCCGAATGAATCACTCAAACCGCACATAGGGTTCCAGGCGGCCGGCCACGATGCGGCCGATGCCTTTGACGCGCTGAAGATCATCGGTGGAGGTGAACGGTGCGTCTGCGCGCTGGGCGATGATGCGTTCGGCCAGGGCCGGCCCCACGCCCGGCAGCAGTTGCAGCGCGGGACGGTCGGCGGTGTTGGGGTTCACGTGGAACGTCGGCGGGGCGGGACCATCGGCCTGCCGCGGTTGCCAGCCGCCGGCCAGGGGCGCGAGGCATACCCCCGCCAACACCACGACGACAGCCAGAGCGGCGTCGGCGGCGCGCGGCCTATCGGGCGCGGCGGGACGCCGCACGGGTTCGGCTGGCCGACTTTCTGGCATTGAGGTTCTTTCGCAGGGCGGCAATACGGTGGAAGCTCTGCTTGGTCTTCAGGTCCGACGCCGCCAGGCCGCTGTGGGGCAGTTCCGCGTCCTGGTGATCGGCCAGGTCCAGCCAAGCCACCGATTCGACGAACGGCTTGCTCAGCGCGATGCTGTAGAACGCCTGGAGCCAGTGACTTTGCACCTGCTGATCCCAGGGCTTGCGCCAGCAGCCTCCGGAGCACGGCGGGGCGACCTGCCCGTCCCTCAGATCGCCGATCGCCGCCGCCGGATCGTCGACCTGCTCCTCGGCCTCCGCCGACGACCACGGGCCATCCTCGTTTGCCTTGGCCCCATTGCCGCGGTCAGGATCGTTGCCGTTCCCGTTGCACGGCTGGCTGGGCACGGCCACCGCCGTCACGTGCACCGGCTTGCCCAGGCCGCTGAACCGGTCCAGCAGCGAACTGATCTGCATCAGATCGCGGGTGTACCGGCCTTCGAGGGGTTGGCCCATCAGCAGTTTCAACCCGAACGCGTCGATCGGGATGCCTGACTGCAACACCATGTCGGCATACATCAGCGGTGGAATCGAGCGTTGATTGGCCGCGTAATACTCGCCGAACGGCTGGGTGATCTCGACCAGCGCCTTGGCGTTGGGCTGAATCTTCTTGGTCAGCAACACCGCCATGCGCGTCAGGTCCATCAACTGTTCGAGGTTAAGGGTGAAGTGGGCGTTGACGTGGATACCGCTGACCACGTTCCACAGCGTCACCACGTTGCGATAGCGTGTGACCAGGCGTTCGGTGTGTTCGTAGAGCAGGTCGCGCAGGGATTCGTAGTCATGCTCGACGATGTACAACCAATCGGGCATGACCGACTCGTCGAAGCTGACCACGGGTCCGACGAGGATCGGCAGGCGATTACGGAAAGCCCAATCGGCCCAGGCGTCGATCAACTGCCACTGGAAATCCTGCTCCTGCGGTTCGATCTGCCGCCAGCGTGCGGGCAGGCAGACGTAGTCGAAGTTGGCCAGCAGCGACGCGCGGACCTCGCTGGAGTTGAGTTTAAGCCCCACCCCACAACCGAACACACCGCGCGACAGTTGCCCGGTCGCCTTGCGGCGGCCCAGGAGCACCTCCGCGTGGGCCAGGGCCAGTTCCTCGGAGGCGTCGATGGCGGCGACGAGCGATTCGCGGGCCAGCCGGTCGGCGGCGGGCGGGTCGTCGGCGTTGTTCAGGGCCTTGACGAACCGTTCGCGGGCGAGGTTGGCGCGGCGGACCGCGGCATGGTCGGCCGGCAGATCGAACATCAGCCAGTCTTCCTGCTTGGTCAGCAGCGTCATCAGGCGATGCCGGGCCAACTCGACGGTCAGGAGGTACGGCTCGTCACGGTCGGGCAGCAGGCAGGTCTGCAGGGTCAACTCGCCCAATTCGCCCACGGCCATCTGCACGGCCAGGCCCGCGGGGCCCATCGCCCGCTTGTCGCAGACGATTTCGCCGTCCTGCAAATCGATTTGCCCCCGGACGCCGATGCCATCAGCGCCCAGAAGATGCGCGTTGACCAACCGCCACGGATGCGGCGATTGTTCGTCTTCAAAAACGGAGAACTTCAGCATCTGCACTTCGGCCGTTCGGCCTCATCCTGTGTATGAAGGTATGAATGAGTCCGGTAGTATGCCGGCAACAGCAGGCGGGCACGTCAGGAACAGACGATCCGAACGGTCCACAAATGCAGCAGCCACTCGAATTTTCGTCTCAACGGTGCGACGCACCTCCTTTCGTCGGGCGCGACGTAGCGGAATCATTTTCACGATTTTCACGATTTCGACAAGCGCTATTTTTTCCTGTCGTGGAATTTGCCCGCCCGGCGGGTAAACTACCTGCCAGCCCGTTGACACCACGACCTGCAAAACGGAGGCTCCGACATGGCCGAGGCCCTGCTGTCGACCGATCTGCCCCTGCAAGCCAAGCGCACCGGCAAGGTCCGCGACCTCTACGACATGCCCCTGCCCGACGGCGGCGAGGGGCTGCTGATTGTCGCCACCGACCGCATCAGTGCCTTCGACGTGGTGATGGCCAACGGCGTGCCCGGCAAGGGCGCGGCGCTCACGCGGATCAGTCGATTCTGGTTCGACTTCTTCGCCGATCGCGTGAAGCATCACCTGGTCTCGACCGATCCGGCCGACATTCCCGGCCTGACCGACGCGCAGCGGGCGGACCTGGCCGGCCGCGTGATGATCGGCCACAAGACCCGCGTGATTCCCATCGAGTGCGTGGTCCGGGGATACCTGACCGGCTCGGGCTGGAAGGACTACCAGCAGACCGGCAAAGTCTGCGGCATCGAGTTGCCCAAAGGCATGGTCAACAGCAGTCGCATCGACGAGCCGATCTTCACTCCCGCCACCAAGGCCCAGACCGGCCACGATGAGAACATCCGCTTCGCCGAGGCCTGCCAGATCGCCGGCGAGCCGATGATGCGGAAGCTGCGCGACCTGAGCATCATGATCTACTCGACCGCCCGCGAGTACGCCGCCGAGCGCGGCATCATCATCGCCGACACGAAGTTCGAGTTCGGCCTGCCACTGGACGGCAAACACGATGAGCCGATCCTCATCGACGAGGTGCTCACGCCCGACAGCTCCCGCTTCTGGCCCGCCGATGAATACGAGCCGGGCAAGGAACAGAATTCGCTCGACAAGCAGTACGTGAGGAACTTCCTGCAGGAGATCTGCGACGCCGGCCAGTGGGACAAAACCCCGCCCGGCCCGAGACTGCCCGACGATGTGGTCCACAACACCCTCAAACGCTATCAGCAGGCGTACGAAATGCTGACCGGATCGAGTTTTGAGGTCTGAGGCTTGCGTTTTGTGCCTAGCCCGGCCGCTTCGCGGCCCCGACGGGACGGTGGGCGATTCACATCATCCGTCCCGACACAATCACCTGCTCGATCCACCGCCCGTCCCAGGCGTACAGCAACATGCCCAATGGGTCGGGCGCGCTTCGCCACGGCACGTCGGGCTGCACGATCAGCAGATCCGCCTCGCTCCCGGCGGTGAGGCGCGACGTGCGAGGCCAGCCGAGCAGATCGGCGTTGACGTGGGTGATCTGGGCGAAGCACTCGGCGGCCGACGGAATGGCCCCTCCCCCCTGGGCAGAGGCTGGGCAAGGGTCGCCCGGACAGCGCGCCGCCCCGCCTACCGGCACCCCCGCC
>CAYNCM010000025.1:0-1163 GCA_964395825.1 uncultured Planctomycetaceae bacterium
GACCGTGCGGCGGAGCTTCAGGAAGCCCTTGCGCATCTCCTCCACCGCCAGTTCGTCCAGCGTGCGCAGGCGGCGGTTGCCCAGGTGATCGATGTCATCGGTGTGAGCGCGGTTGCGGCTGGACCGCAGATCCAGGATGTACTTGATCGTGTGCAGGAAGTCTTCGCTGCGCAGCCGCATTTCCGTTTCGGCAATGTTCAGCCCGAACTTGCGATTGATTCTGAACCGCCCCACCTTGCCCAGGCGGTAACGGTTCTCATCGAAGAACTTCTCGTCGAAAAGCTGCTTGGCCTTGTCGACCTGCGGCGGGTTGCCGGGGCGGAGGCGGGCGTAGATCTTCAGCAGCGCCGCCTCGTACTCGCTCAGCTCGCCGAACTGTTCGAGGTTCTCCGCCGCCAGCGTGTTGAGGATCAGCGGATCGCCGGCGTCGGTGATGACCGACACTGTGCCAGTCTTGCCCTTGGGTGAAAGCTTCTGCTTAGCACCCAAGAGGACTTCGCCCGCATTGCCCGGCAAGTCAAGCGAGGAAACCGCCTGTTCGAGCGACTTGCCAGACTCCATCTCTCGGTAGACTGCATCGGCGACAATGGCCCTGATGAAAGGTGGGTCCCAACCACTACCACCACCGAAATCACCGTCCCATAAGTGCTCCTTCAGTCTCGACGCCAAGCCATCCTTTTTCGGGTCGGCATCCTTTTTCTTACCAGCCAACCCAATGTATCCGTCGCAGAGATCGCCTTTCCTGGGACGCAGGAAGTAGATGCCCTGCGGGCCTTTCTTGTGCTCTGCTTGAGATGCAGCTTGCGGGCCGTCTTGCCACACCAAGTCCGGTAGTTGATCAGCAATATCCTCTAGCGGGCCATCGACTGTTACCCATTCTCCCCCTCTGGACACGAGTTTCTTGCCTGCTTCGACGAATGCAGCAACCACTTCCGGGTTGTCCGGAGAATCCGTACCGGGCTTATCATTGAGCCTCGGCATTGCCTTGCCAGCACCACCCAACGCAGCAATCAGTCTCGCCTCGACCGCCTCAAGGTCCTTGGCTGAGAGTGGGCCGGAGGGCTGGGCTGAATCCGATACCACATCGGTTCTGAGCCAAGTGAACTCGTATCCCCGTTTCCCACAGAAGTACACCTCACGGAACTTGCGTACATCTGGCAGCG
>CAYNCM010000025.1:1173-35976 GCA_964395825.1 uncultured Planctomycetaceae bacterium
CTCCGCCGCCAGCGTGTTGAGGATCAGCGGATCGCCGGCGTCGGTGATGACCGAAACCTTCTTGAGCGACGAGGCCTGCACCTTGCCGATGGCTTCGCCGATCTGGTGGCCGGCCCCGACGAGTTCCTCGCCGCTTTCGGTATCGATGATGGCGGCGGCGGCGTAGTGTTCGGGCTTGAGCTTGCCGACGGTGATTTCCGAGACGTCGTAAAATTCGCCGAGCAGCCCGTCGGTGGTGCTCAGTTTCTCGTCGATGGCGCGGAGGAAGGTGGTGGCGGCGATCTTGGTCGACTGGTCGATCCGCATCGCCAGCACGTCCTTCTTGGTGACCTCGATCTCGATCCACGAGCCGCGCTCGGGGATGATGCGGGCGCTATGCAGGGGCCGGTCGGATTCGAGCGACGCGACGGAGAAGTCCACGCCGGGCGAGCGATGAAGCTGATTGACGATCACGCGTTCGGCGCCGTTGACGATGAACTCGCCGCCGCCCATCATGATGGGGATTTCGCCGAGGTAGATTTCCTCCTCGGGCATTTCGGCCACGTCCTGGCGCACGAGGCGCACGGCGATGCGGAAGGGCATGCCGTAGGTCAGGCGCAGGTCTTTGCATTCCTGCGGGGTGTAGCGGGGTTCATCGAGTTTGTAGTAGAGGTATTCCAGGTGCATCGAGCTGTCGTAGCTCTCGATGGGGAAGACCTCCCTCATCAGGGCCTCAAGCCCCATGTGGAGATCGCGGCCGTCGAAAGACTTGTCCATCTGGAGCAGTCTTTCGTAAGCGGCCTGCTGAACCTCGACCAGATTCGGTACCGGTAGCGCGTCGCCGCGCTTGGAGTAGTCGCGCACCTTCGTCACTTGCATCGATCACCTCGATCATGCATCGCCGGCGAATTGTAGACCAGTGAGCATCGCGTTATGGATTGCGCCCGTCGCCCTAGCAGTCACGATCCGGGGGCGCATACGGCGGCCGCCCGGTGAAACACGGTATTGTACCCCTGCCGCCGAAAATCCGCAACCCCTCGCGGGGCCGATTTTCCGAAGTCCCGGGTCTGCCGCGGCCGGCACGGAACACGCCGCCCCACGCGGAGCGGGTGATCCGTTCGCCGAGGGCTAACCAACGCCCCGGGCCGGACTTCCGAACCTCTGGGCCGATCGGCTACTTCAGCTCGACTTCGCCGCCGGCTTCCTTGATCTTCTCGGCCAGGGCTTCGGCCTCTTCCTTGGGCAGGCCTTCCTTCACGGCCTTCGGCGCCGAGTCGACCAGTTCCTTCGCTTCCTTCAGACCCAGGCCGGTCGCCTCTCGGACGGCCTTGATGACCTGGATCTTCTTGTCGCCGGGGCCCTTGAGCACCACGTCGAACTCGGTCTGCTCTTCTTCGGCATCCGCTTCGCCGCCGCCGCCACCGGCGACCATCACCGCGCCGGCCGCGGCCGGTTCGATGCCGTACTCGTCCTTCAGGTAATTGCCCAGGTCCACCGCCTGCTTGAGCGTCAGTTCCACGAGCTTGTCGCCCAGTTCCTTGATCGCGGCGTCGACTTCCACGGCCTGGGTTTCGGTTGCGGTTGCTTCTTCGGCCATTTCGACTTCTCCAGTCACACGTATCTGCGTCGCCCAAGAGGTGGCTGACCATCAGCCATTTAACCCCGACAGGGCCAGTCGGACGATCTTCAATCTTTGGTTTCCGATTCTCGATCCGGCGCCACTCCGATCAGGGATCGAAGATCGCCGATCGAACATTCTTCTCACGCCACCTTGGCGATCGTTTCGCCGCTTTCCAGCTTTTCCTCAATCGCCTTGACCAGGGCGGCGAGCGTGGTGCCCGGCGAGGCGATCGCGCCGGCGAGGTTCTTCGCCGGGCTGAGGATAATCTGCACCGCCTCGGCGTGGGCTTCGTCGCGGGTGGGGTACTTGCTCAGGGCGGTGACCTGGTCGGGGCCGAACACCGTGCCCTCCATCACCGCGCCCTTGAATTCCAGGTCGCCCAGCTTCCTGGCCCAGTCGACCAGCTCCCGGGCGACGTTGACCACGCTCACGTCCTCGCTGACCGAAAAGGCCAGCGCGGTCGGCCCGTCGATCAGGTCGCACAACGGAGCGAGGCTGGTGTCCGCCAGTGCCTTGCGGGCCAGCAGGTTCTTGACCACGCTGATCCTGATCTGCTTGCCGGCCAGGTCGCCGCGCAGGGCGTTGTTGTCGTTCGATTCGATCCCGCGAACGTCGATCAGCACCGCATCGTTCACCTCGGCAAACTTCTCGCGGTACATCCGGGTCATCATGTCTTTGACGGTTTTGCTCATTGCCTGCTCGCTTTCGCTCGCTGCACTGGGTCCGGGGCTTGGGATTCAGGATTCGGGTCGCGACCCGTTCGAGACCGGAAACCTGCGACCTCCAACGCTCATGCCTCCACCATCACGCCGGGGGTCATGGTGGCGCTGAGGCTGATCTTCTTGACGTACTGGCCTTTGGCCGACAGCGGACGCATCTTGCGGATCAGGCCGACGAAGTGCTCGGCGTTTTCGACCAGTTGCTTCGGCTCAAAGCTCTGCTTGCCGATGATCACGTGGACGTTGCCGCCGGCGTCGGTGCGAAACTCGAGCTTGCCGGCCGCGTAATCCTTCACCGCATCCGCCACGTCGGGCGTGACCGTGCCGGCCTTGGGCGAGGGCATCAGACCCCGCGGGCCCAGCAGCTTGCCCAGCTTACCCACGAACCGCATCATCGGCGGCTCGGCGATCGCCACGTCGAACTCCATCCATCCGTCTTCGATCTTCTTGACCAGTTCCTCGCCGCCCGCTTCCACGGCGCCGGCTTCCTTGGCCGCATCGACTTTGTCCGGCGTGCAGAAGGCGATCACCCGCTTGGCCTTGCCGATGCCGTGCGGCAGACTCACCGAGCCGCGCACGATCTGGTCGGCCTGCTTGGGATCAACACCCAGGTGCATGCACAACTCGACCGACTGGTCGAACTTCGGACTGTGAAACGACTTGACGATGCCCACCGCTTCATCAAGCGGATAGGCCCTCGCACGGTCGACCTTCTCGAGGTCAGCGCGGTACTGCTTGCTCTTGTTCGGCATGTCGCCTGCTCCTTCGCGGATGGCTCCCACTGTTGTCGGCCCGTGGTGTGGCGTTGCGATTTCCCGATGTCGATTTCCGATTGCCGCGCGAATCGACCCTCAGCACTCACCATCCCTATCCTTCGACGGTCACGCCCATGCTGCGGGCGGTGCCTTCGACGATGCGGTCGGCCGCTTCGAGGTTCACGGCGTTCAGGTCGGCGATCTTCTTTTCGGCGATCTCGCGAACCTGGGACTTGGTGATGGTGCCGACTTTGTCCTTGTTGGGCACGCCGGACCCTTTGGCGATGCCGGCGGCGTCCTTGATGAGCACCGCGGCCGGCGGGCTCTTGATCTCAAAGTCGAACGTGCGATCCTGGAAGACGGTGATCACGCAACCGACCACCTGCCCGTTCAGATGCTTGGTGCGGTCGTTGAACTGCTGGATGAACTGGCCGGGGTTCACGCCATGCTGGCCGAGGGCCGGACCGATCGGCGGCGCGGGCGTGGCCTGGCCGCCGGGAGCCTGGATCTTGAACTGGGTGGTAATCTGCTTGGCCATGTCGGCCTCCTGGTTCGCAACGCTGGTCGCCGGGCCGGGCGCACCGATCCACACCGCGGGCCAGCGAGCCGCGTACTGTAGCAATTCGCCGGCAGGCTGGCAAGCGGCGAAAAGCTGTTCGCAGGGCAAGCATTGGGCGGCTCGGATGGCCTCTCCCTGCCAAGGCAGAGGGCTGGGGGAGAGGGTGAGTTGCGTTGCACGCCGCACCATCAGCCGCCTCATCCAGCCTCTTGCCCACTCGGAGTAGAGCGGCCAAGCCAAATGCGTTTACCCGAATGCCCTTCGTGACCTCGTTGAATCGTCCGATCATCGATTCGAAGCCTTCAGCCGCCCTGCCGGCCAATTCACCGCTTCAACGGCTCCCTGATTTCACGATTGACCGAACGGACGCTAATCTGTCGCCTATGTTCACCGGGATCATCCAGGCTGTGGGGCGGGTGCGGCAGGTGCTCGGCTCGCCGACGGGTAAGCGGATCGTGATTGATGCGTCCGACTGGCGCCACCAGCCGGCCGAGGGCGACAGCATTGCGATCAACGGCGTGTGCCTGACGTACGCGCCCCAACCGGGCCGGGCCGGTCGATTGGCCTTCGATGCCGTGCCCGAAACGCTGGAGCGCTCGACGCTGGGGGCGTTGAAGGCCGGGGACCGGGTGAACCTCGAACCGTCCCTGACCGCCAGCGCGGCGGTGGGCGGGCACTTCGTACAGGGCCACGTCGACGGGATCGGGCGGATCGCGGCAATCGACACGTCCGCCGGCCAGTGGCGGCTGACCGTCGAGGCCCCGGTCGAACTGATGCCCGCCCTCGTGCCCAAGGGATCGGTGGCGCTGGACGGGATCAGCCTGACCATCGCCTCGGTCGACCCCGCCCCCGGGAGCAACCGCTTGGACGTGGCCATCATTCCGACAACGCTTCGGCTGACCACGCTCGGCGAAGCCGCCGTCGGGCAGACGGTGAACATCGAAACCGACATCATCGCCCGCACCGTCGTCCACGTGCTCAAACAGATGAACGCCCCGGGCGGGCTGACGATGGACAAACTCCGCGACGCGGGATTCCTCTGAACCGCCAGGTCGCCCGGCGGATGAACCACGGAAGCACACAGCCGCAGAAACCAAACCATGCCGCTCTGCGCTGCGCCGGCAGGGCTTGGGTTGGCTTGGCGCTTTCGGCGTGTTGGCGGCTCAACGCCCCATCACCGCGGCGATCGTGCGGTCGGCGATGGCGTCGAGGTTGACCATCTCGGCCTTGTCCGCGGTGCGGGGTTTGAATTCCACTTCATGGTTGGCCAGGCCCTTATCACCGATGGTGATGCGAAGGGGGATGCCGATCAGGTCGGCGTCCTTGAACTTCACGCCCGGCCGCTCATCGCGGTCATCGAGCAGCACGTCCAGCCCCGCGGCGGTCAGCTTCTCGTAAAGATCGTCCGCCACCCGCTGCGCTTCGCCCTGATACTTGATGGGCGTGATGACCACATGATACGGCGCCAGCGCCATCGGCCAGATGATGCCGGCATCATCGTGGCCGCCTTCGTACTCGATGGCCGCGGCGAGAATGCGGTTGATGCCGATGCCGTAGCAGCCCATGATGAGCGGGCGATTCTTCTGCTGGGCGTCCAGCACCGTCACGTCCAGCGCCTGAGTGTATTTCGTGCCGAGCTTGAACACGTGGCCGATCTCGATGCCCTTCGATTCCCGCAAAGACCCGGCGCTTCGCGGCGAAGGATCGCCATCGACCGCGTTGCGGATGTCGGCAACGGTGATCTTGTACGACAGCTTGAACTGATGGCTTTTGCCACCAGTTCCGGGCTTGCCCTCTATCACCGCTTTGAGCCGCTGCACTTTGGCACCCATTCCAGGCCGAAGCACATCACGCTTCCAGTTGAAGTGTTTGACGTGATGGTCGGCTTCGTTGGCGCCGGTGGCCCAGAACTGGCCCTGAGCTGCGTCGAAATCAGCGACCACCTCAACATCATTGCGGCCCGCCGCCACGTGCGGGCCCACGAAACCGATGGCGAATCCCGCGGCCTTCGCTTCCGCTTCATCGGCCATCTCCAGTTCCGTCACACCCGCCGCGGCTTTCAGTTTGCCTTCGTTCAACTCGTGATCGCCGCGCACCACCGCGACGATCCATTTGTCGCCGCCGCGCAGCACCAGCGTCTTGAGCATGTTCTTCGGCTTGACCTTCATGAACTTGCACACGTCCTCGATGCTGGCCTGGTTCGGCGTGTGTACCTTCTCCAGTTCACCCGTCGGTTCGCCCTCAAGCTCAAACTTCCGGGGGCCAGTTTCGGCCTTCTCCACGTTCGCCGCGTAGTCGGATTGGTCGTCGGAGAGGATGACATCTTCGCCGGTGGGGCAGGGAACCATGAATTCGTGGGATGCGTTGCCGCCGATGGGACCGGCCTCGGCTTCGACTTCGACGAACTTCAGCCCGCAGCGGGTGAAGATGTTGCGATACGCCGCGCGCATCGCCTCGTAGGTTTCGTTGAGCGAATCGAGGTCCAGGTGGAAGCTGTAGGCATCCTTCATCTGGAACTCGCGGCTGCGCAGCACGCCGAACCGCGGGCGGAACTCGTCGCGGAATTTCGTCTGGATCTGGTAGAGGTTCAGCGGAAGCTGCCTGTAGCTTTCCACGAACGAGCCGACCAGTTGGGTGATGACCTCTTCGTGCGTCGGGCCGAGGGCCTGTTCGCGGCCGTGGCGGTCGGTGACGACGAGCAGGTTCTCGCCGTAGGCGGCGCGGCGGCCGGTCTTCTCCCACCATTCGATCGGTTGCAGCGAGGGCATGAACACTTCGCTCGCCCCGGCGCGGTCCATCTCTTCGCGGACGATGGTCATCGCCTTATGCAGCGCCCGACAGCCCAGCGGCAGGTAGCTGTACGCGCCGCTGGCCACCTGCTGAATGATGCCCGCCCGCAGCATGAGCTGGTGCGAAGGCACGACCGCTTCGGCGGGGGTCTGGCGGAGGGTCGGAATCAGCGTTTTCGTCCAGCGCATCACCAGGCTCCGTTCGGCGGCAAACGCGCGCCATGTTAGCCGATCGAGAGGCGCGCTGCGAGATGGCTTTGGCTGGTGCGATCCGCTTGCGCGGGGTGATCGCCGGCGAGTCTACTCGTTGGGCTTGAGCTTCACGGCGAGGTTGACGTTCGACACGTCCGTCAGGTGGATGGCGATCTTTCGGAACGCCTTGCGGGGATCGGGCTGGCCCCATTGGGGGGTTTCACCGACGCGGCTGTGTCTGCCGCCGGACGCGGCGTTGACCATCTTCGCGCCGTTGTTGGGGTTCTGACCTTCGGGGTCGGGACTGGTGGGCAGCGGTTGAGCACCCCTCAGCGTCAATTTTGCCGCCGCCGGGCCGCGGTCGATGGTCACGGTGATCGACTTGCCCTCGTGCGTGAGCGTGGCCGATCGGCCATCATCGGCGATGGCCACCTTCGCCTGCGTGTGCATGAACCACCAGAATTCGGAAGGCTTGGGCAGGGCCAGCTTGTCGGTGACGGTGAGCGTGCGGCGGCCATCATCGAGGCGGAAGCTGCGTTTGGCCGATTCCACCTGCTTGCCGTAGGCGCCGGCGAGGTCGACGGTGGCGGCGGCGTAATCGGGTTTCGAGACGAAGCGGGTGAAGGTGGCCTTGCCGGTCTTCAGTTGATCCGGTTGCTTCGATGGGTTGAGGACGATGGTGTTGTGGCCTTCGGCGCGGAGGCGGTAGTAGGTGTAGCGCAGCTTGCCGAAGTAGTTGGGCAGGTTGTAGTTGCCCGCGCCCAGATCCACCGCCCAGCGCACGCCGTTGACTTCGTAGATGAACGACCCGAGGTCGAGGTTGTCGTGGCTGACGCCGTTGCGGCCGGCCTTGACGCCGACGAACGCGGCATCGGGATCGCCCCAGGCACTGCGCATGGTGGCGACCTGCACGGCGGAAAACAGCTTATCGAGCGGGCGGACGTCGAGGTCCGCCTCTTTCCCGCGCCCGTCATACCAGACCAGGTCGAGCGGATGGGGTCGGTCGCGCTTGAACCGGACGGCGGCGTAGTCGGGCCGATCAAACCGCCGGGCCAGCCACTGCAACTGGTGCGCGTTGAGCCTGCCCGGGTGGGCATCGGCGAAGTTGAAACTGTAGCCCGTTGGTCCGTGCAGGTGGATCGGGAAGTCGCCGCAGTCACTGAAGCCTTCGATCTCGCTCAGGCCGAAGTCGGTGCCGAGGGCGGTATCGAGGGCGGCGACGACCATGACGTTATAGCGGGTGGCGTAGGCCCAGTAGCTGGGCCCTTCGTACCATCCGCCGTCCGGGCTGAAGTTGCGCATGGCGCGGGGCAGGCTCTTGACGGCATGGCGCACGATCTCGGCACTGAGTTCGGGTGCTTCGCCAGCGATGGCCAGCGCGCCGGAGGCAATCCCGCCGTTGCACACCTGGTTCCAGTTGTTAGGCGATTTCGCCCACCACACGTCATTGTGGTAGACCTTCAGGGCCGGCGTCAGGCCGTGCCTGACGATCGCTTCGCGGATGACTTTGCGGCGCGGGGGGCTGAGGTCTTCGTACAGCCAGTCGTAGCCGATCGCCAAAGCGTGCGTCATCTCCGCGGTGTCGAGAAAGTGGCGGGGGTTCCAGTCGGGAAACTTCGCCGCGGCCGACAGCTCCGCCCAGGCGCGGTCGAGGTACTTCCCATCGCCCGTGATGCGGTAAACCAGCGCCAGATGGTACATGCGGTCGACCACACGCCGGCTCATGCCGAGCAACCGTTTGCCGTCGGGAATGTCGTAGGTACAGACCGGCTCGTCGATGATCTTCTCAGCCCGGCGCCGGATCTGGCCGTACCACCGTTTGGCCACGGCATCATTCTTGATGAGTTCGGCGAGTGCCTCGAACCCGCCTTCGCCGATCAGCAGGCGGGGATGGGAGGGCTTGAGCGTCTGGAGGATGGCGTGCCGGGCCGGAATGCGGGCCATCGAGTCGTTCTCATTGGCGGCGTCTCCCGCCGCCTGGACGGCGCTGCCGCAAAGCAACAACAACGCCGCGACAAACCACAACCGGCGCTCACGCGCCGGCGATCCGTTGATAGCGGGTCGGTTCACGTTTGAGTTCGGCATCCATGAATTGGCGCAGGAGTTCGGCCTTGACGCTCGCGGATTCCGGATCGTTCCACAGATTCCGCACTTCGCCGGGATCCTCGCGCAGATCGAACAGCTCGCCGTACTCGCGACCACGATAAACGGTCATCTTGTAGCGTTCGGTGATGAGCGTCCGCAGGTGCACGGCGGTAGGCTGGTGGCGGAACTCGCAAATCTCGTGATCGCGCGCTTTTTCCGACTGGCCCGTCCACACGTCCAGTTGGTTGACGCCCTGCATCTGTCCGGGCACGTCGACGCCAGCGGCGGTGAGGAACGTCGGCGCCAGGTCGATCAGCCCCTGGATCGCGTCGCAGGTCGCCCCCGCGGCCACGCGCCCCGGCCAGCGCGCCAGAAACGGCAGCTTGATGCCGTCTTCGTAATGGAACGCCCCCTTGGCGATCAGCCCGTGCTGGCCGAGGTAATGGCCGTGGTCGGTGGTGAACACGACGATGGTGTTGTCCGCGACGCCCAGCCGATCAAGGGCGTCGAGGATGCGGCCGATCTGCTGATCCATGAAGCTGATCATGCCGTAGTAGATCGCCATGTCCTTCTTCAGGTCTTCCGGATCGTGCAGGTGGCATTGGAAGCCGTGGTTGGGGCGCGGGGTTTCCTTGTAGATCGACCAGTCGGCGTCGGGATCGCGGGTCATGGCGAAGTGAGGGGGCATGTCGTCGAATTCGCCCTCGGTGTATTCGCCCGGTTCCATGTCGGCCGGATCGTACAGGCTGGCCCACGGTTCGGGCACGGCGTAAGGCGGGTGCGGATCGTGGAAACTGGCCCAGGTAAAAAACGGTTTGTCTTCGTTCACCGCTTGTTCGATGTTCGCGATGGTGCGTTCGGCCGTCCACGGGCTGTAGTGGTATTCCTCCGGCAGCGGCCAACTGCCGTGGAAGCCGGCGGGTCGATCGCGGCCGTCCGAGCAGTCGCCGAAGTACTGCTGCCAGTCGGTCAGACCTTTTTCCTCCATCCAGATCGCGTAGTGCGAGCCGACGTGCGATTCATCGACATGGTTGCGAGCGATTTCAATGTGGTCGAAGCCGTACCACGGCCCGGTGAAGTTTCGCCAGAAATCCAGATCGCGCAGGGTCGGCTGGCATTCGATCGACGTCTGATCCGGCGCGGTGCGCAGCGGCTGGAAATGGGCCTTGCCAATCAGTTGCGTGGCGTAGCCGGCTTGGCGGAAGCTGTCGCCGACCGTCGGCAGGTCTTCGGGCACCTTCGTGCCCAGCGACCAGGCGCCGTGCCAGGAAGGGTACAGCCCGGTGATGATCGTGCCGCGGCTGGGTGTGCAGGTGGGGTTGTTGCAGTAGGCGCGGTTGAAGCGCATGCCCTCGTCGGCCAGGCGATCCAGGGCCGGCGTTTGTAGTTTGTCGTTCACGCAGCCCAGGCCGGTGAAGTGTTGCTGGTCGGAGGTGATCAACAGAATATTCGGTCGCGGATCGGCCATGGCTGCCTCGTCAAGAGAATCGGGAAACCCGGTCGGGTCATCTGACGATCCACTTTAGCAACCGTTCGATGATTTTCCAGCGTAAGCGTCTGCCGACCCGTCGCCGCCACTGGGCCGCGCGCCGCGCACCGACCGATCGGACGGCCGGTCAGATCAATGACGAAGACCGATCGGCGGGAACGTGAACGCGAAGACCGCGACCCCGGCGCCGGCGGCGATCAACCGTGCTCGCACATCAGACCGAGGTCAGTCCGCAACACCCCGTCCGCCTCGACGACTTTGCCGCGAGCGGCGAGAAACCGCAGCAACCCGTCCAGCGTCATCCGGTCGGCCACACATGCGTGGAACTGCCTCTGTGGGCCCCAGCGCTCGGCGACAACCCGATGCAGTTCGTCGCGGCTCAGGGGCGGGTCCGATTCGTGGATCAGCTTCATCACTTCATGGCCGTGGATGCTCGGGCCCATGGCAATCTCCTTGACCCACCATCATCGCGCCACGGGTCTATCATCGCCCACGCCGCCCCCGCCGCCTTGATGTAGATCAAACCGTGGAAAAAGAACGACAGAATGTGAGTTGCCTGATCCGTCGGCCTGCCCGGCCAGATAGGCCAGACCGTTCGCCAGCACCCGCCGAAAACCCCGATCGTCCCGCGCCGCCCCATCGTGGCCGGACGGATGGCAGATCACCGGTGCCCCCCGGAGCCGGCTTTCTAGGCACAGCCTCTGGAGGCAGCACGGATGGTCGGCCGCCACGTGGACGTTGACCTGCTGAGCCATGGGGACGCTGTCAGGCGGTTGGTTCATGTGGTAGGCTCCCTCGGAAGGTGTGGAACGGGTCTGTCGCATGAACGACACCGGCACACAACGCATCGTGGCGATCCTGGGTCCGACCGCCGGGGGCAAGAGCGCCCTGGCGGTGGGGCTCGCGCGGGCGCTGGGCGGGGAGATCGTCAGCGCCGATTCGATGCAGGTGTATCGCCACCTGAACGCCGGCACGGCCAAGCCGACGGGCAAACAACGCGCCGCCGCGCCGCATTGGTTGATCGATATCATCGAACCGACCGAAAGCTTCACCGCCGCCGACTGGCTGCAGCGGTCCGAGGGCGCGATCGCCGAGATTCACCGGCGCGGCAAGCGGCCCATCGTGGTCGGCGGAACCAACCTGTATCTCAAGGCGCTGCTCGAAGGCCTGTTCGAAGGGCCAGGGCCGGACCACGCGTTCCGCGCTTCGGTGGCCGAGGTGGACACCGGCGAATTGCACGAACGGCTCAAGCGGATCGATTCCCTTTCCGCCCATCGCATTCACCCCAACGACCGCAAGCGCATCACCCGCGCCCTGGAAGTGTTCCACACCACCGGCAAACGCCTCAGCGATGAACAACAGCAATGGACCGAAGGCGACAGGCGGTATCGGCATGATCCGATTCTGATCGGGCTGGACTGGCCGACCGACAGGATCAACCGCCGCATCAATCAGCGCGTCCGCCGCATGTTCAAGCCCACCGACGGCCGTGAAGACCTGGTAAGCGAAACCAAGCGCCTTGACGCAGCCGGCCTGCTCGGCCCGCAAGCCCGAGAGGCCTTGGGGACCAAGCAGGTGCTGGCCCACCTGGCCGGCGAATACGAGGCGGATTGCGCCCTGGAGAAGGTGAAGATCCAGACCCGCCGTTTCGCCAAGAACCAGCGCACCTGGCTGCGCCGCTTTCGCGGGGTGCGCTGGCTGAACCCCGTCGACCGCGAGATGGCCGATCTGATCGCCGAGGCGGTCGAAATCATTCGCATTGGCCAATCCACGGGACCGCACGGGGAGGATTCGGGCGGAAAGACAACCGTAACCTGACGATATTTCGGCATTTACCGAATCCGCTTGACACGGACGGCCGCGCATGGATAGGCTTTTGCCCCCGCCGGGCGGGGCGGAATGACTGCAAGCGGATCGGCTCGCGGACCGATATCGGCAAACATACATGGCCAAGAAATCCCCCAAGAAGACCCGCTCCGGCCGTTCGCGCGGCGGGGCGTCGGGTCGCAACGTCGATGCCGCGGGCAAGCACCTGGTGGTGGTCGAATCGCCGGCCAAAGCCCGCACGATCAACCGATACCTGGGCAACGATTACGTCGTGCTGGCCAGCGTGGGGCACGTGCGCGATCTGCCGGCCCGCAATCCCAAGGGCGTCAAGACCCCCGTGCCGGGTGTCAACCTCGATCAGGACTTCGAACCGACCTACGAAGTCATCAAGGGCAAGGGCAAGACGGTCACGGAACTGAAGCGGGCGGCGAAGAAGGCTCAGACCGTCTGGCTGGCCACCGACCTCGACCGCGAGGGCGAAGCGATCGCCTGGCACCTGGCCGAGGCGCTGGGCCTGGACCCCCAAAGCGTGCGGCGGGTGGTGTTCAACGCCATCACGAAGAACGAAATCCAGCAGGCGTTCAGCCACCCCCACGCGATCGACATGGACAAGGTGAACGCGCAGCAGGCGCGTCGGATTCTCGACCGCCTCGTGGGCTACCAGGTGTCGCCGTTGTTGTGGAAGAAGGTCGCCGGCGGGCTGAGCGCCGGGCGCGTGCAGTCGGTGGCGGTGCGGCTGGTGGTGGAGCGAGAGCGCGAAATCCGCGCCTTCGTACCCGATGAGTTCTGGAAAATCACCGGCTACTTCACCGCCGACGTCGATCACGCCGGCACGCTGGCCGATCAGTGGGGCCAGTGGCTTGGCAGCGCGGCGGCCAAGGCCAACGACGCTTCCGGGGGCGGCGGCCGCACGCAACGCGATAAGTTGGCCTGGCTGGCCGAGCACGAGGGGTTGATGGGCGAACTGGTGCGCCTGGACGGCGAGAAGTTCGAGCCCACCTCCGCCGACCAGGCGCTGAAGGCTGTCGAAATTCTCGGCTTCGCGCTCGATGATCGACAGGTCACCGAAGATCCCAAGGCCAAAGGCCCCGCCAAGCAGAAGGTCGCGCTGGTCGGCCACCTGGACCACCCGCCGGCGTTTCGCATCGAGTCGATCGAAACCAAGCGCACCAGCGCCCGGCCATTCGCCCCGTTCATCACCAGCACCATGCAGCAGGCCGCGGCCAACCGACTGGGCTTTCCCGCGTCGGTCACCATGCGACTCGCCCAGCAGCTTTACGAAGGCGTCGACATCAAGGGCCAAGGCTCGGTCGGCCTGATCACCTACATGCGAACCGACTCGACGCACCTGAGCGGCGAGGCGATCGGCCAGGCCCGCGACTTCATCGCCAGCCGCTTCGGCGATCAGTACCTGCCCGACAAACCCCACTACTACGCTTCCAGCAACCGCGACGCCCAGCAGGCCCATGAAGCGATCCGCCCCACCGACGTGGCCCTGCATCCGGACGACCCGACGGTCAAGGGGTCGCTCGACGAACGGCAACTCAAACTGTACCGGCTGATCTGGCAGCGGTTCGTCAGTTGCCAGATGACGCCCGCCCAGTGGGACGCGACGACCGTGCACATCGCCGCCGAACGCGACGGCCACAAGGTCGTCTTCCGCACCAACGGGCGCACGCTCGTGTTCGATGGCTTTTACAAGGTGGCCGGCGCCCCCCATCCGGCGGACGAGGCGATCCTCCCGCCCTTGGCCGAGCAACAGGAACTGGCGCCGCTGCAGGTCGATCCGACCCAGCACTTCACCAATCCCCCGCCGCGCTACACCGAAGCGTCGCTGGTCAAGAAGCTGGAGTCCGAAGGCATCGGCCGGCCAAGCACCTACGCCTCGATCATCCAGGTCATCCAGGACCGCAAGTACGTCGAAAAGATCAAGAACCGCTTCCACGCCACCGACCTCGGCGAGGTGGTCACCGACAAACTCACCGAAGCGTTCCCGATGATTATGGACGTCGGCTACACGCGGTGGATGGAGGAGGAACTCGACGCGGTCGAACAGCAGCACCACGACTGGGTCGAGTTTCTGCACAAGTTCTACGGCCCGTTCAGCGAGAAACTGGACAAGGCCCACGAAGACCTGGCCCACGCGAAAGCCGAAACGCAGCCCGCGCCCCCGGAATATCAATGCGCCGAGTGCGGTGCCCCGACGGTGTACCGTTTCGGCAAGAACGGTCGGTTTCTCAGTTGCTCGCGCTATCCCGACTGCAAATACGCCGCCCCGGTCGACCGCGAAGGCAAACCCCAGCCGCCGCAGACCACCGACGTCGCCTGCCCCAAGTGCGGCAGCCCGATGACACTGCGCAAGGGCCGCTACGGTCCGTTCCTCAGTTGCTCGACCTATCCCGATTGCGATGGCATCGTCAACCTCGACAAGAAGGGCCACGTCAAGCATCCGGCGCCGCCGCCGCTGGAAACCGATCTGAACTGCCCGAAGTGCGATGCGCCGCTGAACCTGCGTCGCAGCAAACGCGGACCGTGGCTCAGTTGCTCGCTCTTCCCCAAGTGCCGCGGGCGCATGGCATGGTCGAAGCTCGACGACACGGTGAAGAACCAGTGGGAAAAGGCTTTGGCCGAATGGGAGAAGCAGCACCCTCAACCGACCATCCGCACGCTCGACGGCCGACCGGTCGGCGAGGAGTACAAGCCCCGGACGGCCGACGACGAATCGTCGGACGACCCAGCCCCCATCGACGCCGACGCGGCGTAACCTTCCGCACGCAGGCCACCCACAACCACAATTACGCCGCCGTCCGCTCGGCCAAGTCGGACATGCCGGGCAGGTATTGACTGCCGGCCGGGGGTTCGATTTCGCCGTCGTCCAGGGCCCGGCCGCCGACGATCAGGGCGGCGTCGGTGGCGAGGGTCCGCTCGGCGAAGCGGTCACGCTCAGCGGCGCTGGGTTCGATGGCCGTGCAGTGGTTGATCGAAAGCCACACCACCGACGGACGGCGATAGCGCACGATCACCGCCAGCGAATCGAGCGGCACGGTGGCGCCCAGATCGACGGTCATGAAGCCCTTGTCGCCCAGCACCGCGGCGGCCATGGCCGAGGGGACGTGCGAATGGTCGCCGCCGATCGCCCCGCCCACCGCGACCGGCCCGTGGGCCCGCGGCAGGCGCAGCGCCAGGTCGAACGCACGAACCGCAACCGTCAGCGCCACGGTGGCCAGGTGCTCGATCGCGATGCCTTCCGGGCCGTGCCGCCACAAGTCGCCGATGCGCGTGATCCCGTCGCGGACCGGCCCGTCGAAGATCGCCCCCAACTCGTGCCCGCACAAGTAGGCGTGCATCATGGCATCGGCGAGGCCTTCGGCGTCGCCGTCGTTGAGATGCTCATCGAACGCCGCGGGGTTGATCGGTTCGGTTTGCTCGCCCTCGAACCGCACGCGCCGGCGCAGGCCGATGCGATGCGGGTCGGTCACCGGCAGGCGATGTGCTCGGATCAGCCGCGCCGCGTGGGCCAGCGACGTTTGCCGATACACCCCGTCGCCGATCACCGCATCCGGCCCGCGCTCGGCCAGCAGGTCGTAAACCACTTCCACGTCCCGTCCCACCGCCCGGGCGAGTTGTTCGCAATCGATGGTTCTGGAAAACATGATGGTTGACTTTCCTTCATTGGTCCGCCGGTTCGTTTGATCCTACAGGCGTTCTTCGCACACCGCCGCATCATCCTCGCCGAAACAGCAGAACACCACCGCGCCGGGACGCGCGCTCTCTCTCAACCCGTCGCGCACCATCGTCACGGCGATCTGCACCGCTTCGCGCTTCGGATAGCCGTACACCCCAATCGAGATGGACGAAAAGGCAATTGATTTCACGCTGTTCGCCTCCGCCAGCTTCAGCGACTCGGTGTCACGCGACGCCAGCAGCACCGGTCCGTCCACCATTCGCCGACCGCTCCGCCCCGACCGAATCCGCGGCATCGGCGGAGGTCTTCATGCCGGGCTGTCCTTGTCTTGCTCGCCCTGTTCCTCGGCTTCCAGTTCGCGAAGGTCGGCTTCGAATTCCACGTCCTCTTCCACGAACTGGCCCTTTGCGCGGCGTTCCAGGCGGCGGATGTAGCGGTCCTTCTGCTGCCTGTCGACCCACTCGAAATCATCGGGGTTTTTCGGGTCGGCCGGCCGGCGGTCGGGCGATTGAGCCTCCGCGGCCAGTTCGGCCTCGGCCTCGGCCTTGTCGCGCAGGGCCACGTGAATCTCTCCGCCGCGTTCGGCTTGCCGACAGCGCAGCCGCCTCTGGCGCACCAGTTCCAACATCGCCAGGAACAGGCCGATCATCTCGCCGTGCGTGCGCCCCTCGAAAACCTGCTGAAGCGTCATCGACCCGTCGCGCTCCAGCCGATCGACCAGATCGGCCATGTGCAGTTCGACCGGCGTGTCGTCGGCCACCACCTCGTGAGCGGCGGTCAACCCGACCTGTTCCATCATGCGCCCGAACGCTTCGACCAGATCCCAAAGCTGCACGTCGTCCAGATCGAACTGCCGCTGCGGTTGGTCTTCTTCGGTTTCAGGGACGGCGGCGGCGGCGGGTTGACGGGCGAAGCGGGCGTCGAATTCGTCGCGATGTTCGTCCAGCCGGTTGGCCGCGTCCTTGAACGCCTTGTAGGCCAGCAGTTGCTGGATCAACTCGTAGCGCGGGTCGGAGGGGTCTTCGCTGGCCGGCCGTTCGGTGTCGACCGCTTCGCCTTCGCGCGGGGCGAGCATGGCCGACTTGATCTCCATCAGCATCGCCGCGGTGACCAGAAACTCGCCGGCGAGATTGATGTCCAGCCGCTTGAGCGTGGCCAGGTGCTGGAGGTATTGCTCGGTGATGTGCGCGATGGGAATATCGTGGATGTCGATCTCATCGCGCCTGATCAGGTAGAGCAGCAGATCGAGCGGACCGTGGTAGATGTCGAGCTCGACTTTGTATTCGCTCATGGCGACCGCTTCCTTGCGGGGCGATTGGCGGATTGCGTGGGCCGGTCGGCGGCCGCATAATGCAATCATCGTAACAGCGCCGGCGCAGGCGACCAACCGATGCGGCGCTGGAAATTCCCGCCAGGGTCGCAGCGACCCCGACGGGGCTTGCCTTTGAACCCCCCAGCCCTCTTCCGCATGAAACCGACGGACATCAAACTACTGCTGCTGGATGTGGACGGGGTGTTGACCGACGGGTCGATCCTGCTGGACGAAACCGGCCGGCAGATCATGCGCTTCCACGTGCGCGACGGTCTGGGCATCAAGGCGTGGCGCGAGTTGGGCCTGGACATCGGGATTCTGACCAGCCGATCGGGCCGAGCCTTGACCCATCGCGCCGCGGAACTGGGCATCGACCTGGTCGAGCAGGGCGCCGGGGACAAACTGGTGACCTTCGAGAACATCTGCCGACGGACCGGCGTCTTACCCGAACAGACCGCCTACCTCGGCGACGACCTGGCGGACCTGCCCGTGCTGTTGCGGGTCGGGTATCCCATGGCGGTGCCCGATGCGGCGGCGGAGGTGCGGCAGGTGGCCCAGTACATCACCACGCAGCCCGGCGGGCGAGGCGCGGTGCGCGACGCGGTCGAACACCTGCTCGGCGAAATGGGCCGCTGGGACGAAGTGCTCGAATCCTATGGACTTTAGACGTTGGACTGCAGACCATGGGCTTCGGACATCAAAGCCCCGGCCAACCCTCGTCCGCTTCGTCCCGCCCCCAGGGGCCAACGTCCTGGGTCTGAAGTCTGTAGCCTGAAGTCCACAATCCATGCTCAAGAAACTAACCATCCTCTCCCTGGTGCTGCTCGCGGTCGCGGTGGTGGCGACCTTGGTCAGTGTGGTGATCTCGCCGATCGCCGCGCTGTTCGGTGATCCGGCGCCCGACCATGCGAACACCGTGGTGGTCACCGAAGACGAACTGCCCGGCGCGCTGGACCGCGGTCCGCGGCCATCGTCCACGCCGCTCGAATCGATCGGCACGTCCACCGACGGCAGCCTGCACCTCTACGACGACCAGACGCGCCAATTGAAGCAGGAATACTTCTGGGCGTTCATCGAACCACACGCCGGCGGCGTGTTCGACGTGATCGAACCGCGGGCGCGGTTTCACCTTTCGCCGCATCGGGTGATCCAGATGCAGGCCGAGACCGGTCAGTTTGTCGCCCCTTCCAATCGGCCGCAGCGCGGTCGTCTGGCGGGCAATCTGGTCATCACGGTGTATGAATCGCCGATCGGCGTCCCGTTGAATCTTTCCGAGAACTCGCCGCACGTCAGCCTTCGCCTGGCACTGGACGAACAGGCCACGTTCGACGCCACACTGGGCAAGATCGAATCCACCGGACCGCTGCGGCTGGTGGCGCCCGGCTCGCCGCCGCACCGGGTGCAGTTCGTCGGCCGCGGATTGCTGATGGTCTACAACGAACCTGAATCCCGCGTGGACTACCTGGAAATCCGCAAGGGCGAATACCTCAAGTACCTCGCCTTGCCCGATGCCGAACACCCCCAGGCCGCCGGGGTGGCCGCGGTGCCCGACGCGGAATCCGAACCGCAACCGCGCCAGACGGCCGATTCGCCGCAGTACTACCGCGTCACGTTCAACGACGAGGTGAAGGTCGTCAGCGAAGGCCGCACGATCGACGCGGACCAACTGGAGATTCTCTTCGGCTTCAGCCGCCAGCAGGCGAAGGGCCGACCGCTCAGCCGCGCCGCGCCGGCCGGATCCTTCGTTTGGCCGGTCGTGTTCGGCCGGGCGCTGAACCCCGTGCCGCTGGTGATGGGGCAAACCTCGGGCCGGGGCGCGGGTCCAGCCCCCGCGCGCCCCGCACACCCGCTGCTCAGAGACGTCGGCGGCGATGACGTGACGCTCACCTGGTCGGGCCCGATGCTGATGAAGCCGCTGCGCGGTCGTCCGGTCGCCCTGCGCCACCAGCGCGATGTGCAGATGACCTTCCACGGCGAACCGGTCGTCGCCCGTTCGCCGCGCGGCGATCAAATCACCTGCCGGAAACTGACCTATCTCGATAGCCGGCGCGAGTTTCGCGCGATCGGCTCGCCCGCGCTGCCGCTGGTTCTCGCCAGCCCGGCCCTGGGCACCGCCCGGGCCGATCAACTCGTCGTCCACCTCGACGCCAATACCGCCGCCCTGTTCGGCGCCGGCGAACTCCAAGCCCATCCACCCGGCCACGAACACGCCGGACAGGGCCTGCCGGAAGGGTTCGCCGTGCGCTGGTCCGATCGGCTGGCCCTCGAACTGACCGACGCCGACCGCCGGTCGCTGCGCAGCGCCACGTTCATCGGCGACGTCGACCTGGTCGACCGGCGCGTGAAGGTCAAGGCCGACCGGCTCCACGCCGACTTCCAGCCCGCCGGCGAGGACCATCAGCCCCAGCTTCATCAGGTCCACGCCACCGGCGATGTCGACGTCCGCTCGGACACCGGCCGCATCCGCGCCGATGACCTGCGGATCACCACCCGCACCGATGCGTCGGGCGACCTGGTGCCGCACGTGATGAAGGGCAAGGGCGACGTGCGCGTGGAAGACCCCACGCAAAGCTTCACCGCCGGCGTGATGGAGGTGCAGCTCGGCGACAGCCCGCAGACGACAGCCGATGGCCGACGCGCCCTGTCTCAGCGCGTCGAGCACATCGTGGCGTGGGAGGATGTGAAGCTGAAGCTGGACGACAACACGCAGGTGTCGGCCGATCGCATCGAGGCCGACGCGATCGGGCGCACCGCGGACCTGCTCGGTTCGCCGGTCGAGATCGTTCGGGGCGAATCGACCCTGCGGGTCACGAAGCTGAAGCTCGAAGACGACGGCCGGCTGGCCAGCGCAACCGGGGCTGGCGAGTTCCTCTACACCGAACCCGACACGCCGCTTGAGCCTGGGCGCAAGGTGAAGGTGACCTGGACCGACTCGATGCGGTTTGCCGATGCGACCGATGAGATTCAGGTGCACGGCGACGTGGTGGCCGAGGCGTCGGACGACCCGGCCCAGCTTAATCGCCTGTCGGCCGGCCAGGTGGCGATGGAGCTTTCCGACGCCCGGGCAACCGAAGGCGAAGCGATCAACGCCGGACGGCGTATTTTGCGGAAGGTCACGGCCAAACAGGATGTCGTGCTGCTTGGCCGCAAGTGGACCGATGCGACACGCTCGGAAATGGCGCTGCGCCTGCGGGCGACCGGGCCGGTGCTCGAGTTCGACAACAGCACGGAGACGGCTCGCATCCTTGGCTCCGGGGCGCTGCTGATCGAAGACTACCGCAAGGGCAAGGCGGAGCCGGCGATGAGCGGGGTTGAGATCACCGGCCGGGGCGCAACGCTGTTCACCTGGTCGCGCCTGATGGAGATGCACGGCGCCAAGACGGCGATGGTGCTCGAAGGCAACGCGCGGATGAGTCACTGGCCGGCCGCCGGGGCCGGGACCGTGGACATGACCCGTCCGCCGACCGTCGACCTGCAATGCAACGTTCTGGCCGCCGACCTCGCGGGCATCGGCGGGATGCAGGCGATGCGCTTGAGCGAAACCGGCGCCACCCGCCTCGACCGGTTCACCGCCGACGGCCGCGTGCAGCTTCGCCACCGCCAGGCCGGCCGCGACCGGCTGATCAGTTGCCATCGCCTGGATTACGACGGTGGGCAGCGCCGCGTGGACTTGACCGCCCAGCCCGGGCGCAACGTCGAAATCATCCAGACCGATCAACCCAAGCCCGCGCGAGCCGCGTCGATTCGCTGGGACCTGAAGAACGATCGCCTGGAGATGCGGCAGGCTGGGTATTGAGGCGTTCAGGCTCCTCTCCCCCAGGTGGGGGAGAGGCTGGGTGAGGGGGTCGTTTCTCACGAGTTCGTGGCGTGATACCCTCACCCTAACCCTCCCCCTGAAAGGGAGAGGGAACATGCTCGGCGCCGTCCCTACCATGCGCCATGCCTTCCACTCACACCAATCGTCTGATCGATACGTCCAGCCCCTACCTGCTTCAGCATGCGCACAACCCCGTGGACTGGTATCCGTGGGGCGAAGCGGCATTCGAGGCGGCGAAGGCGCACAACAAGCCTCTGTTCCTCTCCGTGGGGTATTCCACCTGTCACTGGTGCCACGTGATGGCCCACGAATCATTCGAGCACCCGGAGGTGGCGCGGCTTCTCAACGAGCATTTCGTGCCGGTGAAGGTCGACCGCGAGCAGCACCCGGACGTCGATGCGCAGTACATGGTGGCCACGCAGTTGATGACGCAGCGCGGCGGCTGGCCGAACAGCGTGTGGCTGACGCCGGACGGTCGGCCGTGGTTCGCCGGCACCTATTTTCCCAGGGAAGACACGATGGGGCGGCCGGGGTTCAAGACGGTGCTCAGCCGTCTGGCCGCGGCGTGGAAGAACCAGCGCGACGATGTGGACAAGCAGGCCGACCAGCTCGCCGGGGCGATCCGGCGCATCGAAGCGATCGAGCCGAATGAACGGGCGGCGCTGTCGCGGCTGGACATTCGCCGGGCCGTCGACCGGTTGGGTTCCAATCACGATGACCAATACGGCGGGTTCGGCGCGGCGCCCAAGTTCCCGCCACACGATGCGCTCGATCTGCTGATTCGCTATCACCGGCAAACGGGCGAGACGGCGGCAATGACCATGGTCACGCGCACGCTGGACGCGATGGCCCGCGGCGGCGTGCACGACCAGATCGGCGGCGGATTCCACCGTTACGCGACCGACCATCGCTGGCTCGTGCCGCACTTCGAAAAGATGCTTTACGACAATGCCCAACTCCTTCGCGCCTATGCCGCGGCGTTCGAACGGACCGGCCACGAAGGTTACCGCCGCATCGCCGATCGGCTGGTCGGGTGGCTGAAGCGCGAGATGCTCGACGCACGTGGGGGATTCCACTCGGCCATCGACGCCGACAGCGAAGGCGAGGAAGGCCGGTTCTACGTCTGGACGGCCGACGAAATCCGCCGCCTGCTCCGCGATGGCGCGGGGCTGTTCCTTGAGGCTTACGCGGTCCGCGACAAAGGCAACTGGTCGGAGCAAGCGACCGGCCGGCCGACAGGCACGAACATCCTTCATCTGCCGAAGCCGATTGGCGAACTGGCGGAGGCGAAGTCGATGGATGGTGCCGAGTTGCGCCGCCGGCTGGACGACCTGGGCCAAATGCTGCGAGAGGCCAGGGACCAGCGCCAGCGCCCGCACACCGATGATAAGGTGTTGGCCTGTTGGAACGGACTGGTCATCGGCGCTTTGGCCGAAGCGGGGCGCCTGCTCCATCGGCCGGAGTACGTGGAGAGAGCGACCGCCGCGGCGCGGTTCATTCTCGAACACATGCAATCGGACGGCCAACTGCTTCGCGCGTGGCGGACGGGCCAAGCGGAAATACCGGGGTATCTGGACGACTACGCGTTCCTGGTCGACGCGCTGATCGACCTGCACGAAACAACCGGCGATCAGAACCGGCTCGACGAAGCGAAACGGCTGGCCGATGCGATGATCGAACGGTTCGCCGACGCGGATACCGGGGCGTTCTACTTCACCGCCGAAACGCACGGGGCCGTACTCGGCCGATCGACCCATCCGCTGGGCGCAGGCAACACGCCGAACCCCAACGCGGTGGCAGCCAAAGCACTGGTGCGGCTTGCGACGGCGACGGGCGAATCAACCTATCGCGTCACGGCGGCACGCTGCCTGCTGGCGTTCGCGGGGGCGGTTCAGTCCGGCGGGCCGGGGCCCGAAGCGATGCTCTGGGCACTGGATGCATACCTCGGCGCTGCGGCGGTCGATGCGCTGGCCGGTCGCCCGCCGGTGCTTGTGGAAGCGATCACCTCGCACCGACGCCTTGCGCCGGGCCAGTCGCTGCGGCTGTCGGTCCGCCTGACCATCGATTCGCCATTCCACCTCTATGCCCCCGACGAAAAACACGAGCACCTCGCGCCCGTCGAATTGTCGATCGAAGGAGGCGAACACGTGACGGCCGGCGAAGTCGAGGCGCCGCCGGGCGAATCGATCAACGATCCGGTGCTCGACAAGGCGGTGAAGGTCTACACCGGCGAAGTGACGCTTTCGGCGCCCCTCACCGTATCGAGCGATGCGTCGGGCGAACTGGCGGTGAGGCTGGCGGTGCGCACGCAGGCTTGCGACCCTCAGCGCTGTCTCGCCCCGCAGGCATGGGAACTGACGGTTCCGGTCGCCGTCGATCAGGAGGCCGGCTGACTCTCGCGGCAATCGCGGCCACACCGTATCATGGCTTGATCTTCTTTCACGGGAGCCTGCCATGCCACTTGCACGTTGGGCGATGCGAGGATGTCTGCTGATCGCGGTGCTGACGCTGGGCAGTTGCGTGGTGCTCAGCGGTCAGCGGATCGGCCTGCGTTACGATCAGCCGGCCGATCGTCTGGACATTCTCGTGTTCTACGATGGCATTCATGACGACGCCGGGCGCACGTTCCGCGGCGGTCGCGACGGGGCCGAACAGATCGCCGAGTTCGTGGCCGACGGGGACGTGATGCTCCTCGACTGGATCGGGCACGTGCAGATGTCGAAGATCGCCGAGGCCGTGGACGATCAGAACACGCCGGCGGCGGTCAGCGCGTTCTGCCGGGCGGTGCTGGGATCAATGAAGACCCAGCCGGTCGGCCACTATCGCGATCTGGACGGCCGCATCGGCGCGGTTCAGGCCATCACCATCGCCGACGCTTCGAAGTTCGTCGACAAGGCCAACGCCGCGATCAACCACATGGTGCTCAGCGGGTTGAACGATGCCGAGACCGACAGTCCCTGGCGGCGCTCGCACGCATTGATGCGCGCCGCCTGCGCCGCCGGACACCCGTGGATCGATCTGGACGGCCACGCCCTCCGCGTTACCGTGCCCCTGGACCATCGCGAATGGACGACGATCAAGACGAAGTACATCAAGCAGCAGTTCACCGAACTGATCGACGTGGCCCTGGGCGAAGGCGGACGGGAAAAGGCGAATGAGAATGTGGCCGCGTTTCTGCCGCTGCTGCAACTGGCCGGGGCCGCGCCGATCGGCGTACGCGAATCGCCACGCCAGGTGGTGTTCACCCTCGGCGACCCGAACGAACCGACGCTCCTGCGCACTCGCATGACCGACCGGCAGTACAATGAACAGCTCGAGCCGGCCGTCACGAAGCACATCGACCAGAGCCTCGACGCCATGGTCATGGATCGCTTGACCGCCGAGGAAGGCGCCAAGCCGATGCCGGTGATCGACGCGATCATCGAATGGGGTCCGCCGGAGGCAACGGCGAGGGTGCTGGCGCGCGAAGCGGTCGGCGGCAACGAAGACGCAGCGCGGCGTCTCGGCCGCTGGGCCGAGCACTGGAACCGCGAGTCCGGCGTGCCCGAAGCACCGGCCGTCCGCCCCGGCGACAGCGCCGCGTTCATCGAGGCGTGGACCGACTGGTACGACCGGATGACCCACTTCCCCCTGCCGTTGCCCGAACTGCCGGCGCCGACGGCGAAACCCCAGGGCGAAATGCCCGAGCCGGCCAAGCCGGTCGAGTGACGCCGGTCGGCGAACGGGTGAACGTCAGTCCGCGATCACCTTCACGTGGACCTTGCGGCTGCGCGGGCCGTCGAATTCGCAGAAGAAAACGCCCTGCCACGTGCCCAGGCACAGCCGGCCGTCTTCAATCAACACCGTCGCGCTCGAACCCATGATCGACGCCTTGACGTGGGCCGCGGTATTGCCCTCGGCGTGGCGGTAAAACGACTGGCTCCACGGAACCATCCTGTCGAGCTGGGCGATCATGTCCGCCGCCACGTCCGGGTCGGCGTTTTCGTTGATGGTGACGCCCGCGGTGGTGTGGGGCACGTAGACAATCACCCGACCGCGGTCCACCGCCGCCTGGCGCACCCCATCGGCCACCGACTGCGTGATGGCGACGAATTGATCGCGGGATTCGGTCTTCACGGTGAACGTTTTCATCATGCGGCCATGTTATCACCATCCCGCCGCCGTGGGGCGTGAGTTGCTTCGCCGCGTGCCGGTTCGTACATTGTGTTTCGTCCTGTTGAACCTGAATTGCGGAGCGAGATCATCATGGCCAAGAAGACCATCGCCGACGTGGATGTTGCCGGCAAGACCGTGCTCATGCGGGTGGATTTCAACGTCCCGCTGGACGACAGGCAGCAGATCACCGACGACCGCCGCATCCAGATGGCCCTGCCGTCGATCCAGAGCGTGTTCGAGCGCGGCGGGCGGCTGATTCTGATCAGCCACCTCGGCCGGCCGGGCGGGGAAGGCTACGAAGGTCAGTTCAGTCTTGCGCCGGTGGCCAAGCGCCTCGGCGAACTGCTCGGCAAGCCGGTCGCCCTCGGCGAACCGACCCCCGACAGCGACGATGCCAAAGCCAAGGCCAACGCCCTGAAAGACGGCGAGGTGCTGCTGCTGGAGAACCTGCGCTTCGTCAAGGGCGAAAAGAAAGGCGACGAGGCGTTCGGCCAGCGCCTGGCCGATCTGGCCGACCTCTACTGCAACGATGCGTTCGGCACCTGCCACCGCACCGATGCGTCGATGGTCGCCGTCCCGAAGGCCATGGGCGACAAGCCGAAGGTGGTCGGCTTCCTGGTCGACAAGGAAATCAAGTACCTGTCCGAGGCGATCGCCCACCCCCAGCGCCCGTTCGTGGCCATCCTCGGCGGGGCGAAGGTCTCGGACAAGATCAACGTCATTCAGAATCTGCTGGACCTGTGCGACAAAGTCATCATCGGCGGAGCGATGGCATACACGTTCAGCCTCGCCCGCGGCGGGAAGGTCGGCGATTCGCTCGTCGAACCGGACAAAGTCGACCTGGCCAGCCAGCTTCTCGACCAGGGCGGCGACAAGCTGATGCTGCCGGTCGACAGCCACTGCGGCGACGACTTCAAAGGCAACTGCAACAAGCAGGTCGTCGACGCCGGCGCGATCCCCGACGGCTGGCAGGGCCTGGACATCGGCCCGAAGACGATCGAGGCCTACACGAAGGCCGTGGCCGATGCGAAGACGGTGGTGTGGAATGGTCCGATGGGCGTGTTCGAGATGCCGCCGTTCGACGAAGGCACCAAGGCCGTGGCCGCGGCCATCTCCGACAGTGACGCGACCAGCATCATCGGCGGGGGCGACAGCGCCGCGGCGGTGCAGCAACTGGGCTTCGCCGAGCGGGTCAGCCACGTCTCGACCGGCGGCGGGGCGAGTCTGGCCATGCTCGAAGGCAAGAAGTTCCAAGCCGTCGAACTGCTCGACGACAAGGACTGAGCCGGACCTGGCGTGAATGCTCCTGAGGCATGCCCGCGTCAGCGGGCCTGCCTCCATCGGAACGCATGTGAATCGCGAACTCCTGAACAAACCGCAGCGGTTGCCTTTGATCTTCCCCAGCATGTTGGGGGCGGATTTCACGCGCCTGGGCGATGACGCGGCGGATGTGCTGGCGCTCGGCGCTGACGGATTACACCTGGACATCATGGACGGCCGGTTCGTGCCCAATCTCACGATGGGGCCGAAAACGTGCGCGGACCTGCGCCGGCGCTTCGCCGACGTGTTTCTCGACGTCCACCTGATGGTCGAACATCCGGAGGTGTTCGTCGAGCCGTTCGCCGAGGCCGGGGCCGACAGCATCGGGTTCCACATTGAGGCCACGCTCGGGCGCAAGCGGCACCACGAATTCGATCTGGTCGAACAGATTCGCGCCGCCGGCTGCGCGGTGGGCGTGACGATCAATCC
Organism: uncultured Planctomycetaceae bacterium; assembly: GCA_964395825.1. Lineage (GTDB taxonomy): Bacteria > Planctomycetota > Phycisphaerae > Phycisphaerales > Zrk34 > JANQFT01. The sequence goes on from CAYNCM010000025.1 coordinate 27,907, forward strand.
GCCCACGCCGGCCGAGGCCGTGCTGCACCTGGTCGAACAGGTGGACATGATCCTCGTGATGAGCGTGCATCCGGGCTTCGGCGGGCAGGCCTTCATCCCCGACGTGCTGGCGAAGGTGAGCGCGCTGCGCGAGGCGGCCCCGGACCGCGTGCGCATCCAGATGGACGGCGGGCTGGCCGGCGACACCATCCGCCACGCCCTCGACGCCGGCTGCGACTGCGTGGTGGCCGGATCGGCCCTGTTCGGCGCGCCCGACCGCGCCGCGATGATCCGCACTTTACGCGGCGCGTCGCGGCCGTGAAGCCCGGCCGTTGGCGTCGGCCCAGGATGGGGGTATACTGGCCTTCGACATGGCACAGGTGAGCCTCGACATCATCGGCATTATCATGGACGCACCGGTAAGCCGGTAGGGCCGATGATCGTTCGCGAACTCGACAAGCCCTGCCGGGTGGCGGGGCTTTTTTGTGGGCTGGCCCCTGACCCCTGACCGCTGGTAACGCGATGGCCAAGAAGAAATTCCCGATCAACCGACCCAACACGTCCTTCGCGATGAAGGCGAATCTCGTGCAGCGCGAGCCGCAGTTCCAGAAACGCTGGGACGCCATCAAACTGTACGACCGCACGCGCGCCGCCGCCGCCGGCAAGCCGCCGTTCGTGTTCCACGATGGTCCGCCGTACGCCAACGGCGACATCCACCTCGGTCACCTGCTGAACAAGGTGCTCAAGGACCTGGTCGTCCGCACCAAGACCATGGCCGGCTTCGACGTGAACTTCGTGCCCGGCTGGGACTGCCACGGCCTGCCCATCGAGCACAAAGTCATGAAGGAACAGGTGGCGGCAAGCGGCGATGCCGATGTCATGAAGATCCGTTACAAGTGCCGCGACTACGCCCAGAAGTATGTCAAACTTCAGGCCAAACAGATGCAGCGCCTCGGCACCACCGGCGATTACGCCCATCCCTACATCACGATGGACCCGGCCTACGAAGCGGGCGTGCTCGAAGTGTTCGCCGAACTGGTTGCCAAGGGCCTGGTCTACCGCGACCTCAAACCCGTGCACTGGTCGATCGCCAACCAGACCGCCCTGGCCGATGCCGAACTGGAATACTACGACCGCGAGGATACGAGCGTTTACGTGTTATTCGAGGTTGTGAATCCCGAAGTGCTTTCCTCGGCATCGCCCCCGAAGACCGTACCGACTGATGCTCCGATCTACTTGCTGATCTGGACGACCACGCCGTGGACGCTGCCAGCCAACATGGCTGTTGCAGTTGCCGAGGGGACCCTCTACCAGCTGCATTTCTACGAATCACAAGGGCGATCCGGATATGTGATCGTCGAGGTGGAGTCGGCGAGGCGTCTGCAGGCTCAGGGCATGGCCGACTTGGGGGAGCACCTCGCGGTCTGGGACGGTGGCAAACTGCAGGAGGTAGAGCTCCGCTATCGCCATCCATTCATCAACCGGACATCACCGGTTGTCGTAGCAGACTATGTGACAACAGAGGATGGTTCAGGACTCGTTCACACGGCGCCTGGTCACGGTGTTGAGGACTACGGGACGGGCAAGTATCACCAATTGAAATTTCGACAGGAGTCTGACGGCTCCTGCTACGTCCGTCACGGCCTGACCGAGCAGCACGAACTTGGTGACGACTACCCCGGTGCCGACATCTACTGCCCCGTGCGAAGCGATGGTACCTTCGACGATACCGCCCCTGAGTGGCTTCGCGGCGTGGATGTGTGGAAGGCGAACGACCTTGTGGTGGCAAAACTGCGAGAGACTGGCCATCTGTTCGCCGCACATCAGTTCACGCACAGCTATCCGCACGACTGGCGCAGCAAGACACCCGTCATCTTCCGCGCCACTGAGCAGTGGTTTGTCGCAATGGATCGGACGATTGGCTTGCACATGTACGTGCGGGATGAGAGTCTGCGTCCTCAACTGTCGCCAAACGAGGGCGAATCGCTGAGGAAGCGATCACTTGATACACTCGTCAACATAGGATTCATCCCACAATGGGGCATCAACCGCATGCGAGGTATGCTCGAGAGTCGGCCGGACTGGTGCATCAGTCGTCAACGAGCATGGGGGCTTCCAATCCCCGTCTTCTACTTCGCAGATGGGTCGCCCCTCTACACCAAGCAAGTGGCGAAGTGTGTCGCAGACAAGATAAAAGGGTCTCCAGATGGCTCGAACTACTGGTACAAGGCCAGTGCCGAGGAATTGCTGGAAGGCTATGACCCCAGCCAAGACGCCCAGTCACCACACAGTATGACCAAAGCGAGTATTCCGCATCTCACCAAAGGTTCGGACATTCTTGACGTATGGTTTGAGTCTGGCTCATCGTGGAAGGCCGTCCTGGGTCGCAAGGACAAGCCCATTGGATATCCTGCGGCCCTGTACCTCGAAGGCAGCGATCAACATCGTGGTTGGTTCCAAGTATCTTTACTCACGGCATTGGCGGTCACTGGTGATCCACCGTTCGACAAGTTGCTCACGCACGGCTTCATGGTCGACAAGGACGGCAAGAAGCTCAGCAAATCCGGCGGCAACGCCATCAGCGTCGACGAACTGATGAAGCACCACGGCGCCGACGTGTGCCGCTGGTGGGTCGCGTCGATCAACTTCGAGCACGACATCAAGGCAGACATGGCGTTCTTCCGCCTCGCCGGCGAGCAATACCGCAAAGTCCGAAATACCATCCGATTCCTGCTGGGCAACCTGGCCGACTTCGATCCGGCGAAGGATCGCCGGGAACTGCTGCCGGCGGATGATGCCCACAGCATCGACGCCTGGGCGTGGTTCAAGACGACGGCGATGGTGCAGGTCGTGCGCCAAGCCTACGACGAATACGACTACCGCCGGGCGTCCGAAGCAATCTTCAATCACTGCAACGAAACACTCAGCGCGGTGTACCTGGCGGCGGTGAAGGATCGGTTGTATTGCGACAAACCTGAAAGTGATCGTCGCCGCCGTACTCAGACAGTAATGTTCGATATCGCGAACGTGCTGATCCGGCTGGTCGCGCCGATCCTGGTGCACACCGCCGATGAGGCGTGGCTGGCATTGCACGGACTGGATGCCAGCTCCGAGGAGTGTGTGCATCTGAAGGCGTTCCCGGAGATCGCTGTGTGGAATGACGCACCGCAGGATGCGTGGAACGATGCCATGGCGATGCGCGATCATGTGATGAAGAAGATCGAAGACGCCCGGGCCCAGCGCCGCATCGACAATCCGCTGGACATGGGCGTGACCGTCATGCTGTCCCCGGAAGCTTACGGGAAGGTCAGTCCCTTCGAGGCCGAGATGGCCGACCTGTGCGGGGTCAGCCGGTTCGAGTTCGTCGAGAATGGCAACGAGACGATCGACGTGGAAGACCTGACACACGAGCCGCGCTGCGATCGTTCGTGGAAGCGCGACGGCACGGTCAGCCCATACACCGACGCCGAGGGCGATACGGTCATGCTCTCGAAGCGCGACGCCGAAGCACTGGCGCTGGCCTGACCCGGGCCATCGCCGGCGCGACCCGACTGGAGCGGATCGCTCCCCCGATTTCCAATACTCTGATATTCTGACACGCTGATTCTCTGACAAGGGAACCGACCATGGCCGGGCCGAACCGACATACCGCCGTCAACGGGTTGCAGTGGGGTGATGAGGGCAAGGGGCAACTGGTCGATCTGCTGACCGAGCAGCACGACCTGGTCGTGCGTTACAACGGCGGCAACAACGCCGGGCACTCCGTGCACATCGGCGATGAGAAATACGCCCTGCACTTATTGCCCAGCGGCATCCTCAACGCGGGAACGACCAACGTGATCGGCAACGGCGTGGTGGTCGATCCGAAGGGCCTGCTCGGTGAAATCGACGGCCTGGCCGAGCGCAACGTGGAAGTGGCCGACAACCTGCGCATCTCCGACCGGTCGCACCTCGTCATGCCGTGGCACAAGATGGAAGACGGCCTGCTCGAAGCGGCGGTGGGCGTGGCGCGGGGCGATGGGAAGATGATCGGCACGACCGGACGCGGCATCGGGCCCTGCTATGCCGACAAGGCCCAGCGCACCACCGCCATGCGTTTCGCCGAGGCGATCGACCCCGATCGCTTCGCGACGAAGGTGAAGTTCGTCGTGAAGATCAAGAACGCGGTGCTGGGCGCGCTGGCCGACCAGGCCGGGGCCGAGTTCCGGCCGCTCGTGGCCGACGAGATCATCGCCGAGTACGGCCAGTACCTGCGGCGGATCGCCCCCCACGTGTGCGACACGATGCAGCTTGTCCACCTGGCGATGGCCGATGACAAGCGCGTGCTGTGGGAAGGGGCGAACGCGGCCCTGCTCGACGTCGACCACGGCACCTACCCCTTCGTCACCTCCAGCAGTTGCACCTCCCTGGGCATCTATTCCGGTTCGGCGACCCCGGGCGGGCGGGTCGACACGATCTACGGCGTGGCCAAATGCTACACGTCGCGGGTCGGCGGCGGTCCGTTTCCCACCGAACTGCACGACGAGATCGGCCAGGCCATCCGCGATCGCGGCCACGAATACGGCACCACCACCGGCCGACCGCGACGCACCGGCTGGCTCGACCTGGTCGCACTGGAATACACCACCACGCTCGGTGGCGTGACCGACATCTGCTGCACCGGCATCAGCGTGCTCAACGGCATCGACACGCTCAAGGTCTGCACCGGCTACCGCTACCGCGGCGCCAAGCTCGACCACTTCCCCGCCGACGCCGCCATCCTCGCCGAGGTCGAACCGGTCTACGAAACGTTGCCCGGCTTCGACGGTCCGACCGATCAGGCCAAGTCCTTCGACGATCTGCCCGCCGAGGCGAAGGCCTACTTCGACTTCATCGCCCAACACACCGGCGTGCGGGTGAGCGTGGTATGCGTCGGCCGCCGCCGCGACCAGATTCTCTTCCGCCCGCGGTCAAGATGATGCGAACATGAGCGACACCTTCACACCACCGGACACCGAAGTCGCCCGCCGTGAAAAGCAGGCCCTGGGCCTGCCGACTGAGACGATCCCGCGCCACATCGCCCTCATCATGGACGGCAACGGGCGATGGGCGAAGCGCCAGGGCCTCGACCGGTCGATCGGGCACAAGGCCGGCGCCGAGGCGGTCATCCCGATTGTCAAGGCGTGCGCCAACCTCGGCGTCGAGGCGCTGACGCTCTACACTTTCAGCACCGAAAACTGGACGCGCCCGGGCCCGGAGATCCAGTTCCTGATGGAACTGTGCCCGGCCTACCTGAAACGCGAGCGCCAACTGCTCATCGACAATAACCTGCGCTTCCGCCATCTCGGCCGGCGCGCGGGGCTGCCCGACGTGGTGCTCCACGAAATCGACACCACGCTGGAAGTGACCAAGCATCACACCGGCATGACGATGTCGCTGGCGATGAACTACGGTTCGCGCGGGGAGATCATCGACGGCGTGCGCGACATCGCCCGCCGTGCCGCCGCCGGCGAGATCACCCCCGACGACATCGACCAACGGACCATCGACGAATCGCTCGACACCGCCGGCCTGCCCGACCCGGACCTGCTCATCCGCACCGCCGGCCAGATGCGACTGAGCAATTACCTGCTCTGGCAGATCAGCTACGCCGAACTGTGGGTGACCGACGTGTACTGGCCCGAATTCACGGTCGAGCACCTGCGAAAGGCCCTGCGCGATTTCGCCGGACGCACCCGACGCTACGGCGCGGTGGAGGACAAAGAGCAGGAAAGCTGAAAAACCGAAAAACAGAAACTCATCCCAGCGGTCAGAATGGCCCATCGGCAATCGGCCCTCCCGCTGCGCCTCGGCGCCGGTGCGGATATGATGGTCGACCATGCTGCGAGACCGCCTCATTTTCGGGCCGCTGATGATCGCCTTCGCACTGGGAGCGTTCTGGGCGGACAGCGCCCTGGATCACACCACGCTCGAAGGGTTCTGGCAGCGGGTGTTCTTCGGCCGCACGTACCTCCCGTCGGGCCTGGTGCTCACGGCGGTGGTGCTGTTGCTGCTGATTCCCCTGGCGTCGCGCGAACTGGCGCGTCTGTTCCGGGCGGACGGGGTGGCCTGTCAAACCTGGCTGGTCACCGCCGCGGCGGTCGCGGCCTGCCTGACCGTTTACGCCACCCCGCAGCACATGAAGGGCTCGAGCGGCGTGACGGTCGTGGCCACGGTGCTGGTCGCGGCGTTCGTGGGCACGCTCATCTGGCACGCCCGAGAGGCAAAGGTGCAAGGCGCGATCGCCGCCGGCGGCGCGATCATGTTCGCCGTGGTGCTCCTGGGCCTGATGCCCGGGTTCTACCTGGCCATGCGCCGCTGGCACAGTCCCTGGACCGTGCTGGCGATCATCCTCATCTGCAAAAGCTGCGACATCGGCGCCTACTTCACCGGCCGGGCGATCGGCAAACGCAAACTGATCCCCTGGCTGAGTCCCGGCAAGACGTGGGAGGGTCTGGCCGGCGGAATCGCGCTGTCGGTCGCGGTGGCGGTCGGCTTCGCCTGGCTTTCCCAGCACACGCGGCTGGCCTACGTCCATCGCGGGCCTGAACCCACCTTGCAGTACGAGTATTCAATGGCCTGGGCGGCGGTGGCGGGCGTCGTGCTGGCGGTCGTGGGCCAGCTCGGCGACCTGATGATGAGCCTGTTCAAGCGCGACGTGGGCGTGAAAGATTCCGGCGAATCCATCCCGGGCTTCGGCGGGGTGCTCGATGTGTTCGATTCCCCCCTGCTCGTCGCCCCCGTGGCTTTCTGGCTGCTCGAAGCCGCACAGGTCGGTTGACGGCAACTCGCCGCGGCGAACCCACCCGTCCGCCACGGTCTGCTCGGACTGGGCGGTGGGCAAATCCGAACCCACTTGCCCGCGCCAGGCGGCCGCAAAGGCGTTAGAATGGTTCGGCCGGAGCGGGGACCTCAGCGTGATGCAAGATCAGGAAAATCAGATCGGGCACAAATTCATCCCAAGGAGCATTCGAATGAAACGACGCTACACGGTCGGGGTCGGTCTGGCGATGGCGATGGCGGTGATGTTGATCGGCTGTGCGTCGCCGACCAAGGAATACGCCCGGGCGGTCCAGACGGCCCACGGCGAGAAAGCCTGGCAGGACCAGCGGGCCCTGGTGAGCGACATCGAAGTGACGTTCGGCGGCAAGACCGTGTTCGACGGACGGTTGTTGATGACCACCGACGGCGAGAAGGTGCGGCTGACCAGTTGGAATGGGCCGGTGCTGACCTGGGACGGCAAGCAGGGCTGGCTCAGCCCGGCCGACGCCGAGATTCCGAAGGCCGATTTCCAACTGAGCACCTGGCCGTTCTTCGTGCGTTTGCCGTTCGCGATGGCCGATTACTCGAAGCAGATGGAACTGGTCGGCGAGATGCCCATCTGGGATCGGCCGTACGAGGTGTCGCGCCTCATGACCGACCAGGGCAACGGGTCGGAATGGTACATGATCTACCGCCAGCCGGGATCGGCCCTGGTGCGCTCGATCGCCTACACCCGCACCTTCGACGCCACCCCTGATCCGCACGCGGTGATCTTCAATCGTTTTGTGCTGATGAACGATGTGAAACTGTCGACCGAATGGTCCATCTTCCGCTGGAACCAGGACACGGGCATCTCCGGCACGCCGATGGGACAGGTGATTCTGTCGAATTTGAGCTGGACCCGCCCGCCGCGCGATGCCTTCATCGTGCCGGACGGGGCGCGACTGCTCGGCGACACGAGCGACACCATCGCCGCGGCAAAATGAAACGCCAAACCTGAGTCTTGAGCGATGAGGCTTCAGGCGTGCAGCGCGCCGCCGCAAGGGCTTGCCTCTGCGCGCCACAAAAATCGGCGAGGCGGGTCAATTCAGAAAGCGGGCGACCGGATTCGAACCGGCGACGTTCAGCTTGGGAACTGGGCTGATATAGTACCTAACGTTCTATTGGATAGACGCTTACGTACCGAATGGCCTCCGCTTGCACCCCTGCTTGCACCTCTGCCCGCGAACGTTTTTCTCGCGGAGCCGTCTCTGGTAGTCGTTTCTCTCATGGGGCGCCCAGGCGCTTGGCCTGCACTATCACCGGCCAAAC
>CAYNCM010000026.1:0-35884 GCA_964395825.1 uncultured Planctomycetaceae bacterium
CCCGGTTAGCTTCGATCGCGGCATCCAGCAGCGAATCCAGGGCAGTGCCCGTTAGTGGCTCGGACGTGGGCACATCGCCGGCAGCATACTTCCATACATAGGAATCGACTGTATAGTCACCGTTCGCATCGGTCTCGACATCCGCACGGAACACGAAGAGATATGGCGTATTCGCGATGATGCCTGAGTTGCCACCCGTACTTCTGGTGGTACGGGTCTCAAGCATGCCGGTGCCACTCTGATTGGGACCCGAGGCGTACACGTTGATCAACGGCTGCTGCTGAAAACCGCTGGCATACACACCGACCGCACCCTCAAAACCAGCATCGGGTGTCTCAAAAAGAAAGCTCCCCCAAAAGGTCTTGCTCGAACTCGCGGCGGTTGGGGCAAGGAAGCTGTTGTCCGACAGGGCGGCCTGTACGGTACCGTTGTTGGCGGTCGACACCGGCCCCGGCGGGTGCGCGCGCTAACCGATTGGGGTCATGGAAGTTGGCATCAATGCCCCCGGGGGTGGAGTTGGCCGGGTTGGCCATAGGGGGGTCGGCTTGTCATCGGGGGCTGGCCGCTGCTACAACTTATGCGGGCTGGCGGTGGGAAAGCCGGATCGGCGGGGCGGGTGAGGAGACGACCATGCGAATCGCGCGCATCGAGTTCGACGGTCAGCCGCGCTACGCGCTGGTGGAAGATGAAGTGTGCCGGCTGATCAACGGAGACGTTTTCGGCGACTGGCGGCGCAGCGACCAGGCCATTCCGCTGGACGAAGCGGAACTGCTGGCGCCGGTCGACCCGCGTCAGATCATCGCCATCGGTTTGAACTATCGCGAACACGCCGCGGAAGCCGGCAAGGCCCAGCCCGACGAACCGGTCGTGTTTCTCAAGGCGACCAGCGCGTTGAACCATCCCGGTCGGCCGATCCTGCTGCCGGCGATCGCGCCGGATGAGGTGGACTACGAAGCGGAACTGGTCCTCGTCATCGGCAAGCGCGCCCGCCACGTCGATGAAGCCGAGGCGCTGGATTTCGTATTCGGCTACACCTGCGGTCATGACATCAGCGCCCGGGACTGCCAGCTTCGCCGCGACGTGCAGTGGGCCCGCGGCAAGAGCTTCGACACTTTCGCGCCCATCGGGCCGTGGATCGAAACCGAGGTCGACCCCGACAACCGGCCGATCGAACTGCGGCTGAACGGTCGGACGATGCAGCAGTCCAACACATCGGACATGATCTTCTGCTGCGCGAAGCTGGTCAGTCATCTTTCGCGGTGCATGACGCTCGAAGCGGGTTGTGTGATCATGACCGGCACCCCGCCGGGCGTGGGGGAAGGGCGCGATCCGAAGGTCTACCTCCGCGAAGGCGACGTGGTGACGGTGCGGATAGACGGCATCGGCGAACTGACCAACCCCGTGCAGCGGGAACGGTTGTGATCGGCTTTGGGATGGGGGCAGGAGGGATTTGCGCCGGTCGTCTCATCCCGCCGCGGCGGTGGGGTGGCCGGTGGCGACGACGCGGTTGCGTCCGTTCGCCTTGGCGGTGTTCAGCCGCTGCATGGCCAGGTAGATGAGCATGTCGGCATCGCAGTGGTCGGTGGGGCTGGCGGCCAGGCCGATCGAACAGGTCAGGCGAATCGGCTCGGCGCGGTCGGTTTCGGGGTCGACGGTCAGATCGGCGATGCGGGTACGGATGCGGTCGGCCAGTTCGGCCGCTTCGGCCGGCTCGGCGCCCGGCGACAGGACGACGAACTGATCTTCGCTGTAGCGGCAGACCTGGTCGGTCGAGCGGGCGCTGTCGGCGATGGTTCGACCCACCCGGCGCAACACCCGGTCGGCGCCATGGTGGCCCAGGCGGTCGTTGATCGCGCGGAAGTGATCGATGTCGACCAGGATCAGCGACCACGGCTCGCCGGGCCGGTTGACCAGCCGGTTGGTCAACAACTCGAACTGCTCGTAGCTGGGCAGCTCGGTGACGGTGTCGGTCAGGCGGAGACTGGTGATGTGTTCGCGGAGCTGGGCGTTCTCGACACTGGTCGAGAGAATCGGCGCCAGGGCTTCGAGCAGGTACAGGTGATGGGTGGTGATGCGTTGGCCGCCTTTGCGGCCGATCCACACGATGCCCTGCACGCGGCGCTGGGTGGTCAGGGCGGTGGCGGCGATCGATTCGATGCCCGCTTCACCGAACGCCGACGCCCAGCGGGCATCGGAGGCCAGGTCGGGCCAGAGGCTGGTGCCGCGGCTCTTGAGCACCTCGGGCATGAGCTTCTCGGCCACGGCCTGGGCCATCGCCGATCCGGCCGGCCGCAACGTGCGGTCGGCGCCGGGGTGGATCAACTGGCTGCAGCGCGTGTTGGGATCCACATCGCGCAGGGCGATACCGGTTGCTTCCACATTCATGATCTCGTGAAGCTCGGCGACCGCCTGTTCGAGCAGATGGCTCACCCCGTCCAGATCGTGCAACCGGGCGCCGATCTGTTTGAGAGCGCGGAGCTGCGAGGCCTGCTGATCCAGCAGACGGCGGCTGCGCACCTGGGCGGTGATCTCCTGCACCACCCAGAGCTGAGCGATCGGCTGTTCCATCTCATCCCGCACCGGGATCACCTGGAACTGGAACGAAGCATCGCGGGTGTCGAGCTGCGTTTCGCCGGCCCGATCGAACTGGTCGAGCAACTGGCCCAGGCGCCGGTCCATCTGCGCCGGGTCGACCGGTTCCAGACGCGTCCAGAACTCCGCCGGATCGTAAGTCTCGCCTTCCAGGCCGTCCGTCCGCAGGTTGAGCAGCCGGCTCAGCCGTTCGTTGGCGGTGAGAATTCGGCGATCGGTGTCGATCAGCAGAATCGCATCGGACATGTGGTTGATCACCAGGTCCAGCAGCCGGCGATGCTCGGCCACCTTCGCCATCAGCCATCGCGATTCGGTCACGTCGACCAGGCTGATCCGCACCTGCGTGAGGTTGCCCTGCTCATCGTGCACGCTGGCCAGTTCCATCGCGATGTGCGGCGTTCGCTCGCCGACGACCATTTGCAGTTCGCAATCGGTCACGGCATCGATGTTCAGCCGGTCGATGCGCTGGCGGAACGGGGCGCGATCGCGCTCGGCAATGTGGTTGAGCACCGCGGTGCCGTGAAGCTGCTCAGCCCGTTCGACGCCGAACAGATCGGCCGCGCGACGGTTGGCTTCGGTGATGCGTCCATCAGGCCCGATGCTGATGATGGCGGCGGGGGCAAACTCGAAGAGGTTGGCGAACGCCTGCTCGCGCTGGCGGAGTTGGCCGGTCATCTCGTTGATGCGGCGGAGCATTCGGCCCACGGCGTGGGCCAGGTCGCCCAACTCCCCGCCGATCTCCGCCGCCGCCTGGGCGAAGGTTTCGGCCGATGCATCCCCGCGGGCCAGCGTGGCGATCCGCGTCAGCGGCACGCTGAACCAGTGACGCAGCGCGATCAGCCCGGCCAGTGTCAGGATACCCAGCACCAGCCATTGCGTGGCCAGTTCGCGGATCATCCCCGCCCGCACTTCGGACAAAATATACGGGCCGTCGATCGCCAGGCTCACGCGGTGGTCGCGGCCGGCTTCGGTGAACGGCACGACCAGCACGGTAGGCCGGGTCAGGTCGAGGTGTTCCAGACCATCGTGGGTGCTGGTGTCCAGCGTCCATAAGTGGGCGTCGGCGGGGTTGGGCCAGTCGCCTTCGGTCACGCTCAGCCCGACCGACGAGCGATAGCGGGTGGCGATGATACGGGGGTCGTGGGCGAAGATGCCCAGGGCGGAGGGGATCGAGTCGGTCTTGCCGGCCACGATCAGCGGACGCAGCACGTCGCGCAGGTGATGGGACATCATCACCATGCTGGGCACGGTCGACAGGCCGGCCGTCCGCGCCGACTGGCGGTATTCCAGCACGCCCAAGCACACGGTCAACACCAGCCCGCCCAGGCAGAAGCCCATCGCCAGGCGGGTGACCACGGAATTGAACCAGCCGAAACTGCGCATGCACCGCGCTTCCCGTTGAGGTTGACGGATCGACTTAGGCAAGTATCGGAACGTCGGACCGGCGCGTTGAGCGCCGCGGCGCGGATTGGCCGGTCTTTTCGCCGCTTATCGGTCGCGCCGGTACAGGCGGTGGGATTCGATGTACTGGCGCACGGCGGGCCGGAGCATGCGGTGGACAAGCTCATCGCCGACGCCGCGCTCGGCCAGGCGACGCCGCAGGTCGCTGCTGGACACCTCGATCTGCGGTACGTCGACGATGTGCCGGGCCCACCATCGCTGCTTTGCCGGAGCGGAAGTGATCGATTCGATCAGCGCCGCGCGATCGGACGGCGGGCGAAGCATGACCAGCGGTTCGGCCAGTTCGATGATGCGGGCGGGCTTGTGCCACTGATCGAAGATCCGTGCCATGTCCGCCCCGATCAACAAGTGCAGTTCAACGCCGTCGCCCAACTCATCGCGCAGATGCTCGAGCGTGTCGACGGTGTAGCTTGGTCCGTCGCGGTCCAGCTCGCAGGTGACGATGTGGGTATCCGGCTGGTCGGCCAGGGCCAGGTGGAGCATGGCCAAACGGTGATGCGCCTCGGTGGGCGTGCGGTCGGACTTGTGCGGCGGCCGGCCGGCCGGCACGTACAACAGCCCGTCGGCGGTGACGGCGCCGGCGGCGTGCTGCGGCAACACCACGTGCGCCCGGTGCGGCGGATCGAACGTCCCGCCGTAAACCACCAGCCGCGTGCATCGGCGAAGATCGAGCATCAGGTCAAGTGTCGGCGTTGCGGGGTGAGGGTGCAAGTCAGGCCGGCTCCCTCCCCCCGTCGGCCCCCGAAACTTCTGCCTGTGCAGGCCCATTGTGTCTTGGATGCCGTAGACATCTCGTTGGAGAGCGGCATGGAAGTAGCACGGCGGGCACGCCCTGCTGCGGGCCCGGGGACAGAGGCGCGTCAAGTTCGACGGCGGCACGACCGCCACGCGGGGCCGGAACCGCTACTTGCGATGGCCCTGGCGGGCGGCCAAGCGAATGCCTCGTTGCCTTTATGCGCCGCGGGGCCGGCGGTACGATACCACGGTGAGCGAACAACCCGCCCCATCTCAACCGACGGCGCTGCCAACCATCGGCATCACCATGGGCGATCCGGCGGGGATCGGGCCGGAGGTCGTGGTCAAGGCGCTGGCCGATCCGGCGATCCGGCGGCTGGGGCGGTTCGTGGTGTACGGCATGAACGAACTGCTGGCCTACGCGGCGGACCTGGCGGAGATCGAGCCGTTCTGGTGGCGCCTGCCGCACGACAGCCGCCTGGTGCGCGATCCGCATTCCCACGAAGTGCTGGTGCTGGATTACGACGAGTTTTCGCTGCTGGGCCAGGCGGTCCACCAGCCCACGCGGCAGGGCGGCGAGGCATCGCTGGCGTTCGTGAAAGACGCGATCGCCGCGGCGATGAGTCCGCCCCGGACGACCGGCCGACTCGACGCCATCGTCACCGCGCCCATCTGCAAGGCTTCGTGGAAACTGGCCGGTGAAAAGCGATACCCCGGCCACACCGAACTGTTCCAGGCCCACACCAACGCCAAGCGCAGCGTGATGATGTTCGCCGCCTCGAAGCTCCGCGTTGCGCTGGCGACCATTCACATTCCCCTGATGACCGTGCGCGACCAACTGTCGATCGGCCGGGTGTTCGACCCGATCGACCTGGGCCATCGCGCCTGCGTGCGCCTCGGCGTGGACAAGCCCCGCATCGCCGTGTGCGGCCTGAACCCGCACGCCTCGGAGAACGGCCTGTTCGGCCCGGAGGAATCGCTGGTCATCGAACCGGCGATCAGCATGGCCCGCGAACAGGGCATCGACGCGCGCGGACCGTTTCCCGCCGATACCCTGTTCCTCGACGCCGCCGCCGGGCGCTACGATCTGGTCGTCGCCATGTACCATGACCAGGGCCTGATCCCGATCAAGCTGCTGGCCTTTGACGAGGCGGTGAACGTGACGCTTGGTCTGCCGATCATCCGCACCAGCCCCGATCACGGCACGGCGTTCGACATCGTCGGCCGAAACCGCGCCAAAGCCGATTCCATGCAGTCGGCCATCCGCCTGGCCGCCCGTTTGGTCGACAGGCCGGGGGAAACGAACGAATGATTTGCCACGGACAACCCATCAAGAATCGGCCCCGGATGAGCATGGATGGATACACATGCGAATCCTGTTCTCTGATCCGTGTTCATCGGCGTTCATCAGCGACTTGCCGTGGTGGAGTTGATCCGAAGTGAAGCAATCAAGGAGATGCACATGAGAGTTCTGTTTATCGGGGGATACGGTCATCACTACCTGGCCCGCGCCGTGGAGGCGGGGCTGGTCGAAGTCGCCGGCTGCGCCTCGGACGGGGTGGATGACGAGGCGGCGGCGAAGTTGCCCGGGCGTTTCGACGGCGACCCGCCGCACTTCGACGACTACCGCAAGGCGCTGGACGCGTTGTTGCCCGATGCGGTCAGCGTCGGCGCGGTGTATTCGCACAACGGCGAGGTGATCGCCGAGGCGCTGGAGCGCGGGCTGAAGGTCGTTTCCGATAAGCCCGTGGCCACCACGTGGAAGCAGTTCGAGCGGATCGAGAAGCTGTGCGCCGGCGGCGAGCACGTGCTGCTGACCGAGTTCGACCTGCGCAGCAGAGGCAACTTCCGCGCCGCCCAACAGGCCGTGGTGCAGGGATTGATCGGTCAGCCCGTGCTGGCCACCGCGCAGAAGTCGTACCGCTTCGGCGACAGCCGGCCGTGGTTCTACAAGAAGCGCGAAACCTACGGCGGGACGCTGGCGTGGATCGCCAGTCACGGCATCGACGCGGTGCGATTCGTCACCGGCTGCGAGCTGACCCACGTGTGCGGCCACCAGGGCAACGTGGCCAAACCCGATTACGACGAGATGGAAGATCACGTGGCGGTGTGTTACGCGCTGGACAATGGCGGCAGCGCGCTGGTGCACGCCGATTTCCTGCGACCGGCCGCGGCCCCTTCCCACGGCGACGACCGCATCCGCGTGGTCGGTTCGCTCGGCCAGGTCGAATCCCGAAACGGCCAGTGCGAGCTGATCACCGCCGACGCCGGCCCGCGCGACATCACCGACCTGGGCGCCACGGCCGACATCGGGGCGGACCTGGTCGCGGCGCTCAACGGCGAGACGAGTTACTACAATACCGGCCAGTCGTTGTGCATGGGGCGGGTGTTGCTGGTCAGTCGCGATGCGGCCGACCGCGGCGATGTGTGCACCATCGTGAACGGGTAAACTGGTTGGTCAGACAAATCACGATCCGGGACCGCGAACCGAAGCGAGGTGCGCCGATGAAGCTGAATCAGTTCATTCGTCCGGAGTTGTGCTGGGTGCTGGAGCCGGCCGACTCGCGCGACGAGTTGTTGCGGCAGTTGACCGACCGCATCGCCCAGGTCGAGCCGAACGCCGACGGCGACCTGATCTACAGCGCGCTGATCGAGCGCGAGGAGAAAGGCACCACGTCGACCCCGGAGGGCGTGGCGTTTCCGCACGCGATGATTCAGCAGGCGGAAAAGAGCTTCATCGCCGCGGCGCTGGTCCGCGGGGGCGTGCGTTTCGGCCACAAGGCCCATCCGCCGAGCGACCTGGTGTTCGTGCTGGTCGGCCCGACCGAGGCGGCGTGGGATCACGTGCGTCTGCTGGCCCGCCTGGCCCGCATCTGCCACACCCCCGGCGCCCTGCAATCGCTGCGCTCGGCCGAGAACGGCGAAGACCTCCACCGCCGACTGGGCGCGGAGGACGACCGCCATGTCTGACGAACCGATCCACAAACTCATGGTCATCATCATCGATCAGCCCGACCTGGTCGACGACCTGTTAACCGGCTTCCTCGACATCGGCGTGCGCGGGGCCACGATCGTCGAATCGCGCGGCATGGGCCAGGTCGTCCGCCAGGACATGCCCAGCTTCGCCGGCCTGGCCAGCCTCTTCCCCGAAAACACCGGCAGCCGCATGATCCTTTCCGTCATGCCCGAAGCACTGACCGAACGCGTCGCCGAACTGGTCGAAGAAGTCGGCAGCCAGTTCGGCCAACCCAACACCGCGATCTGCTTCACCCTGCCCGTCGAGACGTTCCGGGGGATCAGGCACTGACGCGGGACCGGGGGGATGGATTGAAGGGTTGAAAAGGAGAACGCCGCCCGACACCACTCGGCCATCCGGCCACGACCACGTCACGCCTGAACCATTCAACCACTCAACCCATTACCCATGCGAATTCTCATCGCCCTGATCATCGTCGTCACGCTGGCCCTGGTGGCATCGGGTCGGCAGTGGTGGAGTCTGCGGCGGACGCCGATCGGCGCGGCGCTGACGGCCGGCGGGTGGATCGCGGTGGCGATCGGGTTGCTGCTGGGGCCGGCGGCGACGGGCGTGGTCCAGCGCGACCAGGTCGACGTGCTGCAACCGCTGGTGCTGTTCTGCCTGGGCTGGGTGGGGTTGATGGTGGGGCTGCAAGCGAGATGGCGATTGCCGAACATGCTGCCGCCGGCCGCGTCGCGGCTGGCCGTGCTCGATGCGGCGGTCAGCGTGCTGGTGCTCGGCGGGGCGGCGCTGGGGGTGATGGGGCTGATGCACTGGCCGATGCCGTGGCCTCGGGCGGTGGTGATCGCGCTGCTGCTGGGTGCGTGCGGGATCGGCTGGGCGCCGGAGTTGCGATCGCTGCGGGAACTGGGCACGGCGGATCGGTCGCTGCGGGCGTTGCTGCGCGGCGCGTCGGGGTTGGGGTCGATCCTGGCGGTGGCGGTATACGGGTTGCTGTTCGCGGGCATTCGGCATCAGCCGGCGTTGGCGCTGCATCCGGTGAGCCTGTCGATCGGCGTGGGGGTGAGCGTGCTGATGGCCGGGGCGCTGGGCCTGATGACGTGGTGGCTGATCCGGGCGGCCCGGCGGAGCGATGCGGAATTCCTGGTGGTGCTGCTGGGGGTGGTGTCGTTGATGGCCGGCGGGGCGGCGGTGCTGGGTTATTCACCGCTGTTCGTGTCGCTGTTGTGCGGGGCGCTGCTGGCGAACGTGCCGGGCGACGTGCTGACGCGGTTCCGCAAAGTCATCATCAACGCCGAGCAACCGATGGCCATGGGATTGATGCTGGTGGCGGGGGTGCTGGCCGATCCGGCGATCGGGCGGACGGGCGTGGCGCTGATGGGCGTTCTGGTCGCGGCGCGGGTGTTGGTCAAAGGGCTGCTGACCCGCCGGGAGATTCGTCAGGCGTCGGGCCCGGTCCAGTTGGACAGCCCCATGCGTCGGGCGCCCGTGCGCCAGGGGCCCCTGGCCATTGCCCTGACCGCGGGATACGCCGTCTCGGCCCACGAGCCGCTCACCGCGGACCTGCTGACCGGTGGGCAGTTGCTGATGGTGGTGATCTTCGTGGGCGTGATCTGCGACGCCGTGCCGTGGTTCAGCCGGGCGGCCTGGCGCGGCGAACCGGTCAAGTCCGCCTCACCGGCCCAGGAGCCCACGCCATGAAAACGATCCGGTGGTTATCGACGGACGCGAGGCGGCAAGCGGCCATGGGGCCGTCGCCAACCCTGCGGGGGAGCGGCTGATGGTTGTGCTGATCTGTGTGGTCATTCTGATGCTGCTGGCCGGCGCGATCAGCGTCCTGGCGCCCATCGTCGGCACGCCCGACATGCCCGGCCCGCGCACCGCGATGAGCGTCGGCCTGCTCATGCTTGCCGCCTGGCTGGTCGGCATCCTCTTCGACCGCATCCGACTGCCTCGCGTCAGCGGTTACCTCGTCACCGGCCTGCTGCTGGGCCCGGCGGTGCTCAAACTCATCCCCCAGACCCAGGTCGACACCCACCTGCGCTTTGCCGGCGACCTGGCCATCGCCCTGATCGCCCTGACCGCCGGCGGCGAGATCGACCTCAAGTGGCTGCGCAAACAGATCGTCCGCCTGTCGATCATCGCCGGCGTCGAAGTGCTTATCGTCTGGGCGGTCGTCGGCGCCGCGGCCTACGGCGCGCTGAGCATCGTCGGCGGCGACGCGCTCGGCCAGTCCACCCTCATCGTGCTGTCGGCGCTGGTGGGACTGGTCGCCGCGTCGAACAGTCCGGCGGTGGTCATCGCCATGATTACCGAACACCGGGCCGCCGGGCCGTTCACCCGCACCGCCCTGTCGGTCACCATTGTCAAGGACATGGCGATGGTCGTGCTGTTCGCCGCGATGCTCGCGGTGGGCAAGGGCGTGGTCGACGAACAGACCGCCATCAGCGGCCGGTTTCTGCTGGCCGTGGGCGTGCAACTCGGCGGGTCGCTGGTGGTCGGCGGCGTGTTCGGGGCGCTGATGGCCTGGTATGTCCAGTCGGTCAATCGCCATCTGCCGATCTTCCTGGTCGGTTCGTGCCTGCTGATTGCGCTGCTGGGCGAGCGAACATTCACCGTGGTCGGCGAAAAGGCGCACCTGGAGCCGCTGCTGACCGCCCTGGCCGCCGGACTGGTGATGCGGAACCTGTGGCCGGTGCGCAGCGAGCCGTTCTTCCACGTCGTCGAAGCGATGAGCCTGCCGATCTACTGCCTGTTCTTCGCGGTGATCGGGGCGAAGCTGAATCTTTCGGCCCTGGTCGGCGGGGCGTTGTGGGTGGCGGGCATGGTGGTGGTGCGCAGCGCGGCGGTGTGGGCGGGCATCGGCGCGGGACTGAAACTGGCCGGCAGTGAAGTCGAGCGGCCGGGCAAGTTGTGGCTGGCCTTCGTGCCCCAGGCCGGCGTGGCGCTGGCGCTGATTCTGCTGATCGAGAACAAACTCGACGTCCCCGGCGCCGACCTGGCGGTGAACCTGCTGGTCGGCATGGTGGCGGTGCACCTGCTGGTCGGGCCGATCGGATTCCGCTGGGCGCTGGTGGCCAGCGACGAGGCCGGTCGCATGGGCGATGAGCAAACCGACCAAGCACCCGAGCAACCGTCCGGCACGCCGTCAGCGTGAACGGTGCCATGATCCGGCCATGGGCAAGGTGCTGGGAGATTCCCTGCGGCTGGGGGGCTGGCGCTTTCGCAGTTCCGGCCCGGGTGATCGGGCGAAGACGCCGCCGCCGCCGCGGCCGGTGCACTCACCGGGTCATGGATCCTTGCCCGGCGCCCGGCTCCGGGTTCACCAGCCGCCCCAGCACATCCCGGGCCGTTCGACGCACCAGGTCCGGTTCAGTCGGATCGTCGGCAAGCTGTTCGATCTTCCGCCGCAGCGCCGGCCGATCGCGCTGTGCCAATTGATTGCCCGCCACGATCAGCGCGTTCCGTTTCATCATGTCCAGCTTCGCCCGCTTCAGCGCGCTGGCCCGAAACGCCGCCCGGCGGTCGTCTTCCGTCCAGTTCAACACCGCCAGCGGATCGAACGAATCGTGCAGCCGCTGGTAGCTTCCTCCTCTCTCGGGGGAGCAAGCCCCGAGCGAGCCGAAGCCGAGCGAAGGAGCGGGCGTCAGCGAATCCGGCTGGTCCGATGCCGTGTCCGGCTGGCCCCCCATCCATTCCTCCAGCGGGGGGGAGGTTTGCCCCGCCTTCTTCACATACGGGCACACATCCTGGCACACATCGCAACCGAACAGCCACTCGCCCACCGCTTCATGGCGCGATGGTTCGATCGCCGTGCGATGCTCGATGGTCAGGTAACTGATACACCGCGAGGCATCGACCGAGTACGGCGTGATGCACTGTGTCGGGCACGCCTCGATGCACCGCCGACACGTCCGGCAGTGGTCGGTCTGGGGCGCGTCCGGCTCGATGGCGAGCGTCGTCACGATCGTCCCCAACAACAGGTGCGAACCCCGCGAACGATTCAGCAGCAACGTGTGCTTGCCGATCCACCCCAGCCCCGCCCGCACCGCATGTTCTCGCTCCATCATCGGCGCCGTGTCCACCGTGACCCGCCCCTGAAAGTGATGGTCCGCGAACCGCTTGGCCAGGGCATCGGCCAAACGGTGCAGCCGCTTCTTGAGCACCTTGTGGTAATCGCTGAACCGCGCGTACCGGGCAACGCGAGCGCGGCCATCAGGCCCGGATGCCAGTGCGGGGTTGTCTTCGGCCACCGCAGGCCCTTCGTGGCCACCCGCCTCCGCGAGCTTCCGCTCGCGGCGCGCAGGCGCCACCGCATCGGCCACCACGATCACCGACTTCGCGCCCGCCAGCAGCTTGCCCGGATCGAGCCGCACCTCCACGTTTCGCGCCAGGTACGTCATCTGCCCGTGCCTGCCCTCGGCCAGCCACCGCCGGAAGAACGCCCCGTGATCGCTCGGCCTCGCTTCGCAAACCCCGCACAGCGCAAAGCCCAACTCCCCGGCAAGATCCTTGATCGCTCGCGATGAAATGGGCTGAGGCGTCATCGGTCACGATTTTAAGCGCTCTGGCGTGACTTTGTGCCCCGTGGCATGGGCGAACATGATTTGCCCCTGTTCCGCCGCCCGGTGCGCGGCCAAGCGGACGCTTGCGGCTTGAGCCTTGATTTTTGGCTCGCCGGGTCTAGACTGGTGGGTCTGTCGCCGATCGGTCAGACGGCACAGGGACATTGCGGTCGTGGCGGAATTGGCAGACGCGCTAGGTTCAGGTCCTAGTGGGGCTAAACACCCCGTGGAGGTTCGACTCCTCTCGACCGCATTCGGCCGGCCAACCCCGACGGACGGGGGCCCGGCTTCCACTGATCTTCGGTCATCGATCACCGGCTTGGTCGGGCGGGATCTGGTTATGACGATGTTTCACAAAGGCGATCGGGTGCGCCACGCACAACGCGCCGAATGGGGCGAAGGCGTGGTCGATGTCGCCCAGACGGTGCGCCACAACAAACAGCAGGCCCAGCGGCTGGTCATCCAGTTCCAGTGCCATGGCAGGGTGACGGTCAACACCGCCTTCGCCGAGATCGTACCGGCCAACGGCGACGGCGCTTCGGCCGCGGCCCACGATGCCAACTGGCTCAGTGAAGGAGCGGACGGCGATCGCCTCGCCAATCTGCCCCAAGCGGCGACCGACCCGCTGTCGACGCTCAGTCGCCGGCTGACCATGACGCTGGAACTCTACCGCTTCGGCGACGACGCCCGCGGCATGTTCGACTGGGCGTCGGCCCGCACGGGTCTGGTCGATCCGCTGACCCGATACTCCCGCCACGAACTGGAGCAGTGCTTCCAGACGTTCTGCGCCAAGCGCGAGCACTCCCTGCGTCAGCTCGTCGGACTGATCAAGGATGCCGGACAGACCGAACTGCTCGAGCGGGCGGGAGAACACCCGAACGCCGCGGCGCGGCAGGCGGTGCAGCGTGCGGTTCAGACGGGCTGGTAACTCGCCCGGTGACAAAGCTGTTCATAGATGCCCATCACCCGATCGTTCACCGCGCGGTCGGAACGACTGCGTTGCAGTGCCGGGTCGGCGAAGCGCCGGTCCAGCGGCGCACCGGTCAATTCGGCCAGTTCACCTATCACATCGCCCCTGAGCGCCTGTTCGTAATGCACGAAGCGCCAGGTTTCCTCGGCCCGCGGCTGATCCAGCGCCCAGCGGTACATCGCGCCGTACACGTCGAGCGCCCCGTCGAAGTCGATCGTCATCGAATGCAGGTAACGCGAGGTGGCGTGGTGTTTGAGGATGCTCTCGGCGACGGCGGCGGGATGACGGAATACGCAGATGAACACCTCGTCGCCGCGCAGGTGCTCGCGCCACACGTCGAGCGTGTAGCAGAAGCGAGGGTCTTTGTAGCAGAACGGCCGGCGCTCGACGGCTTCGGCGATCCGGGCGGCGATCGTCGCATCCCCCCGCAGCTCAGCGCCCGGCGCCAGCACCGCCAGCCATTGCTGTTTGGGCAGCGGAATCCGCCGCAGCGCCGGATCGTCGGTCTGTTCGTCTCGGGCGGGCACGGCGTCGGCGAGGATCATCTCGTTGAGGCGGTTGATGTGACGCGATTCCCAGAATCCCTTCGGATTGCACGGCCGGGGCTCGACGAGGTGCTCGCCCATGTGATAACCGGCGCCGGCGAACGAACCGGCGATCATCGACGTGCCGCTGCGCCCGCAACCCAGCACGATCACGTCACGCATGGTCGGCTCCATGGGGTGCTGCGCCATCGCCGTGCCAGCGGAAGTACGAAATCGCCCACACCTTGCCCGTGAACGTCATCCGCCCTGCGCCGGTCAGTTCATCCAGCATTCGCGCCACGTCGGGATACTGATCATCGTGAAAGGCGACGGTGGCGCCGTGGCTCAGGTGCTTCGACCAGCCGTCGACATCCGTCTTCAACCCGGCATGGCGATGGTCGCCATCGAGCCACAGCAGGTCGACATTCCGTTGGGTCCACCCGGCGCTGACGATGGAGGATTCCAGGCCCACGATGCTGACGACTTCGCCCACGCCGGCGGCGGCCACATTGGCGTAAAGGGCGGCCTGGTCGGCCGGACCGAACCGGCCGCCGCGCGGACCGGCAAACGGATGGTGCGGGTCGATGGCGTAGACCCGGGCGCCGTGCCCGTGCATCGAACCGAGGCCCAGCGCGATGGTCGATCGCCCGCGGTACGAGCCGATTTCCACAATCGCCCGCTCGGCCGGGACGCGCTGGGCCAGGTCGTACAGCAGTTCCGCTTCGACCTGTTTGATCTGGCCATCGACGGCCATGGCGGGGGCGGCGGGATGGTCGGCGGTGGTGGTCATGCCGCCTCCACGGCGCGGGTCCGAGCGAGGCTGCGGGGCTGGTCGAGCGCGAGGATCGGGCCGTCGAACCGTTCGGCCAGCGCTGCGCGGCGGGGTTCGACCTGCGCGGGGTTGATGTTGGAGATGACGATGCCGTCGATGCCGGCGGCCATCGCCCCCTCATCGTCGAGCACCTCGATGCCGCGGTAGCGCAGGCCGGCGAACGCGGGGGCTTGATTGGCGATCGCCGCAATGTCCAGCCCCGCTTGGCGGGCGGCGCGCCAGGTGGCGTAGATGTTCTTGCCCAGGTCGGCCAGCGCGATGCGCTTCACGCCGTTCATTCCGGCCCACTGCCGCACGGCCACGGCCTGGCGCTCCAGCTCGAACAGCGTCTCGATCACCGCCGGCGACAGCGTCTGTCGGCCGTCGAGCTGCTCCCGCCTTGCCCACCACCACGCCTGTGCCCGGGCCCGCCGCGCGACGCGGGCATGGCCGTGCGCGCGGGCGATGGCGGTGTAGCGCTGGATCCAGTCCCGCCGATATTCGACCCGCAGCCGGCGCGGCAGGAACCGCTCGGCCAGCAGCAGGTTGTTCCGCAGATCGCGAAAGACCGTGCGCGCCCTGCTGCGCCCGGTGAGCACCTTGTCGTGGCGGAAGAGAAGGTCTTCGTACCGTTCGACGCTGAAGCCCGCCGCCCAGAGGCGGAAGCTCAGATCGTATTCC
Source organism: uncultured Planctomycetaceae bacterium (assembly GCA_964395825.1). Lineage (GTDB taxonomy): Bacteria > Planctomycetota > Phycisphaerae > Phycisphaerales > Zrk34 > JANQFT01. Next base: position 15,317 of record CAYNCM010000026.1, read on the forward strand.
TCGGCCTGGATGAAGAACTCCGGCGCGAAGCCGCCGACCCGATCCACGACGCTCCGCCGCAGACTGCTGGCACAGCCGATCATTACGCCGGGCAGCGCCGACGCTTCGCATCGCCCATCGGGCAGCACCACGCGCCCGACGATCGCGCCGGTGGTCGGGCTGGTGTCAAAACGTTCGACGATCCGCGCGATCGCATCGCCGGTCGGGTAGCTGTCATCGTCCAGCAGCGTGATCACATCGCCGTCGGCCCGCTGCATGGCCAGGTTTCGCGCGGCCATGCCGATGTTGTGCGGCAATTCGATCAGCCTCACCGAGGGAAACCGCCGCACCACGGTATCCACCGTCCCGTCGGTCGAGCCGTTGTCGACCACCCATGCCTCCCATTGCGGCTCAGGCAGCGGCGTGGTGCGATGCAGCACGTCGAGCGTTTCGAGCAGGCGCCCGCACCGGTTGGCGGTCACAATGACGTAGCTGAGCTTCATCCAACCCCTCCCTTTCGGGCAGAGACTTCGTTTACCAGCCGTGCGCCGATCCCGTCGATCACGCGGCGCATGCCGGCAGTGTAGCTGAGGCGGTGTTCCACGTGCTGTCGCTGGGCGTCGGCGATCGCGCGCCTCGCATCCTCATCGTCGATGAACCGCTCGAGATGTCGGCGAAGCGAATCCTTGGAATCGAACGCCACCTCGTCGAACCGCGGCAGCGCCGGTTCGCCCGGCAACAACAGCTTTGCCCGCCGCCACGACTGCACCAGCCCCAGCACGTCGCCGAACTCGCTCAGGCACGCGCAGCGGAACAGCAGTTGCTGGAATTCCTCGTGCTTCGCCTTGTCCAGTTGATCGAACGCCTGGTGGATATCCGCGGCGTCGTGCAGATCGTTGGCGTCAATGTAGTTCGACAGTTCCTCGGCGAGATGGTCGTAGGGATGATGCCGCACGCAGAAGAACCCGCCGGCGACCAGCCCGTCCAGCAGACGCTGGTGCATGCAGTGAAACGGCACGACCTGTAGATTAATCCGCGTGCGCCGGGTCAGTTGCTCCAGGTCCGCGCCGTATTTCACCACGCCCCGCGCATAAGGGGCGAATGGCGGATGCCGCTCCCAGCCCATGCCGTACAGGCCGAACGACAGGCCCAGTTCTTCGGCGATCTCCGCCGCCCAGCGCAGGGCCTGCTGGCGGTAGAGGGCGTTGTTGAGTTTCTCGGTGAGCACCCTCAGCAACCGGTCGCGCGCTTCGCCGTGCGTGAGAAAGCGGCCGGTGTCGCGCTCGCACCGGGTGTAGAACCGCCGCACCTCGTATGCCGTGGCCAGCGAGCCGTCCTCTTCGTACAGCTTCATCATCCGCCGGCACACTTCGCGGATCAGCGTCAGATCGTCCAGGAATGGCGCGATCGCCTCTTCGAGTTGCCCGGCCAGCTTCGCGGGAACCTGCGAGGCGTTGGACACGAACGCCAGGTCATCGCCGTCGCTGGTCCACCGCGCCGGGCGCGGCGGCACGCGGGTCAGCTTCGACAGGTCGATGCACTGCCGCTTCGGGTAACCGTAGATGCCGGTGTACATCGGCCCGACGGCGGTGAGCACGTAATCGCGCCCGTCGAGCTTGGCGCCCGCTTCCTCGCTGGTCAGGTTCGGCAGATGATCCTGAATCCAGCAGACAAACGGCAGGCGGTCGGGGAACACGTCTTCGTGTTCGTGGCGATGGTGGTCGATCTGGAACACGAGGTCGGGTTTGAACTCGGCGAGCATCTTCCGAACCGCCGGGCGCGGCAGGCCGTGGGCATCGCTCGGCTCGATCAGCACCCGCGTCTGCCAGCCGTTCTGCTCGAACCCGTGGGCCGAATCGTACGTCGAATACTGAATCACCGAACTGAAGCGCGTGGTCAAGAGCATGACGCGCGGCGGTCGCGGCGGGTCGAGGCTGAACATCCGCTGAAAGTGATTGTCGGGCAGCTTCGCGTAGTAGGTCTTCACCTGTTCGTCGAGTTGTTGATCGAGCGCAGCGTAGGCTTCGCTGGCCGTTTTCAGGCCGACTTTGATTTCGTCGAGGTCGAGCGACTGGCTGACCGTTGCCGCGGGCGCGGGCAGGTGCAAGTCATCGCAGATCGTCCGCTCGAAATCCGCTTGCCATTGGGGACCGACGAACCACCCAAAGCGCGGCTGCTCGATCGGGCCGCGCGGACCGGTGAAATCGTGAATCATCATCACCACCCGCACGAGTTGGGCGTCCGGCTCGAACAGGTGAACGACCTGCTGCATGTTGTAAACCAGGGCCGGCGGATGATGGGCCAGGTGATTGAGCAGGTAACCGTCGCCGATGCCGCACAGCCCGATCGACTGGCCTTGGTCGGCGACTTCGGCGAGCGATTCGATCGCCTCGGCTCGGGCGCGGTGCGGATCGTTGTTCGGCGTGAGCGAAACGCGCCGGCCGTCCGGCGTCACGTGACACACGATCGCCTGGTTGCCCGCCCCGGCGATGATGTGATAGGTCCGATCGGTCGTGTGGTCGACCACCGCCCGATAGACATTCGGCCGATGGCGCTGCAGGCAGGCGAGGTTCCTCGCCAGCGTGCGCTTCATCTCCGTGCCGACGTCGCGGTCGACGATGCGCGAAAGCAGCTTCGCCGCCTCGGCCCAGCGCCGGCGATGGAGGTGCACCTCCGCCGCGGGGCGCAGCGCTTCGGGGGGCACGGCGCGGCCCAAGGCGCCGAGCACCCGATCGGCGCGGTCCAGATCCCCGGCGCCCAGCGCCGCGGCAAGCGCGTCGGCGTCCACTTCGACCGTCGCGTTGGCTCGACCGGTCAAATCCATGGGGCTCCGTTCCCGGCGTCGGCGACGCCATCCGTCACCTGTGGTTATCGGACGAGTTGCCCCCGCAAGCCCAGAATTTCCCGGGATTTGAAGCCGAATCACCGGCAACGCGCCCCACCGCCCGCAGGACCGTTCGAATCGACTGACTGTTTGCCAGCCCCGAACCCGCGCGTCCGGTCAAGCTCGACGCTGGACATGAACGGCCTGCGCGCCTTTCAAGCTTCAGCGATTCGACGCAATATTGCTTCCAATCCCAACGTCGGTCATAGTGGAACCGGCCCCGACAACCCGGAGCGATGGTCATGTTGCGATGTCTGCTGATCGGCTGGATGGCGGGGGCTGCGGCGCTGGGCCTTGCCGCCGAGGCGGCGCGGGCGCAGAGCGGCGATTCAATCTTCACCGGCGACCGCGAGAACGCCGACTGGCGGATCAGCGGTTCCCAGGCGACCCTCACCAGCCCCAACGCCCGCCCCGGGCCGACCATGGTCATCGACGCCGATGCGTTCGCCTCCCAACCCCTCACGCTCAGGCTCGAAACCGACGGCGACCAGTTCATGCTCAAGGCCGGCTCCCGCCAAATCGAAATCCCGCTCGGCGAAGCCGCCTCACACACCGTCATCCTCACCGGCGGCGCGAAACCCAGCGTGCAGCTCGACGGCGCGGTCGTGTCCAGCGCCCAGCGCCTCTGGGAGCGCATCCACGACAAACCGTCCATCGACATCATCTTCCCCGACGCCCGCCGGGCGAAAGTCGCCTGGCAACGCGGCGGCGTCGACCGCCCGGCCGATGACGACCTGATGACCGCCGACACGACCGATTCCAACGCGGCATTCGACGATCCGGCCGACCTGCTCGCCCGCGCCAGGCGCGGCGTGGTGCGCCTTCGCATCGACACCGATGCGCCCGGCATCGCCCTTCGTGCCCAGGCAATCGTGGTTCGATCGAACGGCGTGATGATCTGCCCCGCCCACGCGATCAACGGGGCCCGGTCGATCCGCGCCCTGTTGCCGGTCGACGCATCGGTGAACGTGCGCGTGCTGGCAGTCGAACCGGCGGTGAACCTGGCGGTGTTGCGCCTGGACCCGACCAGCGCCCAGTGGCAAAGCGTGGTCGAACCGATGACCATCGCCGACGCCGCGCCGGCCGAGGGCGCGAAGCTCTACGCCGCGGGCTTCGACCAGGCGGGCGATTTCGTCACCGGCCAAACCATCGCCCGGCAGACCGTGCTCACCGAGCGCCTGCCGCGCGTTCTGCAGCAATCGCTGGGCGTCCGCCCCACCGCCCGGTGGATCGCCACTGATCGGCCGGTCACCGCCGAGGTCTCCGGCGGACCGCTGATCGACGCCGCCGGGCGACTGGTCGGCGTCAACGTGTGGACCTGGCCCGAACAGATCAACGGCGGGCTGGCCCTGTCGGCGACCGACGCCGCGGCGCTGGTCGAACGGGCCGATCCGCTGACGTTCATGACGTTGGACCAGGCGCGTGACGCGATCGGCCTCGCGCGAATCGGTCGGCTGACGTTCCCCCTCCTGGTGGTTACGGCGAACCAGCCCGCCCGGCGGCTTCAGGATGCGGTCAACCGCGCTGACGACACGATCATCTGTCCACAGTGTGAAGGCGAGGGATCGTTGACCGTGCGGCGGAAACTGGGCTACGAAGGCGATGGCACGCTCCGCCGGCCTGTGTTCCAGAACCAGGATGTGCCCTGTTCGCGGTGCAAGGGCACGGGGCTGAACCACGCGCCGGTGGTCGCCGACGTGCTGGGGGACGTGGCCGCGAACCTGGCGCCGGCGCGGCGGGATGATGAAGACTACCGGCGCATCGCCCAGTGGGCCGGTCAAACGCTCGTCAAAATCGGTCAACGCCGAACCGTCGAACTGATGACCGCCGTGAACGATCAGGCCTTCGCCCAGGTCAGTGAAGATGACCTGGCGATCGGCGATCCGCTGGTGGTGATCGGCTGGCGCGGCGAACTGGAGGCGACCGAACACCAGGCGACGCTTCCAATCGTGCACCCGCTGGGCACCTGGGGCGAGCGGGTGGTCATGCTGCGCGGTCCACTGCTTCAGGACAACGCGCGCGCGCAGGCCGTGCTGGCCGGCGGTCTGCTGGCCGGTTATGTCACCGACCGCGACAACCGGCGCGTGCCGGTCATCCAGCGCGGCTACATCATCGGCGTGCCCACCGAAGATCTGCCCGAACCGGCCAGCCGACCCGATGACCACCGCTCGCGCTTTCGCGACCAACGCTACTGACCCCCGCAGCGGCATCACACAGGCCCCAGGACGCGCAGGCACGGAGAGAACCAGTTCTGCGCTTGCCTCCGCGCCTCGGTCGGCCGATGTCCGGCACCGGCGCGGCGACCGGATTGCCACTCCTTGCACGGCACGCAGCTTACGTCCGTCCACCGGGGGCGGAGGAACAGAGGCCAACCGGAGCGGCCGTTGCGAGCCGCGGCCCCGCCGGCGAGTCGGGTCGTGAATGGCCGGTGGTGGGTTATCGGTTCAACGCCTTGCCGACCAGCAGTCCGATCACCGCGAAGATGAGCGTGACCACGGCCAGGCCGCCGACGTAGATCGGCATGTTCTGGGCCATCTGGGTGGTCAGGCCCGCGATGACACCGGTCATGGAGGTCACGACGATGAACAGGCCGATCATCAGGGCGACCAGCGCGCCGAGCAGCAGGCCACCGGTCCAACCGCTGCCGACCGGGTCGGGCACTTCGGCGGTCGCGGCGGCGGGGGACATGGTCTCGGCGGTCGCGGCGCCGCCTTCCACGTCGGCCAAGGCGCTGGGGGCCGAGTCGGCCCCGCCGGCCGCGTCGAAGATGCCGTCGATCCCCGTGCCGCTGCCGGTGCCTTCAACCTTGGCGTCGGAGCCGGTGCCCACGGGATAGATTTCTTCGAGCAGTTCAGCGCCCAGCGAGGTGCTGTCGCTTTCGCGGGTCAGGTCGAGCAGACCGGATCCCGACCCGACGGATTCGAGGGCCAGATCCGCCTCGCTGCCGCCGGCCGCATCGCTGACGACGGTCTGGGCCATGGGGTTGGCTTCGTCGACTTCGTCGGCATCGAAGACGCTGATGCCGGTTGCGCTCTTGTCGGGTTTCTTGGGTCTGTCGTGATCGGATTCGATGGCCGAATCCAGATCGATGGCGTCGGTTTCACCGTTGACATCGCCGGTGGACAGCTTGGCGCCGGTATCGTCGGAAGCCGGATCGCCGCCGCCGGCCAGTGCGTCAACCTGATCGCGCTTGAACATCACCTTGTCGCGGTCGCGGAATTGCTGAAGCTTGCCGCTTTCAGACATCTGCGTGACCTGCTCGACGTTGACGCCGAGTTTCTCGGCTGCCTCTTCGATGCTGTAGAACATTTTAGCCATGATGGAACTCCCGCTGCGGAGGCTGGGGGGCAGCTTGGCGTCCGGTCTCGCCGGGCCGGGCGCACAGTTGGCGGATAACACGTAAGATTATACGCTAACCCATGTTGATGTGTTTGACAAGCACGGCTGAAATCTCCGGCGCCCGGCGCGGGACGTTGATCGGGCGGCTGACGCTTCGCCTGCCGCGGCTGCCCGAAGCGCTGGCGGGGCTGCGGGTGTTGCACGTCAGCGACCCGCACGCCCGGCGGACGCGGCGGCGGTACGAGAAACTGCTGGCGGAACTGGCGCAACTGGATGAGCCGGTCGACCTGCTGGCGCTGACCGGTGATTACATGTGCCGGGTCGGCGATGAGCCGATCGCCTACGACCTGCTCAAGCGGATCGTCGTCGCGGTGCGGGCGCGGCTCGGGGCGGTGGGCGTATTCGGCAACCACGATTCACCGGCGATGCGCCAACGCGTCGACCATCTGCCGGTCCATTGGCTGACGCCCGACCAACCGTGGATCGGCGGGGAACACGCATCCGATCCGCGGGCAACGGATCTGTGTGCGATCGGCGTCGAGTGCGGCTACTGCAACTATTCAAGCGATCTGCTGGCGTCGCTGCTCGGACAGCCGCTCGACGGGCGAAGCAGATTTCGCATCATGCTCTCGCACCTGCCGCATCATCTGCCGGGCGCGGCGGACGCGGGGATCGACCTGGTCCTCAGCGGACACACGCACGGCGGACAGTGCCGGCTGCCCGGCGGGGTGCTGGTTCACGGCGGATACGGCGACTGGCCGCTGCGACTGTCGACCGGCGTGCTGCGGTTGCGAAATACGCTGGCGGTGATTAACCGGGGCCTGGGCGAGACGAAGATGGATGGCCTGCGCCTGTTCTGCCCGCCGCACGCACTGCTGATGACGCTGGAGCCGAACCCCGATCCGCCGACGCCGGCCGAAGCGATCGAACGGGTGGTCAAGTGGTGACGAACACCGGCGGGAATTCAGAGGGTGTTCACCGGTTGTGCCCGGCTGGTCAGAAACACGTTGCGGGCGCACAGGCGCCGATCGCCTTGCGTGAGGGTCGCCTCGAAGCGCCCCGCGCCGGCGGGCAGTTCGGTGTTCTCGAACGTGTGGTGATCCATTTCGCCGGTCACGTTGATCGACTGTTCGACGTGCTGCCAGCGCAGCGTGAGCGTCGCTTCGCCGTGCAGTTCACCAGGCAGGTTGACGCGGATGTCGAACGCCTGGGCCTTGGGCAGTTCGACCTGCCACCACATGGGATGATCGACGCCCCATCCTTCGGGCGCGCCGCCGTACAGCCGGCCGTCCTGTTGCGTGAGCACGGTGGGGTTCTCGTGGGCGGTGCCGGCGATGATGTTCGGACACATGTAGTTGTCGGCGGGCGTGTCGCCGCGGGTGGATGAGACATCGTCGAACCATCGTTCGTACTCCGCCTGCATCCGGGCGGCGAGGTCGGGCTGATCGGCGGCGAGGTCGTGCTGTTCGAGCGGATCGGCCTGGAGATCGAATAGCTGCGGATCGCCGATCGGTTCATCCGGCCGCACGCCGCCGGGTCGATACCACTTGTAGCGCTGGCCGATCGCCGCGGCGTTGCGGAAGCGTTCGGGCAGGTCGCCGCGATGCCATTGCAGGAACACCGTGCGGTCGGGCCAGTCGGCTTCGTCCGTTTCGCCGGTCAGCAGCGGCAGCAGGTTCACCCCGTCGATGGTGAGGCCGGTCGGCGGGGCGAACCCGCAGGCGGCGCCCAGCGTGGGCAGGAAGTCGATCGGGTTGGCCAGCCGATCCAGGTCGCGCCCCGCGGCGAATCGGCCCGGCCAGCGCCAGAAGCACGGTGCCTTCACCCCGCCCTGGAATTCGCTGCCCTTGATCCCGCGCAGATCCGCGTTGAACCGGCTGCGCCCGTCCGCGTGAGCCGATCCGCACGGACCATGGTCGGAGGTGTAGATCACGAGGGTGTCGTCGGCCAGGTTCATCTCGTCCAGCGCCCCAAGCACCCGGCCGACGTTCATGTCGATGTTATCCACCATGCCGTACAACTTCGCCCACGGCTCGGGCAGGCCCAGTTCGCGATAGCGCTCGGCCCATTCGTCGGCGACGATCAGCGGCGTGTGCGGGGCGTTGGTGCCCAGGTAACAGAACCAGCGCTCGGCGCGGTGGTTGGAGATGAAGTCGATGCAGTGATCGGTGAAGAGGTCGGTGCAGTAGCCGCGCGAATCGATCAGCCGGCCGTTGTGCATGAGTTGCGGATCGAAGTAATCGTCCCGGCCGAAGTTGCCCGGCTGACTCAACCCGCCGCCGTTGTGCACCAGCGCCTCGCCGAAGCCCTGGTCCATCGCCCGCACCGGGTAGCAGTCGCCCAGGTGCCACTTCCCGCTGATGCAGGTGGCGTAGCCGGCATCGCGCAGGCGTTCGGCGAGCGTGATCTCATCGGGGTCGATCATCGATCGGCCGCAGTAGGTGTCGATCGCCCGGGTGCGGTAGGGGTAGCGCCCGGTCATCAGGGCGGCGCGGGCGGGCGTGCACACCGGGCCGGAGCAGTAGTGGCTCAGCCGCGTGGACTGATCGCGCAGGCGGTCGAGGTGGGCCGTCTGCGTGTAGGGATTGCCGTGACACGCCAGGTCGCCGTAGGCCAGGTCGTCCATGATGACGATCAACACGTTGGGCCGGTCGGTCTGCGGGGTCATGCGATGCTCCATCGGGCACAAAGCGATGGCCCATGCTGGCGGATCGGGTCTCGATCGTCAAGCGAATCGTGGCGCCAGTCCGCGTCGTGTCGATGCAGCCATGCATCCGGCGCCCCTGCGGCGCGAAACGCGCCCGATACGCCGCGCCCGGTCAAGCGGAAAATCGCCAAAGCGGGAAGATGGGTGGGTCGGTCACGCGCCGCGGTAGCGGCATGCGTTGGTGCAGGTTTCGTGGACCATGATTTCGTCGAGCATCGGCAGGGCGGGTTCGAGGCGGTCCCAGATCCAGCGGGCGAGGTTCTCGGCGGTGGGATTCTCCAGGCCGTCGATCTCGTTGAGCACGTAATGATCGAGCTGCTGCTCGATCGGAGCGATGGCGGCCTTGATCTGCCCGTAGTCGATCAGGTAGCCGGTGTCTTCGGGCACCTCGCCAGCCACGACCACGTCGACGCGGAACGAATGGCCGTGCATCCGACGACACTTATGCCCATCGGGAAACGTCGGCAGCCAGTGGGCCGCCTCGAACCGGAACGATTTGCTCAGTCGAACATGCATGGCAGTCTTGGCGCTTCGATGCCTGATCTGCGCGCCTACAGGCGATTCGGCATTCTAGCAGATCGAAGATCGTTGATCGGGGATCGAACAGGGCTGTTCACACGCCGCCGGTGGCGGCGGGCCAGATGAGTTTATGCAGTTGGGTCTGCAGACGCACGGGCAAGCGGTCGGCGAGAATCCATTCGGCGAGGTCGGCCAGGCCGACGCCCCTCCCTGCCAGGCGGGGGTTGGGGGAGGGTGTGCCTGGCAAGGTGGACGATGCGCCTCGTTCGGCATGCCCCTCCGCAATCCCCCCCGAGGGCGGGGAGACCCCAGCCGTCGCCACGCCCATCAGCACCGCCTTCACGCGCCCGGCCAGATCGTATCGGCCGATGACCTCGCGGGCCCATTCGTAATCGGAGCGTCGGGTCAGAACGAACTTCACTTCATCGCGCTGGTGTAAGCGTTCGATGTTCGACCAGTCGTTGCGGTCGACTTCGCCGCTGCCGGGCGTCTTGAGGTCCATGATGCGAATGACCCGCGGATCGCACGCCGAGATGTCGCACGCCCCGCTGGTTTCGATGAGCAGGGCATAACCGGCATCGCACAGGCGGCTCATCAGCGGATGGACGTTCGGCTGAAGCAGCGGTTCGCCGCCGGTGATCTCCACGAGCGGGGGAGGGGACATCGCCGAACCCGGCGCTTCCGGCGCCGCGCGGTCGGGCGCCCCCTCGATCCTTCCCGAAGGGGGGCAGGCCGTCAGTCGGCCCACCGCCTCAACCACTTGATCCACCGCCATCCGCCGGCCTTCGTGGAACGCATACGCCGTATCGCAGTAGGTGCAGCGCAGGTGGCAGCCGGTCAGCCGCACGAACGTGCACGGCCAACCCGCCCAGGTGCTTTCGCCCTGAATCGATCGGAAGATTTCGTTGATGCGCAGCGTGTGGGACATCGTGGGTTGATCCGTGAATCCGTGGGGATGATAGTCGGTGTGTTTCGATGCAGTCGGACGGGCAACAGATCAACGGATCAGCCAATCACCGGATCATCCAGGCCCAACTCGGCGAAGGCCTGTTGGCGGAGCAGGCACGAATCGCAGCGCCCGCAAGGCCGGCCGCGGCCGTCGGGGTCGTAACACGAATGGGTCAAACCGTAGTCGACACCCAGTTCCAGGCCGCGTCGGATGATGTCGGCTTTGGGCAGGTCGATCAGCGGGGTGTGAATGGTGATGGGCGCGCCTTCGACGCCGCTCCTGGTGGCCAGCCGGGCCAGGCGCTGGAAGGCGGCAATGTATTCGGGTCGGCAATCGGGGTACCCGGAGTAATCGACCGCGTTGACGCCGATGAAGATAGCCGCCGCGCCGATCACCTCGGCATAGGCCAGGGCGTAGCTGAGGAAGATCGTGTTGCGGGCCGGCACGTAGGTGATGGGAATGCCATCGCCCATCGCCCCGGTCGAGCGGTCTTTGGGCACGTCGATGTCGTCGGTCAGCGCGGATCGGCCGAACGCGCGGAGATCGATGCGGGCGGTTCGGTGTTCGGCCACGCCGATCGCCGCGGCCACATGCCCGGCCGCCTGGAGTTCCACGCGGTGCCGCTGGCCGTAATCGAACGACAGGGCGTACAGCGCGAACCCTTCGGATCGGGCGATGGCCAGGGCGGTGGCGCTATCCAACCCGCCAGACAGCAGCACGACGGCGGATGGGTCGGGGCGGCGGGTCATCACGCCGGGTCGATGTCCAGGTCGCAGTTGAGTTCGGCGCTGAGCTGTTCGAGCTGATCGCGCAGGGCCTTCAGCGGCACGTCGGGCGGAACGGTGACGACCATGTCCATGGAGAACAGGGGCGTGCCGGTGTGCGGGCCGTGTTCGAGGCGGGTGTCAAGTTGCTCGATGTTCACCTCGTGGTTGTGCAGCAGATGGGTGAACCGGTGGACGAGGCCGGCCTGATCCATGGCGTAGGTGCGGATGCGATAGGGGACGCCGGGCTTACGGTTGCACCGGTCGGGCGCGGGGGCCATGGTGGCGGTCAGGCCGATCGCCTGGGCCCGTTCGGGCAGTTGCCCGTTCAGGGCGTCGGCCTGCGGATCGGGCACTTCCAGAAGCAGGACGATGGCGAACTGTCCGGCCAGGTTGGCCATGCGCGAGTCGGCGATGTTCACGTCGAAACCGGCCAGCGCTTCGGTCAGGCGATCGACGATTCCGGGCCCGTCGGGGCCCACGGCGGTAAGGACAAGTTGCTGCATGTCAGGTTTCAGGGTTCGGTGTTCAGCCCTGCTTCGCCGAGGCTGCGCAGGGCGTGGGGTTCACAGTTCGGACATGGCGTCTCGTTTGAGGGCTTGCAGTTGATCGCGCAGGGCAATGGCCAGTTCATATTTCTCCTGGCGCAGCGCCGTGTCAAGCTGGCGCTGCAGGCGGTGGGGCGCCCGGTCATCTTCGCCGGCCTGCGCCTCGGCGGCGGCCTTCTCGAGCAAGCGCTGACGCATGGACCGCAGCAGGCGCAGCTCGGGCGATCGAGGCTCGGCATGTCGTCGGCCGCATTCGAGATAAGCCCGGTGCACCATGCGGATGCCGCGCTCCAGCGCCGCCAGCGCCGCGGGCGGATCGTCTTGCGCCACCGCATGCAGGGCTTGGGCCCGGGCCAGCGTCATCGCCGCGTGCGGCCAGAACCGCAACAGCGACCGGCCGTCTTCTTCCTCACCGGCGAATCGCCGACAAAACGTGATGATCCGCAGATTGTGCCGCGCATCGCCGATCACCGACAGGTGATCCTCCAGCACCATCAGCGCCACGCAGCGCTGGTAAAACTGGGCGAATTCCTCGCGCAACTCGATGCAGTCATCGCGTCCGAGACTGAAACCGCCAACGCCTTCCGTGGACCGAGCCTGTCGGCCGAGCCGCTCGGCGCACACCTGGAGAAAGCTGGCCCGGTCGTGGGGCCGCACGCCGTCGGGCCTGCCGCGGGGAAACATCTGCACGATGCCCAGGTTCAGGCGAAGCTGAACCCGCGCGACGCCGTCGGTGCTGTGGATCCGCCGCGCCTGCAGCCGGCCCGGTTCGTAAGGCCAGTCGACGAGCAATTGGCTGATATCAACCCGGGTCATGGGAACCTCGCGAGGACGTCGGGCGTCTGGATAAAAGGATTATACCGCATGGCCCGGCCCGGTGGCGGGTGCCGGCCACGCGTTGCTTGCCCCGCGACGAGGGGCAAATTATAGTGCCTGCAAGGTTTGCGACCTTTCCCGCCCTCGATCAGGAGGCTGCCATGAACCGCCCTCAACCCTGGCGCCTGTGTCTTGTGACGATCATCGTGTTCTCCTGCGCCGCCGCCTCGGCCCTGGCCCGCGAGGTGATCCTCACCCTCAAGGACGGCCGGCGCATCACCGGCGAACTGGTCAGCCAGTCGCCGGACAACGTCGTGATTAAAATCGCCAACATCAGCACCACCTTCGATCGCACGATGGTCGCGAAGATCGAAGAGAAACTCACCATCACCGAGCAGTACCAGCAGCGCCTCGAGCGGCTGGCCAAGGACGATCTGGCCGGACGCTATCAACTGGCCCAGTGGCTGTACGAGCAGGGCGACGTCCGCAACGCCGACCTGTCCGCCGAACAGCGGGCCAAGGCCGATGAACTGGCGATAAAACAGCTCAACTGGCTGCTGCAGGACGATTCGGATCACGTTCAGGCGAAGATGCTTCGTGGTCTGGTGGCCCAGCGGATCGAGCAGCGCCGTCGCGCGGCCGAAACCGCCCCCGAGCGCGATGACCCGCCGCGCCGTGCCGACGAAACTGATCGCGACGCCGCCCCCGCCGAGCGACCGAAATACCTGACCGAAGAACAACGCAATCTCCTGAAAATCTACGAGATCAACCTGCGCGATCGGCCCACCGTCGTGGTCCGACCCGATACCGTCGACAAGATTTACGACAATCCCACCTACCGCGCCGACCAGGCCATGGCCGATTACCAGGGCGTCACCGGCAAGGCCAAGTTCCGCAACCTGCCCGGCTACGAGCAATTGCGCATCCTGTTCGATCTGCGGGCGCGGGAGCTGTACGAGGAAGTGGTCATCCGCACCGAGCCGCAGGCCCTCAAGGAATTCCGCACCCGGATCAACCCGACCTACGTGGCGCGGTATTGCGGCGAATGTCACGGCCCCGACCGGGCCGAGCACCCGCCGATCGTGTTCAACCGCAAGGCCAACAGTGAGCAAGTCGCCTATACCAATTTCCTGATCCTCTCGCGGATGCGCGGCGGCAAACGCGACCTGATCGACCGGCAGAACCCCGAGGAATCGCGGTTGCTGCAGTTCGGCCTGCCGCGGGATGAAGCGGCCTACCCGCACCCGGACGTGAGGAAGTTCCGTCAGTACTTCACCGGGCCGGAGGATCGGCGATACGTCGAAATGGTCGAGTGGATCAGGAGCCTTTACTTCCCCGCCCCGCAATACCCGATCGATTACACGCCGCCCCGGATCCGGCAGGATGAACAGCAGGAGCAAGCGGAACCGGCCGAAGGTGGCGAAGCGGTCGGTGAACAAGCCGCGACCGGCGCCGAATGATCCCTGCCCGCCCCCCGCGGCCTGGCGTGCGAGGCGGGGCCGCCGATGGTATAATTGCCGAATCGGCTTGAGAACGACAACACCCGCATCGTGGGGATCGACCGTGAAGAATTCAGTGCTGATCCTGCTCGCGTTGGTGCTGGTCGCCTGTTCGCCCGATGAGCAGGCCGCCCAGCGTGACGAGGCCTCGAAGCTGTTCGCCCAGGCCCGCGAACATGTCCACAACGCCACCGTCGGCTACAACAACAGCGCCGAAACGGGCAAGCCCTTCGACGGCCCGCTGGCGGAATACCAGGCCCGCGAACTGGCGAGCGCCGCCGATGTGCTCGAATCGATCACCGACCTCGGCTCGCCATCGCAGCAGGTTTCGGCCGCGCTGCTGTTGTCGGAGGTGCAGGCCGCCCGCGCCCAGGACGCCGCCGCCGAAGCCGTCGAGCAGTGGTCGGCCCAGTCGGCCCTGGCGAACAACATGGTCAAGAAGCTGGCGGTGGCTCGCACCTCGCAGATCATCGCCGACGCCCGGCAGCAGCTCGATCCCAAACAGTTGATCGACGACTTGGCCGGCGAACGCCGCAACGCCGAGCAACTCGCGTCCCAGCATCAAGAGCAGATCGACCAGCTTCAGCAGGAGATCAAGTCGCTCAGCGCCCAGCGCTCGAAGCTGAAGCAGCAGGCGGAGAAGCAGACCGAACGGGCGCGGAAGCTGACCGCCCGCGCCGAGGAAGCGGAAGGACAGTTGCGGTTCGACACGCTCGTGCAGGCCGCCGAAGCTTCGCGCCAGGCCGCCGACGCCAGCGCCCAGGCGGATCACCTGACCGCTCGGATCGATCTTCTGGAAAGTCGGCTCGCCGTGACCGGGGCGAACAAAACGATGGCTTCAGCGCGGGCCGAGCAGCTCGACCAGGCGATCGCCGATCTGCGGACTGGTGACCGCAAGCGCGATGACGCCGCCGCCAAGGCCCGCCACAACGCCAACACCGCCGCAAAGGAACTGGTCGAATCGACCGAGCAACTCGCCGAAGAGCACATTCAGAATGTGATTCAGCCGCTCGATTCCGCCCGGGCCGACCTGAACGCCGCCATCGACGCGATGAGCGCTGCCGCCGGCAAGGATCGCGACCAGGATGACGCGGTGGAGCTGGCGCTGGCGACTCGCCGGTATGAACTGGCGCAGGTGACCAACCGTTACGCCGCCATTCTCGCGGGGTATCGGGATCTGATGAAGCTGCTGTCCGAGCAGGCGGTGGCGGGGTTCGGTCCGCAGATGATCGGTCCGATCCGTGAAGCGGCCGACCTGGCCGGCGAACGGGCCGACCGCCTTGCCGCTGAAACGTCCGCCGCCCTCAACGCCGCCCAGGCCGCGCTGTCGGAGTTGACCCGGGACGCCGATGACCAGCAGACCCAGTCCGCCGCCGAAGTGATGCTCCAGAGCGTGCGCCGCCAGCTTGCCGCGACCAACCGGGCCGGCGGCGGAACGCCCGGCTGAACGCTCTCCGCCGCATCGCCAGTGGTCGGCGCGGGTGTCAAGGCTTATCTGCGCAGCGGTAGGCCCTGTGAACGACCGCACGGGTACACCTTGCCTTTCCGGACAACGTGTGACGCCCGCCCCATTGACCGCATGCGTCTACTGATCGCACCTGACAGTTTCAAGGAATCGCTCAGCGCCGCCGAAGCCGCCGAGGCGATCGCGCGGGGCGTTCGCTGCGCCCGGCCCGATGCGGATTGCGACTTGTGCCCCATGGCCGACGGCGGGGAAGGAACCGTCGAAGCCCTCGCCGCCGCGGTGAACGGGGAACTCCAGGTAACCGAAGTGCATGGACCGCTTGGCGGGAAGGTGCAGGCCGAGTGGGCGCTGCTCCCGCAAGCCGCAGGACGCAAGCCGCAGGCGGCACTCGAAATGGCCACCGCCGCCGGACTGCACCTCGTTCCCCCCGATCAGCGCGATCCCACCCGCACGACCACGTACGGCGTGGGCGAGTTGATGCTTGCGGCGGTCGACGCCGGGGCGAAGAGAATCATTCTCGGCATCGGCGGCAGCGCCACCTGCGACGGCGGGGCGGGCATGGCCCAGGCGCTGGGGGTGCGGTTCACCCGGGCCGACGGCGAGCCGTGCGCGAGCCGTCTGGCCGGCGGCGGGTTGACGACCATCGCGGCGATCGATCTGGAGGGACGTGATCCACGCATCGCCGACTGCCAAATCGTCGTGGCCTGCGACGTGACGAATCCGCTCTACGGCCCGCACGGCGCCGCCGCAGTCTATGGCCCGCAGAAAGGGGCGACGCCGGAACAGGTCGAGCAGCTCGATCATGCGCTACGGCATCTGGCATCCCGCGAGCCGTTGGCTCGCGGCTGTGCAGACCAACCCGGCGCCGCCGCGGCCGGGGGGCTGGGCTTCGGGCTGATGGCGTTCGCCGGGGCGAAACTCGAACGCGGGATCGAGCTGGTGATGGACGCCGTCGACTTCGATCGCCGCGCCGCGGCGGCGGACCTGGTGATCACCGGTGAGGGCAAACTCGACGGCCAAACCATCCACGGCAAAACATGCATCGGCATCGCCCAGCGCGCCGCGAAGGTTGGCACGGCTACCCTTGCACTGGTCGGGCGCGCGGGCGACGATGCTGCCGTCTGCCTCGAACACGGTCTGAGAAGTTACCACCCCATCTGCGACGGCACGATCAGCCCGGATGCGGCCATGCGCGATGCGGCCCGGCTGCTGGAGGAACTGGCCCAGCGCGTCATTGGCCGTTCTTGACGAACTGCGTGTCGATGACCACCCCGGCTTCGAGCGTAATGGTCAGCGTGCCGCGGGTCGGTTGGGCGATGGGCACCGCCGTTGTCGTCGTACCGGGCGCCGGGCGGGTTGGGCTGTGGGAGGCATGCACGACGGTGCTGCGGGCCCAGAACAGCCCGAACACGACCGCCACGACCAGCACCAGCGCGAACAGCCCGCCCAAGCCGATCGCGATCCACAGGCCGACGTTCGACTTGCCTTCGCTCATGGCGATCCTTGCGTGTTACAGCGTCATCTGCCCGCCGCGCTCGATGCGCTTCGGCAGGTCGACTTCCCGCAGGTCGTCCGGCTCGACCGCGGTCAGGTGCGACAACTCGATCACCGCGTCGACGTGGCCTTCTCGGTCGAACGGGATCTCCACGCCCGCCTGCTCGAGCCATCGGCCGGCACGCAGAGTTTGCAGGAGTTTGCTGCTCGCGGCCGAGTCCACCCCGGTTGCGTTCTTGATCGGCGCGAAGTCCTCCACGCGATCGGTCTCGTACACGATGCTCGTTTGGCACAGCGGCAGGGCGTCGAACACGAACGTCTCCAGTTTCACCGCGTTGGCATCGTGCGGCTCGACGAGCTTGCCCGTGTCCAGGTCGATGTGCCGAACCTTCTTGTCGGCGCGGTGGAACGGCAGGGCGAACTTGCCGGCGTTGAGCTGGCGCACGAAGTCGCAGGCGATCACGTGAATGGCGATCGACCCGGCCCGGAACCGCAGGCTGCCGTCGTCTTCGGTCTGCGTGGCCAGGGCGTCGGGCAGGTCGGAGTATTCGATCACCGTGACGCGGCCGTCGATCAGGCAGAAGTTGCCAAGCTTCTCGAACGGGCCGGTCTTGGGAATCATCTTGCTGGACATCTGCGCGCCATCCATGGCGTGCAGGCCGATGAACAGCGGGTCGACGCATCGGACGTTGGGGTTGTCGACCTGGAAGTAGCTGATCTGCTCGACGCCGCGCCGGGCCATGTCGTCCAGGGCGCCGCTGGTGTGCAGGGCGCGGAGCGATCCGCCGTGGCCATCGGGGTTGGTGGCCAGTTCGTCCTGCGCCGCCAGCAGCACCTTGCCGTCGAAGCCGATCGAAGGCATCGTGCCCTGCGGGAAGAAGGTCACGTCGTCGGGATTCAGGCCGAAGTGGTTGTGCTGGTCGAAGAAGGCCCGGGTGGCCGCGTCGTTGGTCGGGCTGGTCATGATGTACCAGGGCACGGCGGTGTCGTACTTGCGCCGGGTCTTGATGATGAACTCGGCGAAGACCTGGAACAACGGCTTGCCGATGATCGGCGTGGCGGGATAGGTTCCTTTCGGCCCGTCGAAGCCGAGGCGCGTGCCTTGACCGCCGGCCACGGTGAACGCGGCCACCTTGCCGGTGCGGATCAGCTTCTCGCCCAGGGCGCGGGCCTGTTGATACCGGCCAACCCGCTCGCCGGTCGGGGTGTGGGGGTAGTACGGCGCCGGTTCGATGTTCCGGGGCAGATCGACCGAGGGCTTGTTCAGCACGTGCGAGCGCACCAGTTCGGCGATGTGCGACCAGTCGTGCCGTTCGATCTGGCGGATCAGCTTGACCCGGCTCGACTCGTCGAGGTGTTCCCAGAAACTCAGCAAGTGCTCCTGCCCGCATTCGGCGAGGGTCTGTCGGGCATGGGCGGCGCGTTCGGTGAAGTCCAGTTGCGGCATCTTCAACACTCCGTGAAACCGGTCAGCCGGTCAGTGGAAACCACCGGGCGTGTGTTGTCAACTCGACGGGCGCGGTTGGAAGCTTCGGCAGGCAGCGCGGTCGCGGAAGCCGAACGCCAGCCAGCCGAGGGCGACGGCGGCCATGGCCGCGGCCAGCCAGAACGCCGCCTGAAGCCCCGCCATCGTCTGCCCGCCCGCCCAGTCGGACACGTGCCCGCCCAGCGCCGAGCCGACCAGCCGCGCCACCCCGAACGCCAGCATGGTGTACAGCCCCTGAATGGAATTGCGGTAGCCCGGCAACGCTTTGTGGTTGAGGTACATCGGCGGCACGACGTACATCGCCAGCACGATCGGGCCGTGGAAAACCTGCGTGCCGATCGCCACGGCGACGTTCGGCCAGATCGCCATGGCGGCCATGCGCACGGCCATACTCGCCGCGCCGAGCAGCGCCACGCCGCGCAGCCCGATCTTGCCGAACAGCCAGCCGCAAGCGACGATGAATCCGATCTCCACCACCACGCCGAAGTTGACGATCAGGCCCACGAACGCCGCGGGCACGTCGAGTTTGTGCAGGTACAGCGGATAGAAGGCGTACAGAATGGCGATAGCCATGAACAGCAGCACCATCGAACCGATGAACACGGCCAGGGGCGGGCGGCTCATGGCCCCGAGCGCCTGCACGGTGGGCAGGGCGGTCGTGTCGTCGTTTCTTGCGGCGGAATGATTCGCCGGCAGACGCATCGCGCTGAAGACGCCCGCGGCGCACACCGCACCACCAAGCCCCAGCGCCATCCGCACCACGGTGGACTCCGACAGATCGGTCAACCACAACGCCGCCACGGCCACGCCCGGCAGGATGAACCCGACGCTGCCCCATACGCGGATGGTGGGAAACGGCGTGGTGGGACCGTGGCCGGCGACCAGTGGGCGCGTGATGTCGAACGTCAACCCGTCGAGCAGCGGGATCAGCGAGGTGAAACCCAGGCTGAACAGCATGTACGTGGCGAGGATGCCGATGAATCCGCCGGACAGCATCAGCCCGACCAACGCCATCGCGCCCAAGGCGAAGCAGGTGATGATCAGCGCGCGGTTGGTCAGCCAGCGATCGGCCAGCAGCGTGTGAATCGGTGGGGCCACGATGACGGCCAGCCCGAACACGCCGATCACCCAGCCGATCTGGGCGTCGGTCAACCCGCGCTGCTGACCGTAGATCGACAGGTAAGGCATCAACGCCCCGAGCACGGCGTAGACCAGCACGTAATGCAGCTTGATGACCCGCAAAGCCATGGGCACATCATACGGGGGTCGGGGCGAAGAAAAACCGCGAGCCGTGGCATGCTCGCGGTGGGGGGTTGATGGATTGCGTGCGGCGATCAGCCTTCGGATTTCAGGTCGTCGGGTGATTCGGTCTGTTCGCCTTCTTCTTCGCCTTCTCCGCCTTCTTCGCCTTCTTCGCCTTCTTCGTCGCCTTCGGTCTTCGCGCCGCCCGGGCCGAAGGAGATCTTGTCCGTGCCGAGCTGGCCCAGATCGCCCAGTCCGCCCAATCCGCCGAGTCCACCGGCTCCGGTGTCGGGGCTGGAGGCGGCCTTCTCGCTGGCCGCTTCAGCTTCGGCCGACCACTGCGCCCGTTTGAGCGACAGGCCGATCTTCCGTTCGTCCACGTCCACGCGGAGGATCTTCACCTCGACCTCTTCGCCGGTCTTGACCACGTCCTGCGGGTTCTCGACCTTCTCGTCGGACAACTCGGAGATGTGCAGCAGGCCTTCCAGATCGTCCTCCAGTTCAACGAACACGCCGAAGTTGGTGATCTTGGTCACCCGGCCGTGGACAATCATGCCCGGCTGGTAAGCGCTGGGAATCGCCTCGTGCCAGGGGTCTTCGGTCAGTTGCTTGACGCCCAGGCTGACGCGCTGCTTGGCCTGGTCGACCTCCAGCACGATGCAGCGGATCTTGTCGCCCTTCCTGAGCATCTCGTTGGGATGGGCGACCTTCTTCGTCCACGACAGGTCCGAGACGTGCAACATGCCGTCGACGCCCGGTTCGATCTCCACGAACGCGCCGTAGTTGGTCATGTTCCGCACCGTGCCTTCGACCACCGTGCCCGGCGGGTACTTCTCGGCGACCAGCTCCCACGGGTTGACCTCGGTCTGCTTCATGC
>CAYNCM010000027.1:0-35304 GCA_964395825.1 uncultured Planctomycetaceae bacterium
GGTCATCGAGAAGGCCGGCGACCTGGGCATCGACCTGAAGAACCTGCCGATCCGCGCCGGAATCTTCGGCGCCGAACCGTGGACCGACGCCATGCGCCGCTACGTCGAGCGCGAGGCGGGCATCAAGGCCTACGACATCTACGGCCTGTCGGAAATCATCGGCCCCGGCGTGGCCAGTGCGTGCGGCGTGCAGCACGGCCTGCACATCTTCGAAGACCACTTCTACCCTGAAATCATCGACCCCGGCACCGGCGAGGTGCTGCCCGACGGCACGGAAGGCGAACTGGTGTTCACCACCCTCAGTAAATGGGCCATGCCCATGCTGCGCTACCGCACCCGCGACATCACCACCATCATCGCCGAGCCCTGCCCGTGCGGCCGAACCGTCCGACGCATCGAACGCATCGGCCGACGCAGCGATGACATGTTCATCATCCGGGGCGTCAATGTCTTCCCCTCGCAGATCGAAGAAGCCCTGCTCGCTGTCGAAGGCGCCCTGCCGCATTACCAGATCGTCCTGACCCGGTCCGGCGGCCTGGACCAGATGGAAGTGCAGGTCGAAGTGACCAATGAGCTGTTCTCCGACAGCGTCAAGGGCCTGGAGGAATTGCAGAAGCGGTTTATCCGGGCCATTGCCGACGTGATCGGCATCCGCGTGGCCGTCCGCCTCGTCGAACCGCAATCCATCCCGCGCTCCGAAGGCAAAGCCAGGCGCGTGGTGGATGAACGGGAACTGGGTTGAATGGCTGAATAGTCGAATGGGGTCATGGCGATGGTGGGGTTTGGGGAACTTGACGTATACCAGGCAGCGCGCGAGTTGATTGATCCGTTGACCTGCGGTGAAGAGGAAGACGACTTCGGAAAAGCAACACCCGGACGATTTGTGCCACGACATCGAGTCGGTCATTCGTCTGCTCAGCGGGTACATCCGCTACCGCAAGAGCCGCATGAGCAATTCAACCCCTTAACCATTCAACCATCGAACGAGACCACGTCATGAAACTCCACCAACTCAGTGTGTTCATGGAAAACAAGCCGGGCCAACTCGTCGCGCCGTGCCGGGCGCTGGCCGAGGCGGGCATCAGCATCCTTACGCTGTCGCTGGCCGACACCGAGCAGTTCGGCATCCTGCGCGTGGTGGTCAAGGATGCCGACGAAGCCAAGGCCGTCCTCGAAAAGGCCGGCTGTGTGGTCAAGGTCACCGAGGTGATCGCGTTGCAGGTGCCCGATCGCCCCGGCGGCCTGGCGGAACTGCTCGATGCGATCGAAACCGCCGGCGTGAACATCGAATACATGTACGCCTTCACCGACAAGCTCGACGACAAGGGCGTGCTCGTGTTCCGCTTCAACGATCCCGACCGCGCCCTCGAGGTGCTCGGCAAGGATGTCAACGTCATCAGCCACGTTGACCTCTACGAGCAACTGGGCGTGAAGTAGCGTGCCCCGCGCACGTGACGTCGGGCCGTTCCACAGCCGGCGCGCCGGGCCGTTGTCCACGGGAGAACTGACATGTCCACTTTCGCCGCCTCCGAACCGGTGATCGAAAACCAGGTCTTCGACCGCTCTGAAACCATGCCGCGCGATGAGCTTGCCGCGCTGCAGGCCGAGCGCTTGCGCCAGACCGCCGAACGCGCCGCCAGCGTGCCGTTTTATCAGCGCGCCTTCGCCGAATACGGCGTTCGGCCCGACGAGATCAAGTCAATCGATGACATCCGCCGCCTGCCCATCACCACGAAGACCGACCTGCGCGACGGCTACCCGCTGGAATTCATGGCCGTGCCTCGCGCCGACGTCGCCCGATTTCACGGGTCCAGCGGCACCACCGGCAAGCCCACCTTCGTGCCTTACGACCGTCATGACCTCGACGTGTGGGCCGACCTGTGCGCCCGCTTTCTCGTGGCCGGCGGGCTTCGCCCCGAGCACATCTGCCAGATCGCGTTCGGCTACGGCATGTTCACCGGCGCGTTCGGCCTGCACCAGGGCATCGAACGCGTCGGGGCCGCGGTCATTCCCGTCTCCGCCGGCAACACCCCCCGCCAGATCATGATCATGCGCGATCTGCAAGCCGACGTGATCATCTGCACCCCTAGCTACGCCTGCACCCTCGCCGAGGGCGCCGCCACCGTGGGCATCGACCCCCAAACACTGCCCATCCGTTTCGGCCACTTCGGCGGCGAACCGTGGACCGAAGACATGCGCCAATGCCTCGAAGTCGGCCTGGGCATTCGGGCCTTCAACAACTACGGCCTGAGCGAAGTCATGGGACCGGGCGTGTCCGGCGAATGCGCCTGCCGCTGCGGCATGCACCTGCAGGAAGATCACTTCCTCGTCGAGTGCGTCAATCCCGATACGCTCGAACCGGTCGCCGATGGCGAAGCCGGTGAACTGATCCTCACCACGCTCACCAAGCACGCCATGCCGATGATCCGCTACCGCACGCGCGACATCTGCACCGTCACCCGCGACCGGTGCGCCTGCGGACGGACGACCATGCGCATGAGCCGCGTGATCGGCCGGTCGGACGACATGCTCATCATCAAGGGTGTCAACGTCTTTCCCTCCCAGGTCGAAGAAGCCCTGCTCCGAGTCGAAGGCACCGCTCCGCATTACCTGATCGAAGTCGACCGTCCCGGCGCCATGGACACGGTCAGCGTGAAGATCGAAGTCACCCCCGGAAGCTTTTCCGATGAACTGCGGGAGATGCAGCAGCTCCACGATCGCATCGACCGGGAAATCCAGTCCGTGACCAGCCTGCGCATGAAGGTCGAACTCGTCGCCCCGCAAACCCTCGAACGCTCCGGCGGCAAGGCCAAACGCGTCATCGACCACCGCCGCGAGAAAGGGCTGATCTAGGCGCACGGAGCAACCCGCTTCAAGCGGGTTGTGCCGGCATGCTCAACCGCACCCTCATCGCGTTCGCCATCCTGATCTTCTCCCGGGGGGAGAGGGGGAAGATGTCTACTTCTTCCGCTCGATGTAGTGCGAGCTTTCGCCGTAGAAGACTTCGGCGCTTTCCATCACGGTTTCGCTGAGGGTGGGGTGGGCGTGGATGGCGAGTTGGAGGTCTTTGGCCACGGCGCCCATTTCAATGGCGAGGACGCCTTCGGCGATGAGTTCACCCGCGCCGACGCCGGCGATGCCGACGCCGAGGATGCGTTCGTTGTAGGGATCGAGGATCAGCTTGGTCAGGCCGTCGTTGCGTCCGACGCTGGTGGCGCGGCCGGATGCGGCCCAGGGGAAGCGGGCGATCTTGTGGGGGATGCCATCGGTGCGGGCCTGTGTTTCGGTCAGGCCGGCCCAGGCGACTTCGGGGTCGGTGAAGACGACGGCGGGGATGGCCTGGGCGTCGAACTTGCTCGGGGCGCCACTGAGGGTGCTGACGGCAATGCGGGCTTCGTAGGTGGCCTTGTGGGCGAGCATCGGCTGGCCGGCCACGTCGCCGATGGCGAAGATGTGGTCTTCGTTGGTGCGGCCGGTTTCGTCGTGTTCGATGAAGCCGGCTTCGTCGATCTTCACGCCGGTGTGATCCAGGCCGAGGCCCTCGGCGGTGGGCTTGCGACCGATGGCGATCAGCATCCTGTCGAACGTGCGCTCAGGCTGATCGAGGTCGAGGCCGAGCAGTTTCACGTGGACCTTGTCCTCTTTGATCTCGACATCGGTGACCTTGGTGTCGAGGATGATTTCGTGGAGGGTGTGTTTGAGGCGTGCGGCGAGCGGTTCGACCAGGTCGCGGTCGGCCCCGGGAAGCAGACCGCCGGTCGCCTCGACCACGGTGACCTTGCTGCCGAGCGAGGCGTAGACGGTCCCCAGTTCCAGGCCGATGTACCCGCCCCCGACCACAAGCAGTGTTTCGGGGGCTTCGGGGATGTCGAGGGCATCGGACGAATCCCACAGGCAGGGCGAATCGGTGGGCCAGCCGGGGAGGCTCGCCGGGGCCGAGCCGGTGGCGACGATGGCGTAGTCGAACTCGAGGGTCTGGGTCTGGCCGTCTTCGGTTTGGACTTCGAGGTGGTGCGAATCGGTGAACGCGCCGCGACCGATGATGAACTTCACCTTGCGTTGCCTGGACAGGGCCCCCAGTCCGCCGGTGAGCTTCCCGACGACCTTGTTCTTCCAGTCGCGCATGGCGTCGATGTCGATGTCGGGCGGGGCGAAGGAGACGCCGAGCGTCTTGGCCTCTCGGGCTTCGTGGATGATTTTGGCCGCGTGGAGCAGCGTTTTGGAGGGGATGCATCCCTGGAACAGGCACACGCCGCCGGGGTTGGGCTTCATGTCGATGAGGGTGACCTTGAAGCCGTGATCGGCGGCCATGAACGCCGCGGGATATCCGCCGGGCCCGCCCCCGAGGACGACGATTCGTTTGTTGGCGTTGTCGGACACGAGGACCTCGTTGATTGATGGACTGGTCGCGGGGCGGCCGTGGTGCGGGCCGAGTTGCCCCGTGAATGCGCGAACGCACGGCTTACATTTGCATGAACAGCGGATTGGCGCAGGCTTCGACGATCCAGCGGAGGAAGCGGGCGCCGTCGGCGCCGTCGACCACGCGGTGGTCGAAGCTGAGGCTCAGGGGCATCATGAGCCGCGGCTCGAAGTCGCCCGACTCGTCGCTCCACACCGGTTGCCTGTTCGCCCGGCCGACGCCGAGAATCGCCACTTCGGGGTGGTTGATGATCGGCGTGAAGTGGCCGATGCCGATGCCGCCGAGGTTGGTCACGGTGAAGGTGCCGCCGGCCATGTCGCCCAGGCTCAGTTTGCCTTCGCGGGCCTTGTCGGCCATCTCGCCGAGTTCGACGGCGATGTCGACGATGGATTTGGTGTCGACATCGCGGAGAACCGGCACGACCAGGCCGCGCGCGGTGTCGGCGGCCACGCCGATGTGGATGTAGTCCTTGCGGATGATCTCGCGACGCTCGACGTCGAACGAACAGTTGATCGGCGGATGCTTCTTCAGGCCCAGGGCCACGATCTTGAGGATGATGGCGGTGGGGGTGAGTTTCCCCCCAGCTTTTTCGGCGAGTTTGGCGTACTGGCGGCGGAGGTTTTCCAGGTTGGTGGTGTCGGCGTGGTCGTGGAGGGTAACGTGCGGGGCGGACCAGCCGACGGCCATGTGTTCGGCGGTCTTTTTTCGAACGTTGCTGATCGCTTCGCGCTCGACGCGGCCCCACTGGGTGAAGTCGGGCAGGGGCGGGATACCCGAAGCTTCGCCTTTGCCGCGCAGCGGCTGATCCCCCGGCTTGTTCTCGCGGGCATGTTTCTTGACATCGTCGATGCCGATGCGCCCGCCGGGGCCGGCGCCGGCGACCTGTGCGATGTCCACGCCGATCTCGCGGGCGAACTGTCGAACGGACGGCGCGGCGGCAACGGGGGTGCGGCCGGATGAGGCAGCGGGCTGGGGTTCTTTTTCGGGGGCTTGCTCTTTGGCCGGTTCTTCGTCTCGTCGATCCGAGGCGTCAGCTCGCTCGGCCTTCGACCCGGTTTCTTCTTGCGCTTGCTCATCCGGCTTGGGTTTCTCTTCGTCTTTCTCCTTTTTGTCTTCGTCGCCGCCTTTGGCTTGACCGTCTTCGGAGAGGGTGACGAGGATGTCGCCGACCTTGAGGGTGTCGCCTTCGGAGACGTTGACCTTTTCGATGGTGCCGGCGGTCGAGCAGGGCACTTCCATCACGGCCTTGTCGGTTTCGACTTCGATGACGGCCTGTTCAGGCTCGACCCGGTCGCCTGGGGACACGAGCACGGAGACGACCTGCGCTTCAGAGATGTTCTCACCGAGATCGGGCAGTTTGAATTCGGTTGACATGGTGTTCTCGTTGGTGGAGGCGCTTGCCCGGGCCTTTCGGGCCTCTGGCCAGACGATCAGGCCTTCCAGGGATCGACCTTATCGGGGTTGATGTTCAGTTGTTTCATGGCGTCGGAGACGGTTTGGGTTTTGACCTGTCCGTCGCGGGCGAGGGCGGCGAGGGTGGCCAGGGCGATGTGTCGGGCGTCGACCTCGAAGAAATCGCGCAGGCCTTCGCGGGTGTCGGATCGGCCGAACCCGTCCGTGCCCAGGCAGGTCAGGCGTCCGTCGAACCACGGCCCCAGCGCCGCCGGCAGGACTTTCATGTAGTCACTGGCGGCCACGATCGGCCCGGGGGCTTTGCCGAGGCATTCGACGACATACGGCGTGCGCGGCTCATCGTGGGGGTGCAGCCGGTTGTGCCGATCGGCCTGGAGGGCATCGCGCTGGAGTTGCTTGTAACTGGTGGCCGACCACACGTCGGCGTGGACATTGAACTTGTCGGCCAGCAGTTGCTGGGCTTCGACGGCGTGGTCGAGAATCGCCCCGCTGCCGATGAGTTGGGCGCGGCGTTCGGCCTTGGGGTTCCCGGGGTCGCGCAGGTGGTACAGCCCTTTGACAATGCCTGCCTCGGCGCCGTCGGGCATGGGCGGCTGGACGTAGTTCTCGTTGCCCACGGTGAGGTAGTAGAAGACGTCTTCGCCCTGGTGGTACATGCGGCGGAGGCCTTCGCGGACGATCACGGCGATCTCGTAGGCATAGGCCGGGTCATAGGCCAGCAGATTCGGCAGCGGCAGGGCGAGCACGTGCGAATGGCCGTCTTCGTGTTGCAGGCCCTCGCCGTTGAGCGTGGTGCGACCGGCCGTGCCGCCGACGAGGAAGCCCTTGGCCCGCATGTCACCGGCGGCCCAGATCAGGTCGCCGATGCGCTGGAAGCCGAACATCGAGTAGTAGATGAAGAACGGAATCGTCGCCACGCCGTAGTGCGCGATCGCGGTGCCGGCGGCGATGAAGTCGCACATGCTGCCGGCCTCGGTGATGCCTTCTTCGAGAATCTGCCCGTCGGTGGCTTCCTTGTAGTACATCAACTGGTCGGCGTCGACGGGTTCGTAAAGCTGGCCGACGTGGGAATAGATGCCGCACT
The DNA here is from genome assembly GCA_964395825.1 of uncultured Planctomycetaceae bacterium. GTDB lineage: Bacteria > Planctomycetota > Phycisphaerae > Phycisphaerales > Zrk34 > JANQFT01. The sequence goes on from CAYNCM010000027.1 coordinate 6,918, forward strand.
GCCGGAACAGCGCCTCCATGCCGAACGTGCGCGCCTCGTCGGGGACGATGGGCACGATCAGGTCGCCGAGCTGCTTGTCCTTCAACAGCTTGGTCAACAGGCGCACGAAGGCCATGGTCGTGGACACCTGGCGGTCTTTGGTGCCTTCGAGGAATTCGTCGAACAGATCGTCGCCTGGCACAGAGACCCGGACGTGTTGGGTGTTGCGATGGGGCAGGTATCCGCCGAGTTCGCGGCGGCGCTGCTGCAGATAATCCATCTCCGGCGAGTCGTCTTGGGGACGGAAGAACTGGCCCGCCGTGACCTGCTCGTCGGAAAGGGGAATGTTGAAGCGGTCGCGGAACAGCAGCATCTCGTCTTCGTTGAGTTTTTTCTGCTGATGGGTGATGTTCTTGCCTTCACCCGACTCGCCCAGGCCGTAGCCCTTGACCGTCCGCGCGAGGATGACCGTGGGCTGGCCGGTGTGTTCGGCGGCAGCCTTGTAGGCGGCATACACCTTCGCCGGATCGTGCCCGCCGAGGCCGAGCCGCCACAGATCGTCATCGGATCGGTTTTTGACCATCGCGGCGAGGCGTTCGTCGGCTTGCCAGAAATGCTTACGGATATAGGCGCCGCCTTCCACGGCATACTTCTGGTATTCACCGTCAACCACCTCGCCCATGCGCCGGGCCAGCCGGCCGTCGGTGTCCTTGGCGAACAGCGGATCCCAGTCGCTGCCCCAGAGCACCTTGAGGACGTTCCAGCCCGAGCCGCGGAAGATGGCTTCCAGTTCCTGGACGATCTGCCCATTGCCGCGCACCGGGCCGTCGAGGCGCTGCAGGTTGCAGTTGATCACGAAGATGAGGTTGTCCAGGTTCTCGCGGGAAGCGAGGGTGATGGCGCCGAGGGTTTCCGGCTCGTCGCACTCGCCGTCGCCGAGAAACGCCCAGACCTTCGACCCGCCGTAGGGCTTGAGGCCGCGGTCGGACAGGTAACGGATGAACCGCGCCTGGTAGATGGCCATGATCGGCCCGAGTCCCATGCTCACGGTGGGAAACTGCCAGAAGTCGGGCATCAGCCAGGGATGCGGATAACTCGGCAATCCGCCTTCCGGCGCCAGTTCGCGGCGGAAGTTGGTCAGTTGCTCGGCGGTAAGGCGCCCCTCAACGAACGCGCGGGCGTAAATGCCCGGCGAGGCGTGGCCCTGGAAGTAGACGAAATCCCCGCCGCAGTCATGGGCCGGGCCGCGGAAGAAGTGGTTGAAGCCGATTTCGTACAGCGTGGCCGACGAGGCGTAGGTGGAAATGTGTCCGCCGACGCTGCCGGGCCGGCGATTGGCCTGCACGACCATGGCCATGGCGTTCCAGCGGATGATGCTCTTGATGCGGCGTTCGAGTTCGCGCTGGCCGGGGAACGGCGGCTGGCGGTCGAGGGGAATGGAATTGGTGTACGGGGTGCGGCTGGTCACGGGCAGTTCCACGCCGAACTTCTGCGCGTGAATCTGCAGCTCGCTGAGCAGGGCGCCCACGCGACCCCGGCCGCGCCGGTGGAGCAGGTCTTCCAGGCTTTCCAGCCAGTCCCGCGTCTCCAGGCCGTCGAGGCGGCAGGCGTCTTCGGATGCGGCGGTGGAGCGACTCATAGGCCCTTGGGTTTCCGTAGCGAAGAGGGATGAACGACGGAACGCGCGATCAGGCGCGGGACATGATTCTAGCCACAAAGTGCGCCGCAGTCTTGGTCGAACCGTCGGCAGTGCATCAGGCGTGAATCGCCCATGACCCCCAACCCATCGCCCCGGAGAACAGGGCAACGGCCCGGGCTTAAACCGATTCGACCAGCCCCGCCAGAATGTTCATCCGCACCAGGGCCGCCACGCTGTTGGCGCTCATCTTCGACATCACCCGCGCCCGGTGCACTTCCACCGTCTTCTGCGAAATGTCCAGGTCCGAGGCGATCTGCTTGTTCGCCTTGCCCGCCACCACCATCTGCATCACTTCCTGCTCGCGCGTGGTCAGCGAGTCGGCCCGCTTCCGGATCGCTTCCACGTCCGCCTGACCCTGGCGCTCGCGGGCGTCATCGGCCATGGCCTGCTGAATCCGCTCCAGCAGAATCTGGTCGCTGTAAGGCTTCTCGATGAAATCCACCGCCCCGTACTTCATCGCCCGAACCGCCATGGGCACATCCGCATGACCGGTGATCACGATCACCGGCAGGTTGCCGTCCCGGTCGGACAGCTTCTCCAGCAGTTCCAGACCGCTGATGCCCGGCAACCGCACGTCCAGCACCAGACACCCGCACTGGCCCGGCCGCAACGCATCGAGAAAATCGTTGGCCGATCCGAACGTCGACACGTTCAATCCGACCGACTCGATCAGCCACCGCAGCGACTTACGCACCGCCGGATCATCATCCACCACAAATACAGTTGGTTCTTCGTTCATGGCTTCACCCCCCGACTGTGAAAAGGTGGGATTCCAAGTGGGAATCTTAGGAGTTCTAAGCAAACGGGGTAATTAGGGCCAACCCCAATCCCTGTTCGCCCGCCGATGACCGATCGTTTCATACGATGGTCTCCCTATATGCCCCACCGGGTTGATCGATCCCCGGGTTGATTCTACGCGTTCCGGGTCGGCAAAACGAAGTGAAAAGTCAGCCCCCCGTCCTGATTGATCGAGGCCCACAATCGCCCGCCGTGGGCGCTGACGATCGACCGGCTGACCTTCAAACCCATCCCCATGCCGTCTTCCTTGGTGGTGAAGAACGGCTCGAACAGCGCCTCCAGGTCGCCCTCGGGCGCCCGGCCGGACGAATCGCTCACCGTCACTTCCACCTCGCTGGGCCCGTGGGGCCGGCTGACGATCGACAGCACCCGCTTGGCCGTGCCCGCCGCACTGATCGCTTCGATCCCGTTGTTCACCAGGTTCAGCACCACCTGCTCGATCTGCACCGCGTCCGCGGAGACCGGCGGCAGATCGTCGGCCAGGTCCAGCTCGATCGCGATCCGGCGCTGGCGGGCGTACACCTCGGCCAACATGCTCACCAGTTCGCGGATCAGGTAATTCACGTCGACCGGCGCGCGGGCCGGTTCCTGTTTCTGAATGAACCGGCGCAGGTGCTGGATGATCTGACCGGCCCGCTGGGCCTGACCGGCCGCCTCGTTCATGGCGTGAATCAGTGATTCGCGATCGTCCGTCTTCGCCTGCAACCGCCGCACGCAGCCCTGGGTGTAGTTGACCACGGCGGTCAGGGGCTGGTTGAGTTGATGAGCCAGTCCGGCGGCCATCTCGCCCATGCTGATCAGCCGCGCGAAGTGCGCACGCTCCGCCTCGTGGCGCCGGGCCAGTTCTTCCGCCCGCTTCAGTTCCGTGATGTCCTCCATAATCGCCACGATGTACCGCAACGCGCCCTGTTCGTCGCGCATCACCGAATACGTCACCCGACCCCACAGCACATCGCCGTCCCGGCGCAGATAGCGCTTCTCCAGTTGTGCCCGGTCGCTGCCGCCGCTGGACAGTGATCGGTAAACCTCCCGCGTCATCGGCAGATCATCCGGGTGGGTGACCACTTCGTAATCCGCCCGACCTTCGGCGACCGCCAGTTGATCGTCCGGACCGAACCCCAACAGCCGGCGCAGCGCCGGGTTGACCATCACCGTGCGCCCCTCGCCGTCGATCAGCACCACGCCCAGGCCCGAGTTCTCGAACACCGCCCGGAAGCGCTGCTCGCTGATCCGCAGGGCCTGTTCGGCTTCGCGGCGCTCGGTGATGTCTTCGATCATGCTGATCACGTACGGCCGTTCGCCCGACTGATCGCGCACCGCCGACACGCTCACCTGCGCCCACACCACGCCCCCGTCCCGCCGGCGGTAGCGTTTCTCCACCCGATAGCGGTCGATCCGCCCGTGGGTGAGCTGGTCGTACAGCCCGCGGGATTCGGCGTAGTCATCGGGGTGGGTCAGGTCGGCGAAGCCCATCGTCCCGTGCAGTTCGTCGCCGCGGTAGCCGAGCATCCGCTGAAGCGCCGGATTGGTCTGGATGAGCAGGTCGTTCGGACCGCTGAGCGCGATCCCCAGGTTCGCCTGTTCGAAAATCGTGCGGAAGCGCGCCTCGCTGTGCCGCAAAGCCTCGACGGCCTCCTTGCGCTCGGTCACGTCGAGCACCACGCCCTGCACGTGCGTGATCCGACCGGCGTCATCGCGCAACACGCGGTTGCGGTCTTCGATCCAGCGCACCTGGCCGTCCGAGGCGATCAGCCGATATTCCTGCGTGAATTCGTCCCGCCCGGCTTCGAGAAACCCCTCCACCTCCGCCTGCAGGCGTTGGTGATCGTCGGGGTGGGTGATGCGGGTCCAGCCCACCTGACCCGAGATAAGCTGCTCGGCGTTATAGCCGAACTGCGAAACATTGTCGGTGACGAACTCGACCGGCCAGCCGTCGGCCACCCGCCAGCGGAAGATCACCGCCGGACCCTGGCTGACTGAAGCGCGGAACTGTTCAAGTTGTTCCAGGGCCGCGGTCAGTTCGGCCGTCCGCTTGGCCACGCGCTGTTCGAGCGTTTCGTTCAACTCCCGCAAGGCCCGCTCGACCTGAAGCCGATCGGTCACATCGAGCGCCAGCACCAGTTCGGCCGTCCGTCCGTCCCAGGTGATCCCGTGCGAGACGATTTCCACCTCGATCACCGTGCCGTCTTTGCGCCGGTGACGCCAGATGCCCGCCTGGTCCAACCCGGTCCCGTTGCGTTGAATGGCTTTCGCGGCTTCGGTCACGTCGGCCGGCGGATGGATGTCCCGGGCCGTCAGCGCCACAAACTCCTCCCGGCTGTAGCCGTACTGCGCCACCGCCGCCGCGTTCACCGCCATGAAGTGCAACGACGCCCGGTCCACCACCATCATTGGATGCGGATGGGCTTCGAAAAGCTCGCGATAGCCGACGTCGGTCGAACTTGAATCGACCTGCGCCGCCGCGCGGGCTCGGGCTGACTGGTTCATGATCGGCTCCCATGGCGATCGCGCCCGGCGTGGCAGGCCCCGCGCCACAAGACCCCTCAACCCAATCACTCTATCACAACCCATCCGCCCCGTGAAACAGCCGTTCACCCCCCGCCGTCCGATACTTGTGCTATCCTTGAAACCCATGCACCGGCCGCATCGAAGATGGCCCGCCGCGTTGATCGTCGCCGCGGTTGCCGCGCTGACGGTCATCGCCCTGTGGCGGACGCGCGGCGACAGTGAATCCGCCGACCTCATCGCCGCGACCGGCCGGCCCGAAGCGATCATGGGCACGAGCTGCCGCGTCGTCGTGGTCATGCCCGCCGATCAGGCCGGCCGCCGGCGGGCGGCCCTCGACGCCGCCGAACGAACACTCCGCCGCGTCGAAGCGCTGTGCAGCACCCACATCGAATCGTCGGAACTGAGCCGACTGAACGCCGGACACATCGACCAGGTGAGCTTCGATCTGTGGACGGTGCTGTCGAACGCGAAACGGGCGTACGAAAGCACGGACGGCGCGTTCGACGTGACCGCGCGTCCGTTGTTTGAGTTATGGAAGCGGGCCGCGCAACAGCAGAGGCTGCCCACGGCCGAGAAAATCGCCGAGGCCCGAACCCGTAGCCGTTGGGATCTGGTGGCGATCGCCGATGACAGGAAGCACGTTTACGCCAAAGCGCCGACAGTGGCGTTCGACCTGAACGGCATCGCCAAGGGTTACGCCATTGATCGGGCGATCGAAGCGATGCGCGACGCCGGGGCGGTTGGCGGGCTGGTCGACGTGGGCGGGGATGTGCGGTGCTTCGGCGTTAACGGCAACGGACAAGGATGGCGCGTGGGTTTGCGCGATCCGTTCGGTGATCGGGTGCTGTTCTTCCTGCGCCTGACCGACCGGGCCGTGTGCACCAGCGGCAACTATGCGCGGTTCGTGACCATCGGGGGCAACCGCTACAGCCACATCATCGACCCGCGTACCGGCACGCCCGCCGACCACGCGCCCAGCGTCACCGTCATCGCCCCCGCCGCCGCCGCCGCCGACGCCTGGGCCACCGCCTTAAGCGTTCTCGGTCCGCAAGGTTTGGCCCAATGCCCGCCCGGCACCGAAGCCATGGTCGTCACCGGCACGGCGGAAGATTACGCGGTGCACACCACGCCGGGATTCCATCGCTCCATGGGGAAGGACTGAACCGTCAAGACGCCACGCCAAGGTCTGGGGCGAACCAAGGCGCCGATGAACACGGGCCAGACACCGGATCGGCATCGGTGTTGATCGGTGGCGGGTTCGGCGCGGCGTTTTGGCGTTTTTGGCGGTGCGCTGCGACTAACCCCACCACTGGGCGTCGTCGGCGGTGGTCTTGAAATTGTCGGTGATGCGGTCGGGCAGGGGTTCGTCGGCCACGGCGGCCTGGCCCTGCTCGCTGGGCTTGCCCACGTACAGCAGCGCCTCCATCGGGCACTTGGCGATCGCCGCTTCGCCTTCTTCGGCATCCACCTCGGCCGGCTCGTACTGCTCGTAATCCACGTCGGCCAGGTTATCCATGACGCTCAGCAGTTTGCTCACTTTCGTGCACGCCTTGCAGCCGATGCAGCCGACTTCACACACCTTCCGCACTTCCACGCCGCTGTCTTTGTTGCTGCACGCCACCACGAGCATGCGCTCGGCTTTGAACGGCACGCGGGAAATGATGTTTCGCGGGCAGGCCTTGATGCAAGCCCCGCAACCGGTGCACTGGTCGTAATCCACCGTGGCCAGGCCGTCGAGGATGTCGATGGCGTCGAAGTCGCAGCTCCGCACGCAATCGCCCAGCCCAAGGCATCCGTAGGTGCAGCCCTGGTAACCGCTGATCACGTTGGCCGCGGCACAGGTCGGCTCGCCCCGGTAATCGGCCCGGGCCTTGCGCTGGTCGGCTTTCGCGGCGCAGTGCACCACCGCGCGGTACGGCCAGGACTGCTGCACATCCAGCCCCAGGATGTCGGCGATCGCCTGGGCGCAGCTCTCCCCGCCGGGCGCGCACAGCGTCACCGGCACGTCGCCGGCGCCTTGGACCACCGCCTCGGCGTATTCGGCGCAGCCCACGTACCCGCACCCGCCGCAGTTGGCGCCGGGCAAGGCGTCCATCACCTGCGCGACGCGGGGATCGACTTCCACGTGAAACGCGCGGTTCGCCCAGCCCAGGATGAAGCTCATCACCAGGGCCAGGCCCACCATGGTCGCCCCCGCCAGCAGCACGACGGTGATCGTCGCGGTCATCGGGCACCTCCAGGGGTGATGTCGGGGTCGCGGTCGGCCAGGTCGCCCTCGGGCGTGGTTACGGGCGAGCCGGTCGACGGTTCGTTGAGCGTCGGCGGAATCTCGTCTGGCGCCTCGCCGGTCATTTTCCGTTCGATGTGACCGGCCATGCCGGAAAAGCCCATGAACGAGAGGGCGAGAATGCCGGCGACGACCAGCGTGATCGGCGCCCCGCGGGCGGGTTTGGGCACGTCGCAGTGGTCAAGCTCCTCGCGGATGCCGGCCATGAGGCAGATGGCGAGGGTGAAGCCCACCCCGCCGAAGATCGCCAGCGTCAGCGACTGGGCCAGATCCCACCGCGCCGGACCGGTTGCGCCGGACACGTGCTTCATGATTTCCAGGCAGGCGAAGAGGATGGCGCAGTTGGTGGTGATCAGCGGCAGGAACACGCCGAAGCTCTTGTACAGCGCGGGAAAGAACTTGCGGACGTACATTTCCACGAACTGCACGCTGGAGGCGATGACGAAGATGTAGACGATGTAGCTGAGGATAGACAGGTCGATCTTCGCCGGGTCGACGTTTTCGATCACCAGGCCGGCGATCCAGACGCTCAGCGGGGCGCCGGGCTGGAGGAGGTAGTTGGTGAAGATCCACGACAGCAGCGCGGCGATGGAGATGACGAAGGTGACGGCCATGCCCATGCCGAAGGCCATGTCGACCCGCCGACTGACGCCGAGGAACGGGCAGATGCCCACGAAGTAGATCAACACGAAGTTGTTGATCAGCGCCGCGCCGACGGCAATCAGGATAAAGCTGGCGAAGTAGTCCATGGTCGATCGGTTAGGGGTTTCCGGTTGCGGGTTGCGGATGGCTGGCGGCGCGTTTGGCGCGGAGGTCGCCGATCCAGTTCACGCCGGCCAGCAGGAAGCCCATGGTCAAGAACGCGCCCGGCGGCATGACGAACAGGCCGAGCGTCGGGGCGCCATCGGGCAGCACAGGCAGGTCAAACCACGTGCCCATGCCGACGATCTCCCGCACGGTGGCCACGCTGGCCAACGCGATGCCGAAGCCCAGCGACATGCCCAGGCCGTCGGCAATCGCCGTGACCAGCCCCTGCTTCGACGAGCAGATTTCGCAGCGGCTGATGATCAGGCAGTTGACGATGATCAGCGGCACGTACGGGCCGAGTTGGTCGCTCATGTTCGGCAGGAACGCGGCGAGGAAGCGGTCGGCGATGGTGACGAAGGTGGCGATGGTCAGCGTGAACACCAGGATGCGCAGGTGCGGTTTGAGCAGCGGGCGAATGAGGCTGACCAGGATGTTGGCGCAGAGGAGCACGAACGCCGTGGCCGCGACCATCGTCATGGCCGGCCTCATCGCCGCGGTCACCGCCAGCGTCGGGCACATGCCCAGCAACTGACGATACACCGGGTTCTCCGGGAGAATCCCGTTGACAAAACGTTCCAGCGGTGTCGGGCCTTGGTTTGCCATGGGCTTTACCGGATATCACTGCACCCCGAGCCTGGGTTTCCACCTGGCCACGGCCTTGTTGACGATGTCGCAGACGCTGCGGGAGCTGATGGTCGCGGCGGTGAGGGCTTCGATCCCGCCACCGTCTTGGTCCACCTTCAGCGGATCGTCGGTGGGCTTGCCGGCGAACTGCTGTCGGAAGTCGGCGGTGGTGATGTTGTCGCCCAGCGCGGGGGTTTCCTTCTGGCTGAGCACGTCGATGCCGGTCAGCGCGCTCGCGTCCGGCGACAGGCCGATCAGCAGCCTGATCTTGTCGGCATAGCCATCGCCGACCGCGGTCACCGCCCAGCCGACCGGTTCGCCGGCCCGGTTGCGCACCTGGTAGACCGTTTCGCCGTCGAGGGTGCGCTCGATAATCTTCGTCGGATCGGCGCCGGGGATCAATTGGGGAATCCGCGACAGCGTCTTGTTCTTCTCGTTGGCGGCGATGCGGTCGGCCAAAGCCATCTGCACCCCCGCCAGCGCCGCGCCGAAGCACACCGCCAGCAGCAGAACCAACCAGGCGTCGATGAGATACTGAACTTTCATGGATCGTTTCGTCTGGTCTGTGGGTTCACTTTTTCGCCGGGACCGGGCCGCCGAGCGGGCGGGGGATGGTCCAGCGGTTAATCAGCGGTGCGATCGCATTCATCAGCAGAATCGCGAATACCACGCCTTCGGGATAATTGCTGAGCAGTCGGATAGCCATCACCAGCACGCCGAACCCGATGCCGAAGATCCACTTGCCGCGCGGGGTGAGGGGGCTGGATACCGGATCGGTGGCGATGAAGAACGCCCCGAAGACGAACGCCCCGCCGAGCAGGTGATGAGCGACGGTCATGGGGCTGCCCAGCAGTTGGGCCAGGGCGGCGATGGCGACCAGGCCGATCACCGAACCGGCGGGAATCTCCCAGGAGGCGGTGCGGCGAACGCAGAGGTAGACCCCGCCGAGCAGGCAGGCGAGGGCGCTGGTTTCGCCGAGCGATCCGTTGATGTTGCCGATCAGCAAAGGCATGAGGGCGGGCACACCGATCGCGCCGGCCGCTTCCTTGGCCGCGCCCAGCGGCGTGGCCTGGGTGACCACGTCGAGGCTGGAGCCGGGATCGACGTAAGCCGCGCCGCTGAGCGCGGCGCTGAAGCTGATCATCACGAACGCCCGGCCGACCATCGCGGGGTTGAAGATGTTCTGCCCCAAGCCGCCGAAAATGATCTTGCCCACCCCCACCGCCACGACCGCCGCGACGATCGCCACGTACCACGGGGCGCTCCAGGGCAGGGACAGGCCGAGAATCACGCCGGTCACCGCGGCACTGCAATCGCCCAGGGTGATCGCCCGGCCTCGCCAGGCCACGAACGCCGCCTCCGCCGCCAGGCATCCCAGCACGCACAGGCCGACCTGCTTGATCGCATACCATCGGAAAACCACGATCGCCATGGCCAGCACCGGCGCCAGGCCGATCAGCACGTCGATCATCATCCGCCTGGTGGTGCACGAAGCGCTGCCCAGGTGCGGACTGGCCGCGACATGCAGCGAAGGCGAGGTTGTCGAGTCGGCAGCGGTCATTCTCGAAGCTTTCAGCCATCAGCCCGCAAACCGCAAATCAGTCACGGGGCATCTGGGCTTTGCCCATGCGGATGAGCTGAACCAGCGGGATGCTCGCCGGGCACAGGTACGCGCAGCAGCCGCATTCCATGCACGCGGTGATGTGATACCGCCTGGCCAGGGCCCAATCCTGATGTCGCGCGGCCAGGGCGATCTTGGTCGGCACCAGGTTCAACGGACACACTTCCACGCATCGCCCGCAACGCACGCAGGCGGTTTCGGCGGCCTTGGCCACGTCGTCGTGCGTGAGCACCGTCACCCCGCTGGTGCCCTTGGTCACCGGCAGGTCCAGGTCGCCCAGGGCGAAGCCCATCATCGGCCCGCCGGCCACCACCCGCGCCGCATCGTCCCGCAATCCGCCGCAGTAGTCGATCAGCGCCCGGTACGCCGCGCCGATCGGCACGAGCAGGTTCTTCGGATTCGCGATTCCCGCGCCCGACACGGTCACCACGCGATGGGTCAGCGGCTTGCCGCGCACCACCGCCCGCGCCAGCGCCGCTGACGTGCCCACGTTCAACACCACCACGCCCACGTCCAGCGGCAACCCGCCGGTCGGCACTTCACGACGCAATGCAGCGTGGACGAGCTGCTTCTCGCCGCCTTGCGGATACTTCGTCTTCATCATCGCAATGCGGACGGGCGTGTCGGCCGCGGCCTCGCGCAGCTTCTCGATCGCTTGGGGCTTGTTGTCCTCCACCGCGATCGCGACCTGCTGGGCCCCGCAGGCCTTGGCGGCCAGCAGCGCGCCGGTCACGATCGGACCCGGGGCTTCGACCATCAATCGGTAGTCGGCGGTGAGATACGGTTCGCACTCGCAGCCGTTGACCAGCAACGTGTCGATGGGCTTGTCAGCAGGGGGGGTGAGCTTGACGTGGGTGGGAAACGCCGCCCCGCCCAGGCCCACCAGTCCCGCGGCCCGCGCGGCATCGGTGATCTGCTGCGGCCGGGTCTCCGACACATCGGTCGGCCAGTCGCCGCCGAACAGGTCGGCCATCAGTGTTTCGGCCGTGGGCTGATCGCCGTCGGCCTTGATGGGCACGGCGGCGACGTGTCGGCCGTTGGGAAGCGTCACCGCGCCGGCGCGGGCGGTTTTGCCGTTGATCGTCGCATGGACCGGCGCCGAGACGAAAGCCTCGGTTGAGCCGATCAGGTCGCCGATCTTCACTTCCTGTTTCGGCCTGGTCTGCGCTTCGTTGGGCGCGCCGGTGTGCTGGAGCAGGGCGAGGGTCACCTGCTGGGGCGCGGGGAGCACTTCGATGGGTTGATCTTCGGCGAAACGTTTGCGCTCGGGCGGATGAACGCCATGGGCGAACGTGCGGCCGGTCGCGACGGGCATGTCGGAAACAGCGGTCATGGCTGGGCCTCGCATCGGCGGTTGACCACCCGCCCCGCCGCCATCGAGACCATCGCCCCACCGGCCAACCCGACCACCGCGCCGAGCAACTCACCGGCCCAGAGCATTTGCCCGGCCACCGCGCCGGCCACCGCCCCGATCAACGGCGGGCCGAAGAACATCGCCGCCGCCGCGGCCATCGACCCGCCGCGCAGCGGCCCGGCGGGCGCCTGGGCCCCGGTCGCCTGGCCGATCGCGCAGTGACCGCAATCGCCGGTGCAGGATGGACTGGAAGCGGGGTCGTTTGCCATGGACGTCACGGATTCGCTGTGCCACGTTAAGGGAGCGCGGCAGGCGGTGCAACGGATCACAACGGCCACCCGCGCGGGATTCCCGGTTCGCCACGTCACCCTGGCCGCCGTCGAATCCACGGCTTCGCGAAAGGCGGCTGGTGAACGTGGACGGCTTGGTCCGGGATTCGATCTGCTCAGTATCCCCAAGCCGGCTCGGTGAGTCAACACCCGCTCTCGGCTTTCGGGCGCCCGGCTCGACGCTCGCGGACTTACCCGGACCCGGCCCGGACATCCGGCAAGCGCGCGGCGCGGAAAAAACCGCGGCTCGGCCAAGCGAATTGCTTCGCAGGACCTGGAGCCGCGGATGGGGGGGCCTGGCTTGGTGCCCCGAAACGCCCGGAATCAGACGCCTCGGTTAAATTTATGATAGCAAGTGCAACCACCGATGCAAGTGAGAATTTTCGAATTTCGAAAAGCCCTTTTCCCCGCGGTCAGTCCGCCCGATCCGCCACCAGCACCCGCGCAAATCCCTCCGCATCGGCCAGCACGCGCGGGTGGGCCAGATCGTTCGCCGCGTTCGCCAGTTCGAGCACCGCCTGCTTCTGGCTGGCCGCGATCTCCGCGACCAGTTGCCCGTCTTCAGTGAGCAGCGTCCCGGCCCCGGCGATCAGCGGTCGCAGCACGTCCAGGCCGTCCAAACCCCCTCGCAACGCGCTGACCGGTTCGTACTGTTTGACGTTCGGCGCCAACGCTTCCCATTCGGCATCGCCAATGTACGGCGGATTGGCCGCGATGAAGGCGAAGCGTGTCCCGGCCAGCGGCTCGAGCAGATCGCCCCGCCGAAACGTGATGCGATCGGCCACGCCGTGCGCCGCGGCGTTGTGCTTCGCCACGGCCAGGGCCTTGTCGCTGATGTCGGTGGCGATGAGGCCGGCGTCGGGCAGATTCTTCGCCAGGGCGACGGCGATGCAGCCGCTGCCGGTTGCCACATCGGCGATCACCGGCCGTGCGAGGCCGGGCGTGCGACGGACCCGCTGGATGATGTGTTCGACCAGCGTTTCGGTGCTCGGGCGGGGAATGAGCACATCGGCGTTCACCTGGAAATCCAGCGAGAAGAACGACGCCTTGCCCACCAGGTATTGCACCGGTTCGTGAGCCGCGGCCCGCTCGATCAGCTCCCGGTAGGCCGCCCGTTCCAGCGGACTGGCCGGTCGATCCATGTTCATGTACAGCTTGATGCGGGGCGTCTGGAGCACGTGGGCCAGCAGCATTTCCGCGGCCAGGCGAGGCGAATCGACCTGCCGGCGTTCGAGGTAATCCGCCGTCCAGTTCAGCAGGCGCCGAGTGGTCCAGGTCTGGTCGGGCCGGGCGTGGGAGCGGTCGGCGGACATGGGATCCATTCTACGCCCCCCGCCGGCCAGGGGGTATCGCGCGGGCCGTCCTTGTCTGCTAAAATGCGTGCGGTTACGATCAAGGCTTCCACGGATCAGGGACCGGCGCGCCGCGCCGCAGCGATGACGAATTCCTGCCCCGACAATCTGCTGAAGCGCTTGGCCGATCGCGCTCGACAGGCCGACGTGTTCAATGACGTGCGCTGCGAGGCGGGGCAGTTGATCTGCCCGGCGCGCGGTTCGCGTGCTCCGGCCGAGTACGCCGTCACCTTCGACCCCGACGCCGACCGCCTCTGGATCGTTCTGCGCACCACTGACCGCTGGCTGAGCGAGTCGATCGAAGCCGACCTCATGCATACCGGCGACAAGCTCGAAGAACTGATCGAAGACGAACTCGTCGAGCTTGGCCAGCCGATGAAGGTGAGCTTCGAGCACTTCCGGGACGATCAACGGTGTTATACTTTCCGCAGCCCGCTGGCCCTGGCCGAAAGCCGAGGGGCGGACAATGCGACGTTGGCCGATCAGGTCGCCGCGTATCTGCTGGCGTATGAGTCGGCGTTTCGTGAACTGGGTGACATGTCGCCCGACGATGAGTCGTAAGCGCGACCGTCGCGCGGCAATCGTGATGGAACCGACGAGAGCGACCGGCCACGGATGACCGGCCAACGCTTCTCGTGAGAATCATGGCTCGGTGGTTGTGGATGTTCGTCGATGAGCGCAGCACAGCGACAGACGAAGCTTTCGCCGGGGGCCGGGCGCGACGTCGAGAGGACCGCCATGCGAGTGCTCATGCTGGGTTGGGAGTTCCCCCCGTTCATCAGCGGCGGGCTGGGAACCGCCTGTTTCGGACTGACCAGGGCCATGAACCGCCTTGGCACCGAAATCCTGTTCGTGTTGCCGAAATCCGTGGAAGCGGATTACAGTTCGCATGTGCGGCTGATCAGCCCGTCGGCGAACGGCTTCCCCCGCGCCGCGGCGCCGGGCAGTGAAGGCGCTCCGGGCGGCGCGCCGAGCGAAGGGGAATTGCCCGTCACCTACCGCCGCCAGGACATGGAACACGTCACCTTCAAGGCGATCCCCGCCTGGCTGCGCAGCCCCTACCAGACGCCTTCGTGGATCAGCGCCCGCGCGGCGGTGACTGGTCAATCGGTCCGGCAGATCATCGAGGAACTGCGCATTGCCGCCGAACAGCGCGCCGCCGGATTGCCCAGCGCCCTCGAACTGGCCGACCGCGCCGACCGCGCCGCAAACGACTACGCCGGCGACATGCTCAGCGAAGTCCAACGCTACGCCAACATGGCCGTGCAGTTGACCCGCGGTGAACAGTTCGACGTGATCCACGCCCACGACTGGATGACTTATCCCGGGGGCCTGGCCCTCGCCGCCATGACCGGCAAGCCCCTGGTCGTGCACGTGCACTCGACCGAATTCGACCGCTCCGGCGAGAACGTCGACAACCGCATCTACGAAATCGAACGCCGAGGCATGCACGGCGCCATGCGCGTGATCTCGGTGTCGCACCTGACCCGCAAGATCATTCTGCATCGCTACGGCGTGGGGGCCGACAAGGTCCACGTGGTCTACAACGGCATCGAACACCACGGCGCGACCACCAGCGGCAACATCCGCAAGGGCGACCGCATCGTCCTGTTCCTCGGGCGCATCACCATGCAGAAAGGCCCGGAGTATTTTGTGGCCGCGGCGAAGAAGGTGCTGCAGAAGTTCAGCCGGGCGAAGTTCGTCATCGCCGGCTCGGGCGACATGGAACGCCGCGTCATCAGCCTGGCCGCCGAGATGGGCATCGGCCACAAGGTTTTGTTCACCGGGTTCCTGCGGGGCAAGGACGTCGATCGCATCTTTCAGATGGCCGACGTATACGTCATGCCCTCGGTCAGCGAACCGTTCGGCATCGCGCCCCTGGAGGCGATCCGCCACGACGTGCCGGTGATCATCTCGAAGAACTCCGGCGTGGCCGAGGTGCTCACGCACGCGCTGAAGGTCGACTTCTGGGACGTGGACGAGATGGCGAACAAGATCATCGCCGTGCTCAAGCATCCGCCGCTGAGCAGCACGCTGCGCGAACACGCCGACTTCGAGGTGCGGAAACTGACTTGGGAAACCGCCGCCCGCGAATGCCTCAGCGTCTACACCCGCGCCATCCGCGGCATCACCGAACCGTAACCCGCCGCGCGGTAGTCGCCCGACGCT
Source organism: uncultured Planctomycetaceae bacterium (assembly GCA_964395825.1). Lineage (GTDB taxonomy): Bacteria > Planctomycetota > Phycisphaerae > Phycisphaerales > Zrk34 > JANQFT01. The sequence goes on from CAYNCM010000027.1 coordinate 22,445, forward strand.
GACCTGATCCAGGCGCTTGCGGCCATCCCTGCTCGCATTACGATGGGGTTATGCGTCTGATCCGATTCGACCTTGTAATGCTGATCACCCTCTGGGCGCTCGGTGCGGGATGCGACGGGCAGCCGGATGCGTCGAGCGGGCCGGCGGGTGATGGCGCGAATGCCGCAGGCAATCTGTTCGCCAACGGCGGGTTTGAGGAAGGCCGGGCGCCGTGGTTCAGCCTGGAATCGAAGGTGTGGGGGCCGCCCTTTGAGCGCAGCGACCAACGCGCCGCCAACGGATCGTACAGCGCGCGGCTGCTGGCCAGTTCGCTGGCCGCCCCGGCGAAAAGAACGCATATCTGCGGCGTGATTCAGGAAATCCGCCCCGACACGTTTCCCCGGGTTCTGCGTGGCCGATACTGCGCGAACCTTTGGGACAAAGGCTCGGACGACCTGTATGTGCAGATGGTGGTGGTGGTGTTCGGCGCCGACAACCCGCCGCCGGGCCTCGAGCAGGTGACCAACTTCCAGATCCGTTATCCGCTGGGGGGGATCGGCGATCCGCCGTTCGCGATTGGCAACGCGCAGTGGGTGTTCGTGAACACCGCCGACCCGCCCGTGGGCGAGTGGGTGAGCTTCGAGCGCGACCTTCGGCAGGACTTCCTGCGTCAGTGGGGCCGCGTGCCGCGCGGGTTCGACAAGATTCGCGTGCTGTTTGAAGCCCGCTGGGACAACCGTCAACCCACCGACCCGCCCGCGACCGCCGAGGTCTACTTCGACGATCTCTACCTCGGCCCCGGGCAGTAAACCCGCGCCGGACCGGAGCGAAGCGCAGGTCCGAATTCACGGTACCGCCCATGCCCTGCCTGGACGATCGCATCCGCGCCTTCCTCGCCGGCGACACGTTCGCGGTCGTCGGCGCCTCGCGCGACCGCCGCAAATACGGCAACATGGTGCTGCGCGTCTATCAGCAGCACCACCGAACCGTCTATCCGGTCAACCCCGGTGCCGGCGAGATCGAGGGCCTGGCCGCGTATGCCGATCTGGCCTCGCTGCCCCGGACGCCGCACGGTGTGTCGATCATTACCCCGCCGAAGGTGACCGAACGAATCGTCGAACGGGCGATCGACCTGGGCATCGGGCACCTGTGGATGCAGCCGGGCGCCGAGTCGGCCCAGGCCGTCCGCCGCGCCGAACAGGCGGACATGAACGTGATCGGCGGCGATGCCTGCATTCTCGTCACGCTGGGGTTTGACAACCACACCACCGATTGATCTCGAGGAGACTGAACATGAATCGCCAACCGGTCGCACCTGAGCGCATCGTGCTGCGTCCGTTCGAAGCGTGGGACAAGGGCTGGTGCCTGCTGACGGCCGGCGACTTCGCGGCCAAACAGTTCAACAGCATGACCGTTTCGTGGGGCTTTTTCGGCACGATCTGGGGCCGGCCGATGGCGATCTGCGTGGTGCGGCCCCAGCGGCATACGTACCCGTTCACCGAATCGTCCGACAGCTTCACGCTCTCAGCGTTCGCCGAGGAGCATCGCCCGACGTTGAAGGTGCTGGGCTCGCGGAGCGGGCGCGACATGGACAAGATAAACGACTCGGGCTTCACGCCGATCGCCGCCGCGCAGGTGGCCAGCCCGGCCTACGCCGAAGCCGAACTGGTGATCGAGTGCCGCAAGGTCTACTTCCAGGATATCGACCCGGCGCACTTCCTCGCCGATTACATCGCCGACTGCTACCACAACGATTACCACCGCATGTACTTCGGCGAAGTCATCGCCGCCGGCGCGACGCCGAAGTACCTGGCCGAGTGACCGGCGCTCCGCCCGGGCGAAGAAGCAGCGTGCCGCGGTCGCCGGGTGTCAGTCGAGTTCGGCGAGCTTCTCACCGGAGGTGAGCGTCTCCAGGGCGTTGGTCATCTGCTCGGCGAGCAGGCGTTCGCTGCCCCCCGGCACGCCGGAGAAGATCGCCTGCACCGTACCGTCGGTTCCGATGATTGCGGTGGTGGGCAGGCCCTGCACGCCGAACGAGTCGGCCGCGCTGGCCGTCTTGTCCAGCAGCACGTGATCGGCGTTCAGGTTGCGCTGGTTCATGTACTGCCGCGCGGCGGCGGCGTCTTCACGCACGTTCACCGCGTACAGCACGACGTTCTTGTCCTTGAACTTCGCGGCGACCTGTTCGAGCACGGGCATCGCCTTGCCGCACCAGCCGCACCACGTCGCCCAGAAATCGAGGATCACGATGTCCTTGCCCTTGTGATCGGCCAGCGAATGCTTCTCGCCGTCCAGATCGGCCAACGTGAACCCGGGCGCGGGCTTGGCGAGCATCGGATGGCCGAGCAGACTGGCCACTCGCTCGGCGCCATCGGGCGGGGTGAAGGTGAACGTGGCCGGTTCAATTTCGACGTTCGGGCGCCAATCGCTGAAGGTGATGGTCAGTTCGATCTTCCGCGGCCCCGGTTCCGCGGGCTGGGCGGCGCTGAAGTCCGGGGCGACCTTCAACACGACCGGCTGATCACCCCGCGCCACCCACAGGTTCAGCCCCACGTCGTCCCGCTCGAACCACAGGTGATGCGCGCCGGTGTCGCCGAGCTTTTCTGCGCCGATGTATTCGGCCTTGCCCACGCCGTCGAACACCGCTTCGTAGGCATCGGACCGCCCCAGCAGCGCGACGAAATCGCCCGCCCCGGCGCTCAGCGCCCCGAGCACCTCATGCCCCAGCGCCGCTTCGAACGGCTGGGGCGCCGTTTCGACCGAGTAGCGGCCGGCCGACGGCGCGTAGGTCCACAGACGCTCGCCGTTGGTGACAAATGATCCACCCCGATCGCCGCCGGTCATGTGCATGGCGAACCGGTCCGGCCGGCGCATGGCGAACGAAAACCGGCTGGTGCTGATCTGGCTCTGTTGGCCGAGGCTGACCGACATGTCGACCGAAGCGTCGACGGTGAAGCTGTCCAGGGCGCTGAAGTAATCGGTCAGTTCGCGGACCACCTGGCGGGTCCGCTTGTCGGCGACCTGGTCATCGGCGACGGCGGTGGCGGCGATCAGCGCGGCCAGAGCGATGACGATCAGAGCGGTCCGTTGCAACATGGGTTTCTCCATGGGGGGTTGTGCCTGCTGACAGCATACGCCGAACAACGGGCCGGGTGCGTGAGAAAACGGCGGACCGACCGGGAAAGTCGGACCGCCGCTGTGCGAAGGGTCAAGTTGAAGGCCACTTCAGGCCTTGCGGTGGCGCCGGGCGATGAGCAGCAGTCCGGCGCTCATCAGGGCAAGGCTGGCCGGTTCGGGGATTTCGGTGCCGTCGGCGATGACCTTGATCACATCGTTGCCGCAGCCGTAGGTCTGGTGGGCTTGGAAGGAGGTCGGCACGCCGAACAGGCCCAGGTCCATGGTGTATTCGATGAGGTGGGTGCCATCCTCATCCCCACCGTAGTCGAAGGTGGCGGCATCGATGGCGGCGGCGCCGATGAGCTGGGCCGCGTCGATGCCCGAATCCACCGCCCACGGGCCGGCGATGTTGCGGATCTTGTCATCGGGACCGTAGTCATTGGCGCGAAGCTTGTTGTTGTTGATGTAGCTGGCGGAGATGTCCTGCAGCTTCTCGACGTCGGCATCGCGGTCGATGCGGTAGATGTCGCCGGCGCTGAGGCCCTGCGAGGCGCTCTGGGTGACCACGCCGTAGCGCTGGTCGTTGACGGTGATGAACAGGTCGCCGAGGTAGACGGTCTCGTTCTTGTACACACCGCTGAACCCGGTGCTGTTGACCACGAGCACCTGGAGCAGGCCCTGGGCATTCACGCGGACGTGCATTTGTTCCTGGTCCCACTTCTCGCCGCCGGGCAGGCCGGGCGACGGTTCGCGACCCACGCCGCCGGGGAAGTCGATCGGGGCGTAGTCGTTGGCGTAGGTTGAAACCATGCCGGTGGTCACGACGTTGGCCTGGTGGGTGGGGTTGGCCAGATCCGGCGTCAGGTTCCAGTCGGTGACCTGGCCCGACCCGTCGAGGGTCAGGCCGAAGCCGGTCGAGGCGAGGGCGAGCGAAACGAGGGCGGCAATCAGTCGAGCGTGCATGTTGGTCTCCTTCGTTGACCAGTGAGTGCGAAGGAGACTGTGGGTCGAGTGTCAAGGCCTGGCGGGTCCATCCGGGACCCCTGATCGTTGTCACACGGCGAGTGTGCCCTGCCATGGAGCGATGGGCGTGCCAGAGCGGCGGCGACGCGAACGGTCATTTTGTAACCGTATGTTTTGCAAGTGCTTCCGGTGCGACGTCCCCCGGGGTTCGGATTGCAATGATTACGCCGATCGCGCTACGATGGCCCGCTCACGCCACACCGCGCCGGTGATTTCGTGGCGTGGACTGAACAGCGCGGCGCTTACCGCACGCCGAACGTGTGCACCATGCGATGGGTGTAGGTTCCGCCCGGCCGCAGAACGATCGACGGGAACTCGGCGTGATTCGGCGTGTCGGGGTAATGCTGGGTTTCCAGACACAGGCCCGCGTATTGGCCGTAGCGCACGGCCGACTTGCCGGCGACCGTGCCCTCGAGGTGGTTGCCGGTGTAAAACTGCACGCCCGGCTGATCGGTGCCGAGCATCATCGTCCGTCCGCTGGCCGGATCATGCAGTTCGATCGCCCGGCGCACGCGCGGACTCCGGGGATCGTACCCGTTCAAACACCAGTTGTGATCGTACCCTCGCGGATCGTTGGTCAATTGCCCGATGTCGCGGCCGATCGGTTTGGCATCGCGAAAGTCCATCGGCGTGCCCGTCACGTCGGCGCGGCCGCCGGCGGGAATCGAATGCTCGTCCACCGGCAGGTAGCAGTCCGCATCGATGCGCAACTCGTGATCCAGCACATCGCCCGCATCGTGACCGCCGAGATGCCAGTACGTGTGATGCACCATGTTCACGATGGTCGGCCGATCCGCCGTGGCGGCGAAGTCGACGATCAGCGCATCATCATCCGTCAACGCATAGACGGCGGTGGCGTCGAGCGTGCCGGGATAGCCTTCCTCGCCGTCGGGGCTGGTGCGGGTGAATTTCACGCCGACGGCGCGATCGTCATCGAAAGGCTCCGCCCGCCAGAGCCGAACGTTGAACCCCGCGCCCCCGCCGTGCAGGTGATTGACCCCGTCTTCGTTGCAGGCAAGCTGGTAGTCGTGGCCTTCGAGCGTGAACCGTCCGCCGGCGATGCGGTTACCCACGCGCCCGACCGTCGCGCCCATGTAAGCGGCGTCGTTCAGCCAGCCGTTCAGCGTGTCGTAACCGAGCGTGATGTCGGCGCGGCGTCCGGCGCGATCCGGCGCGTGCAGAGAAACCAGGTGCGCCCCGAAATCCGTCAGCGCCGCCACAAGGTTCCCGCGCGCCAGCGTGAACAGCGTCACCGTTTGCTCATCCGGCGTCGATCCATAGTGCTCACTGGCAATCGGCATGTCGGCGATCCGTCGGAGTGGTGGGTGAACGGTCCAGATCATCAATAAAAAACCCACCCTTGGCAACAGGTGGGTTCGGTGACAGAGGCTCAATCGGCCGGCCCGGCGCCGCTTACCACTTCATCGACAGCTCGGCCCGCAGGAACACGGCCGGGTCATTGCGGGTGGCGTCATAGTAGTTGCCGGGGAAGAACGCCTCGGCGAGCAGGTGGCCGAACAGGTGCTTGTTGATCTTGTAGCGCATCAGCGCCGCCAGCAGGTTGCCGCGCAACTCGCCGCCGGAGCTGAACCCGTCCGCGTTGCCCGCGCCGTAGGTGTTTTCGTCGGCCAGCAACACGTGCCAGTCGAAACACGCTTCGATCTTCTCGTGCGGGTGGGTCGTGATGCCCAGCCCGAAACGGTGCAGGTTGGTCACGTCGGCGATGCGGGTCTCGCCGGCGTAGCTGTAAACGTACAGCTCGCTGAACTGAGGCCACCGGCCCCAGAGAATGTCGAACGCCTCGTTGGTCGCGGTGTTCGGATCGTCGCCGCTGAGATACTCATACGAGCAGCGCAGTTGCGTTTTCCAATCGTCGCCGACGAAGTAAGTCAGCCGGCTGTTGAATCCGAAGGCGCTGAGGCTGCTGCCGCCGGGCTCGCCGTCCGGCCGGGCGGGGTTGGCCGTCAGCTTCGACCCGAACTGGTGAGCGCCCTCAGCCCGCAGGGCCCAGTGCTCGCCCCACTTTTTCTCCATGCGCAGGCCGAAGGTGTAGATTTCGCCGTTGTCGCCCCACGAGCGGAACTGGCTGCCGCCGTTTTCGCGGATGCCGCCCGGCAGCGCCTGCATGTGCTTGTACATGAAGAACGCGTTGAGCTTGCCTTCGGGAATCAGCGCCTTGTTGGTGTACCAGGCGATCACCCCGCGCTCGTCCTGCTCGATGTTGTCCTCATCGAGGTTGCTGAACGGGCTGATGTTCCGATCGTCGCTGCCGCCCTGGTCGATGTAGATCAGCGACAGGTCGTGATCCTCATCCGCCGCCCAGTCGAACCGCAGCGCGTCGAAGAAGATCGTGCGCGATCCGTCCAGCGGCGTGCCGTCGAGCACCAGCCAGCCGTTGCCCAGAATGAGGTCCTGCCGGCCGGCCGTCATCGTGATCGGCAGACCCAGCAGGTTCTCGACCTTCACGTTCAGCGTGTCCCAGGACACCGTCCCGCCGTACCATTCTTCGAACGCGTTGGGCTTGTCGTACGTCCGCCCTTCCCACGTCAGCCGCACGTTCAGGTCGACGTTCTCGGCCAGGTCGAACTTGCTCCACCAGCGGGCGCGGTAGCGCTGGAAGCTGCGATGATCGACCGGCACGTGCTTGTTGAACAGCACGGCGTTGTCGAACCAGATCGTCCGCAGCCGCAGGTCAGCCCCCCACGTCCACCAGTCGGTGGGGTTCTTGGTCTTCTCGATCCAATCTTCGGTGGCCGATAACTGCTCTTCGGGCCCGGCGGTGATCTCCAGGCGCTTCTTCGAAGTGGTCTGGGCCTGCACCGCGGTGACACCCCACACGCCGGCGAGCATGGCCGCCGCCAACACACTCAGCATCAGTCGTTTCATGTCTGACCGTCTCCTTGAAGTTATCCCCTCGCCGGATGACAGATGATTACGTCCGGTTTTGCCCTGGCCGGCGACGCGGCGGGCCCGGTCGGGCCGCGCTTCGCTCGTGTCGCCGATCCGCAGGTGATGACTGTCGCCTCTTGATCCGGTTGCCGATTCGCGCCCGCCGTCGAGCACCGTGCCCCGCGTGCATGGCCGTGAACTTAGCCGGACCTTCATGTCCAGTCAACCCGCCCCGCCGCCGTTTTCGGCGCTTTGCCCCGGCCCCGCCGCCGTGCCATAATGCCCGGCTGACCCTGTGACCGGAGCGATGGATATGGCTTTGAATCTGGCAGTGTTGCCCGGCGACGGGACGGGCCCCGAAGTGACCGCCGAAGCGACCAAGGTGCTCGGCGCGGTCGCGAAGGCTGAGGGCTTCGAGTTCGATACCCGCCAATACGACTTCGGCGGGGACCGCTACCTGGCCACCGGCAAGATCATCGACGATGCCGACATCGACGAGCTGAGGCAGTCCGATGCGATCTATCTCGGCGCGGTGGGCCATCCCGACGTCAAGCCCGGCATCCTCGAAAAAGGCCTGCTGCTGAACCTGCGGTTCAAGCTCGACCAGTACATCAACCTGCGCCCGGTGAAGCTCTACCCCGGCGTCGACTGCCCGCTGAAAGACAAGGGGCCCGAGGACATCGACTTCGACGTGATCCGCGAGAACACCGAAGACCTCTACTGCGGCAACGGCGGGATCATGCGGCAGGGCACGCCCAACGAAGTCGCCACGCAGGAGATGATCGCCACGCGGTTCGGCGCCGAGCGATGCCTGCGCTACGCCTTCGAGTTCGCCCGGCGCAAGAAGGCCGAGGGCACGGGCAAGGGGCTGCTGACCCTCGTGCACAAGACCAACGTACTGACCTACTGCGGCGACCTGTGGTTCCGCGCGTTCGAGGAAATCGGCCAAGCCGACTACCCCGACATCGAGCGAGACTACAACCACATCGACGCCGCCTGCATGTGGTTCGTCAAGAACCCCGAGTATTACGACACCGTCGTGGTGCCCAACATGTTCGGCGACATCATCACCGACCTCGGCGCGATGATTCAGGGCGGCATGGGCATCGCCGCCGGCGGGAACATCAACCCCGACCCGGGCGGTGTGAGCATGTACGAATGCATCGGCGGCAGCGCCCCGAAATATACCGGCCAGAACGTGATCAACCCGCTGGCGGCCATCGGCGCCATGGCCCTGCTGCTGCAGACGACCACCGAGGCCGACGGCACGTTCGCCTGGAAGCAGGCCGGCGACCGCGTGGAAGAAGCCATCAGGAAGGTCACCCCCAAACTCAACAGCCTCAGCGCCGGCCGAATGGGCTACAGCACCACCGAAGTCGGCGACCTGGTTTGCGATCATCTGTAGCCGCCGATTCGCCATTCCCGCCCCGTTCTGACGATTTCGTCAAAGGCTCACGCATGGGCATGCGTGAGCCTTGTTTCATGAGGGTTGTCTCCACAAACGCTGCTCCACCTTGCACTTCCCCCAGGTTCCATGGGCGCGGGATTTCCCCGATTCGCCCCGGATTGTGCGGGAAATCCGGGCTGCGGGCCGATATAATTCAATGTTAAGAATCGGCAAGCATTTCGTTTGCTTACCGTTAGCCCCTTCACGCCGTGCGGAAGGAGAGCCCCGATGTATCCTGCCACGAACGCTCGTCCATCCGATGCCTCGCTCGGCCGGGCCGAACGGGCCGAACGCCGGGCCGAGATCGGCGCCCGCGTCGCCCGCCTCCTGCTCGATCTGCTCATCATCGCCGCGGTCGGATTCGTCCTGTGGTGGACGCTGAGCATGATTCTCTGATCGATCCGAGCCGCCCGTTGGTCGCCATCAACAACCCCGGGTTCATGTCAAAAGCCCCCGTGGTCGGCACGTGGGCTTTTCGATTCAGTCATGGCGATCTTCCGGCAGCGTGTCACCGAACGCCATCTCGTGCAGCGCCGCGTTGACCGGCACCATCGGGTAGACGTGTTCGTGCTTCTCGACGAGGCACTCGAGCACGACCGGCTGGTCGCACTTGAGAAACTTGTCCATGACCGTCGGAAGATCGGAGGCCTTGTCGCAGCGCATCCCGACGCAGTTCATCGCCTCGGCCATCTTGACGAAATCGGGGTTGTGCATCTGGGTGTGGCTATAGCGTTCCTGGTAGAACAGGTCCTGCCACTGCTTGACCATGCCCTGGAAATCGTTGTTGAGGATCAGCGCCTTCATGCCGACGCCGTATTGGGCCGCGGTGCACAGTTCCATGCCGGTCATGCAGAACGATCCGTCGCCGTCGATGTCGACGACGGTTTTGTCGGGCCGGGCGAGCTTGGCCCCGATCGCCGACGGCAGGCCGAAGCCCATCGTGCCCAGTCCGCCGCTGGTCACCCACTGGCGCGGATGGCGGAACTTGTAGAACTGCGCCGCCCACATCTGGTGCTGGCCGACGCCGGTGGTGACGACCGCTTCGCTGCGGGTCTGTTTGCACAGTTCCTCGATGACGTACTGCGGCTTCATGTGGCCGGGGCGATCGTCGGGCTTGTAGTTGAACGGATGTTGAGTCTTCCACTGGTCGATCAGGCCCAGCCAGTCCGCGCGCTGGCGCGGTTCGAGCCGCGGCAGCAGGGCTTCAAGGTTCTTGCGCGCATCGCCCTCGACGCCCAGCGTGACCGGCACGGATTTACCGATGTTTTCCGGGGCGATGTCGAAGTGGATCACGCCGCCGCGGCCTTCGCGCTCGGCCCGGCGAGCTTCGGGCACAAAGTCCGTGATCCGCCCGGTAACCCGGTCGTCGAACCGCGCGCCGATCGAGATCACCAGGTCCGCCGACTGCATCGCGTAATTGGCGTACGCCGACCCGTGCATGCCCAGCATGTGCAGCGAAAGCGGGTTGAACTCATCGAATCCGCCCAGGCCCTGCAACGTGGTGGTCACGGGAATGTTCGCCTTCGTGGCGACCTGCATCAGCGCGTCGGACGCGCCGGACAGAATGACGCCCTGCCCGGCGTAGATGACCGGACACCGGGCGCGGTTGATCATGTCCGCCGCACGTTCGAGATCGCTGCTGGTGCCCAGTTCGCGGGTGTGGAAGCCGGGCAGCCGCGGCTGCTCGACCACCGCCTCTTGCAGCGTCGCCGCGGTCACGTCCTTGGGCAGGTCGACCAGCACCGGGCCCGGCCGACCGCTCGTGGCGACGTGAAACGCCTCGTTGATCCGACGCGGCAGATCGCGCACGTCCTTGACCAGCACGTTCCACTTCGTGCACGGCCGGGTGATGCCCGTCACGTCCGCTTCCTGGAACGCATCACTGCCGATCGCCATCGTCGCCACCTGACCGCTGAACACGACGATCGGCGTGCCGTCCATCAACGCATCCTGCAGCGGCGTGACGGTGTTCGTGGCGCCCGGACCGCTGGTCACCAGCACGACGCCCACCTTCCCGCTGGCCCGGGCGTAGCCCTCGGCCATGTGGCCGGCGCCCTGCTCGTGGCGCGACAGGATGAAGTTGAAATGCTTCGATTCGTAAATCGCATCGAACACCGGCAGGATCGCACCCCCCGGATAGCCGAACACGTGCTCGACGCCCTGCTCGCGCATCAGTTCGTGGAAGATCTGCGCCCCGGTGGCGCCGACAAACCGATCGCGCCGCGGGGCCGAGGTGTAGTTGCTGATGTCCGTTGAAAGACTGGCGATAGTCATGGCAGTTCCTCTGACGGTGTTCCCTTTGCGATCGCCGGCTCAGCCGGCCGGCGACCGGCGATGTCCCTGAGCATATCGTGTCGGCCCACACCGACACACCGGTCGAATCCGTGAATTTCAGGTTGTCTTTCGAAGTGGCGCGGGTGCGATCCGGCTTTACAGCCCGACGACCCGCACAGGTACACCAACCACAACCACCGCGGCCGCGGCGGGGGTCAGCAGGCAATCGATCTGGTACCGTGCCCGGTGCATGAGGTCCATCATCATATCGGATCATCCGTGGACCGCCAAGCCCTTTTTTCGCCCAATTTTGCGATGGCCGACGGGTGCGGTTCGCTTGGGCAAGCGGGTCCGCAAGACGTGGCCGGAGCGCCGTTGCGTGGGTTCCGATCGATCGTCCGAGCGGCGGAATGATCGTTTTTCGCATCGAAAACGGGGGACAATCGGTATGCTATGGCCTGGCGCGGCGGGCAATAATCGTCGGGCGGGGGCGTTGTGACTGGTGGAGCCGGATGGATTTGCAGATCGAGCCGACACTCCGGGCTGCGGCAAAGGGCGATCAGGCGGCCTGGCGGCGGCTGATCGAATCCTACAGCGGCCGCGTGTTCGGTGTGATTTTCCGCCAGTGCGGCGACCGGGAGTTGGCCGAGGAAATCACCCAGGCCACGTTCGTGAAGGTCGTGCGGAAGCTGGCCGGCTACCAGGAGCAGGGGCGGTTCGAGTCGTGGCTGTTCCGCATTGCGATCAATCGTCTGCGGGACGAGATGCGAAGGCGCAAGCGCCAGGCCGTACCGACCGACTTCGCCGCCACCCCGCCGGAGGCGATGGGCTGGGCGGCTGAAAGCGATCAGCCGGGCGGCCGACTGGAAGCGATGGAACAGGCCGATCAGCTTCGCGATGCGGTGGCGAAGCTGCCCGAGGCCGACCGCGAAATTCTGCACCTGCGATACACCGCCGAGCTGGGCTACAAGGAAATCGCCGAAACGCTCGGCCAGCCGCTGGGAACCGTCCTCGCCCGAGGCCACCGGGCGCTGAAGAAACTCAAAGCCATGCTGGCCGGCGCCCAGGCGTCCCGGGAAGCACGAACCACCGAATGGAAACAACCATGAACGCTTCACGCCAAACGCATGAACAGTCCGCCGGACTGCGGGCGCTGGACGAGCAGTTGCGCCGCACCATGCCGGCCGACCCGCCCGCGGGATTGGCCGACCGGATTTTCAACGCCACGGCGACCGACCTGCCGCGGAACGACGCGCCGCGCGGCGTGATCGCGCGGATCGGGTCCGGCGCGCTGCGCTTCACCCCGCTGGCGGCGGCCGCGGCGATCGTGGTCGGCCTGACCATCGCCACGTGGATGGCCACGCACGCCGGCCCCGACGACCCTGGCGCCGCCTTCGCCGTAACCGAAACGGAAATCGAAACCATCGCCCTGGCCCTCGACGCCTCGGCCGAGGCCCCCACGCTCAGCGTCGAACTCCATTCCCTGCAAAGCGAACTGGACGACCTGGCCTCGGTGCTGGCGGACGGCAACGGCCAAACGAGCAGCCTGATCGACGAACTGGACAACCTCGAAACCGGGTTGCGGCAGTTCTGAATGCCATCACGCGGGGCGCGAAGACACGAAGACTCCAGGGAACGCCCGATGCCCCGAAACGATTGAAACCGCATCAACGTCCTTCGTCTCGTTGCGGCTTCGTGTGCTTCGTGATTTACTTTGAGGATGACCATGAAACGCTGGATGACCATGTGGATCGCGCTGGCCTTGGCTTTCGCGGGGCCGGTGGCGGTGGGACAGGAAGCGTCGGATGACCAGCAGGACGCGGCGCGCCGGCCGCATCGGCCGATGATCGAACGCTGGAAGGCCCAGCGGGCCGAACGCGGCGAACCGGGCGAAAGGCGCGAGGCCCCGCCGCATCCGTTCGGCCCGCCGTCGATACTCAGCGATGAGGAAATCCACGAGCTGATGCCGGTCATCGAAGACCTCATGCCCCACATGGCCGAGCGGCTGGAAACGCTGCGCCAAACCCATCCCGAGCGGTTCGGTCTTTTCGTCAGTCATCTCGCCGGGCGGCTGCGCGAGATGGTCGAACTCAAGCAACACGAGCCGGACGAATACCACCGCCGCGTGGCC
>CAYNCM010000028.1:0-5417 GCA_964395825.1 uncultured Planctomycetaceae bacterium
CCCCCGCCAAACCGCCGCGCTCACACATCCCAAGCCCGACAGGCTGTTAACCCCTTGTATCTTGGAGATGATCGCTGGAAGTTCCAGGATCAGCCCTGTGATTGCCGCCCGGCCGGGCGGCAATCACAACCGAGCACAAGTTCACTAACCCCTCGGGTCGCTGAGCCCGTGGTGAGCCAGAACCGTCTCGGTGACGGGCTTTGCCCGAACTCCTCGCCAGAGCCGGCCCGCTCGCTACGCTCGCTCCGCCCCGCCTTACCCCGACCGATTTACAGAACAGATGTTGCACTAACGCGCGGTTGGCCGCGTCGGTTGCGCTGGGCGCGGGGCAATCGCCGGGCTGCGGGTTTGGCGGGCTTGAAAAGACTGCGCGACCCCAAGTCGCAGATTTGCGTGTTTTTTTATTGACATGCAACTATGTTGCGAATATGGTAAATTCGTATTGCGGCTGCACTGATCATTCCTGGGGTTCATCGGCCGTGAGAGTCATGTGAGAAAGCTTGGACGCGGCTGCGTTCACGCTGCGCCCGAACATATGGTTTCAGGAAGCTGCAACGAGAGACAGCATCAGACAAGGCACTGAACAAAGAGGGAGAACGAGCATGTTCCACCGCACAGCTATCGTCCGCGCCGCGTTGATCGGCGTCATCTTCACCATCGTACCGCACGCCGGGGCCGCGACGCATTTCACCGAATGGATTGGCGGCCACGGCGACTGGGAAGACCCGGCCCGCTGGGACAACGGCGTGCCGATGGGCTTTGACACGGAAGCCACGTTCGACGTGAGCTCCGATATCGACATCGATATAAACGCCGACGCATCCGTCGAAACACTCCGGGTACTCGATTCCAATCTCGAGTTCGACTTCAACGGCTTCGAGTTCAACGCCGGCAACAGCGCCGGCGGCCCGCCGGCCATTGTGATCGATAATCCCGGCTCGACCACGGCTAGGTTTATCAACGGAACGGTCACCACTTACCAGACACTGGTGGGCAACGACCCCGCATCCAGAAATTCAGATCTTTGGTTGGATCAAACCGACTGGACCATCGAATACACCGGCGGTGCCAGCGTGGGTCTCGTCGTCGGCGGGGCGGGCGAAGGCCACGTCAGCGTCTTTGCCAACAGTTCGCTGACGGTCAACGACCGTACGGTTGTCGGCCGCGACGCCGGGGCCTCGGGCGTCATGAACGTCCAGGGAACCTTTAATCACCTGGACAAGCTGACGATCGGCGAATCGGGCGAGGGCACGTTCTATGTCGGCGGCTTCGGGGTCGGCGGAACGGTTGACTCCAACGGCTCCGGTGACGTGCGGATCGGCTGGGGGACGACCGGCCAGGGGTCGCTGTCCATCGCGGACACGGGCACCTGGACCGGGATCGACCTGCTCACCATCGGGCACGCTGGCGAAGGACGGGTAGAGGTGACCGCCGACGCCAACGCCGCCACGCTGGAAGCCAACTTCGCAAGGATGGCCTTTGTCGACGATTCCCAAGGCGAACTGCTGGTCGACGGCAGCGGCGCGATGGCGAGCTTCTCCGCCATGTCGGTCGGCAACGGTGGCGCCGGCAGCACGGCGCAGATCACTGTTCGCAACGGCGCCACCCTCGACGGAGGTTTCGTCACACTCGGTGAGAGCTTCGGCGCCGATGCGACGGTCGACGTCGAGGCCTTCAGCACCTTCAAAGCGACCAACCTGATCGTCGGCGGCGACTTTGAAACTTTCCCCACGCAAACCGTTGTGCCCGGCGGCGACGCGGCGGTTAACATCGGCCCTGAGGCCATGGTCGAAGTGTTGGACTCCAGCGGCCCCTACCGCCTCGGCACCCACATCGTGGGCAATGGCATCATGCGCATCAACGGCGGCACGCTCCGCACCCCGAGCATGGAGGTCGACGGCTCCGACGCCTTGCTCGACTTCAATTTCGGCACGATTCACATCACCGGCGATGAGACGGTCGACCAAGAGTTCCTCCAGGAAGTGATCGGTTACCAGTTGAACGAGAACCAGCACCTGCGCATCGACGGCCAGGTGATTTTCACCGAGATCCTCGATATCACCGGCGGCACGTTTTCGGTCGGCACCCCCGTCCTGCCGCAGTTCATCGAGTTCCAACGCGGCACGCTCAACTTCGTCGGGCCCGACGGGCTGACCGTGGGTTTCGGCGGCGCGATGGGGCAGGTCGTCCAGCTCGGTCCCGAAGCCGGCGAGTTCGTCGAGGAGGGCTTCGAGCAGTACCAGCACCTCAATGTCGCCGACCACGCCGACGGCACGACCAACACGCTGCACGTCGCGATCGAGGGGCTGGTGACGATCGGTGAGATGTCGTCGATCGGCGGCGAGAACATCCTCGTCGACGGCGAGGTGGTCCTCGCCCATGAGACCGCGATGATCAACGGCGACACGCTCGAAGCGTTCAGCTCCGACCCGGGCCGCGTGGAGAATCACGGCCTGATCCGCGGCACCGGACGCATCAACGCCGTCCTCTTCAACGAAGCCAGCGGCAAGATCCGTGTCGATCCGGCGCCCGTCGCCGAAGCCGGCCCCGACGACGGGTACTACGGCTTCGGGGTCACCTCGGATTCGAGCGGAGATGGCGGCGGCGTGGAGCCCGAACCAGGCCGGCTGGTGCTCACCAAAACGCTGTCCAATCACGGACAGGTCATCGTCGAAGACGGCCAATCGCTCGACGTGCTCGCCTCCGTCATCAACGAGGCAGATGGTGAAGTCCACCTGACCGGCGGTGCCCGCGTCGGGGTCCAGTCGTTCGAGAACTTCGGCAATCTGACGATGTCTAACGGCGGCGGTGACGTGTTCGGGCCGATGTACAACCTCGGCGGGCGCATCAGCGTCTCGGAAGCCAGCACCGGCCGGCTGTACGGCGTGCTGGACAACCAGGGCACCGTCGTCGTCAACGCCGACTCGACGCTCGTCGTGCTCGGTGACGTGAGCGGCCCGGGCGATTACCCGGGAAGCGGCCAGGTCATTTTCGCCGACAACTTCTCGCCCGGCTCCAGCCCCGGCGAAGTCGCTTTCGGCGGCAACCTCGATCTCACCGGTGCCAACCAGATCATCCTCGAACTCGCCGGCCTGCTCCAGGGCAGCCAGTACGATCACCTGGACATCGCAGGTCTGCTCGAACTCGGCGGCACGCTCAACGTCCAACTGCTCGATGGTTTCGAGCCGAACATCGGCGACACGTTCGACCTGATCGACTTCGGCGCGCTGGCCGGCAACTTCGACAATGTTCTGCTGCCGGCATTGCAGCAGGGCCAGTGGGACACCGGCTCGCTGTACAGCACCGGTTCGATCGCCGTGATTCCCGAGCCGACCACGCTGTTGCTGCTTGCCACCGGTGTCCCGCTGCTCGTCGCACGGCGGCGGCACTGACGCGGATCGGAAAAGGGGGACATTCTTCTTTTCAAATGAAGCCGCGTGCTTATCAATAAAGTAGAATGTCCCCTTTTTTGCGGTTCACGGGGCCGGGGCGATGAGCAGGACGATCTGCACGGGTCGGCTGGCCCGGCGTCCGGTGAGCATGAGTTGCGCCAGCGGATCGCCGGCGTTTGTCGCCGCCGGAGGCGTGCCGGTGATGCCGACCTGCGATTCGTCGATGGCCGGGTCCGTCACGTTCGCCTCATCCTGGCCGGCCTGGTGCGGCTGGACGCACCGGGCCCAGATCACCCACGCATCGCCCGGTCTCAGCGTGTGGCTGAGCGACAATTCGGTGAACGATTCGCCGTCCATCTGCTTTTCCTGCGGCGGTCGGGGCATGATCGACGTCCGCGGGCCGTAGTGGTGCGGCATCAGTTCCAGCCGCGGCGCCGCCTGCGGACCGACCATGCCCGGCAGGAGGTTGATCATCATCTGCCACTGCCCGCCGATGAGCTTGTGCATCGTTGCCTGGCCCTTGCGATCGACGACGCGCGCGAGCTGGGCGTGATCGACCCGGCTGATGAGGGTGATGGGGCTGGGCGCAGGTCCGGCGCCGATGACGTGGACGTTGGTCGAGTGAGGCCGGGGCAGTTGCGTGTTCCACATGGGCAGGCGGCGCTGTTCGATGCGGCCGAGGCCGAACCCGTTGGCCCGCCACACCTGGAGATCGGCCTGGTCGATCTGCGGTTCATCGAGCAGCGCCAGGCCCATCGCCAGCCGATCGCTCGGCCGGTCGAACACCAGCCTTTGGACGATGAACTGCATGGGTCGGCCGGTTTGCGACAGCGGGATAGCCGTGGCGGCGCGCGGATCGGTTCGCCTCAGCTCGTCCGTCGCGCCGGACACGGGAATAGGGCGTGGCGCCAGCTCGCCGAGCTTGATCTTCTCGCGCGGCGGAGCTTTCGCGCCGCTGCCGCAACCGCCGATCAGCAACCCGATCGACATCAGCGCCGCCACCGCAAGCCACCGGCATGGGATCACTCGGCTCATCCGTCGATGGCCTCCTCGATCACCGTCAGACCCCGGTCCAGTTCGTCTTCGCTGATGATCAGCGGCGGGGCGATCCGCAGCACCGCGTCCCGCGCCGCGTTGGTCATCACCCCGCGATCCAGGCATCGCTTGACCACATCGCCCGCCTTGTCGAACCACGCGCCCTGGGCGTCAGCGTCCAGTTCGATGCCGATGAACAGGCCCTTGCCGCGCACGTCGACCACCGCCGCGTGCGTCTTGGCGAACCGCCACAGCCGCGTTTTAATTTTCTCGCCCAGCTTGGCCGCCCGTTCGATCAGCCCGTCGCGCTCGATCACCTCGAACATCCTCGTCGCGACCGCCATCGCCACCGCGTTGCCGCCCAGCGTGGTCGCATGCGTCACCCGCCCCATTTTCTTGCAGTCGAACAGGTCCGCCACCCTTGGCCCGGCGCACATCACGCCCACCGGCAGGCCGCAACCAATCGCCTTGCCCAGCGTCATGACGTCCGGTTCGACGTTGTAATGTTGATAACCGAACCACTTGCCCGTGCGCCCGCAGCCGGTCCAGACTTCGTCGCAGATCAGCAGCAGGTCTCGCTCATCGCACAGTTTCCGCAGGTTCGGCAGGTAGTGTTCGTTCGGCACGTTCACGCCGCCCTCGCCCTGGAGGGGTTCGACGATCACAGCGATGGTTTCGTCGTCCAGTTCCGCCTTCACCGCATCCAGGTCGTTGTACGCCACGTTCACGAATCCGGGCAGCAGCGGCTCGAATCCCTGGCGGACCGCGGCGTTGCCGGTGGCGCCCATGGTGGCGAACGATCGACCGTGGAAGCTGAGCGTGGCGCTGATGACCTTGTAGCGTCCGAACGCGCTGGTCGATTGGCCGGGTTTGGTCTTGCCGTAGAGCCGGGCGAGCTTCATCGCCGCTTCGTTGGCGTCGGCGCCCGCGTGGCTGAAGAAGCTGCGTCCCCCGAAGCCCTTGTCGGCGATCTGCTCGGCGAGGAGGGTC
>CAYNCM010000028.1:5427-34738 GCA_964395825.1 uncultured Planctomycetaceae bacterium
GAGGGTCTGCGGCTCGGTGTGCAGCAGGTTGCCCACGTGCCACAGCTTGTTCATCTGCCTGGTGCCCGCCGCCACCAGATCAGGATGGCAGTGCCCGAGAATCCCCGCCCCGAATCCGCTGAACAGGTCGAGGTACTGTTGGCCATCGGTGTCGGTGAGCACGCATCCGCGTCCGGTATCCATGACCAGGTCGAATCGCGGGTAGTTACCCGTCATGTGGGCGTTGTGCCGATCGATGATCTGCCGGGCGCTGGGCACGGGCTGCTCCTTGAATCGGGCGCGTCCGCCGCCGGGCGGGAACCGGTTATCCTATCACCATCGCCAGCCCGTCGAAACAGCCGATTCACCGCTGTGCTTGTCATCGTCTGGCCGATCGGCTACAAGCGCGTCATCATGACCCATTGAGGCCTGTGTTTCGCAGCCGCGATCGTTCTGGCGGTGTTCGTCAGCCCGGCGCCTCGCCAACAGGCCGACGAAAGGCATGTCGTGGATCTGTACGTTTCCCGCGCCGGCGATGACCAGTGGACCGGCGCCCTGCCCGAACCCAACGGCGACCGCACCGATGGCCCGCTCGCCACCGTCGACGGGGCGTTGAAGCGCCTGCGGAGTCTACAGACGATCGGCGGCCGCCAATGGCAGCCGCATCAGCGCATCGCCTCGATCGACTGGCCCGTCACCGTGCACCTGCGCGGCGGGCGGTACGAACTGGACCAGCCCGTCACATTCCGGCCCGGCGACCCGCCCCTGGCCATGCAGCCCTACCGCGATGAGCAGCCGATCCTTTCCGGAGGCCGGGCGATCGGCGGCTGGCAACCGACCACCGTCAACGGCGTCGACGCCTGGGTGACCACCGTGCCCGAGGTCGCCGCGGGCCAATGGTACTTCAAGCAGTTGTTCGTCAACGGCCGCCGCGCCGCCCGGCCCCGGCTGCCCAAGCGGGACTTCCGCACCATCGAAGACATCTGCAACCACCCCGACAACCGCGGCCGCACGGGCTGGGGTCAAAAGGGAACCGATCACTTCGTCGTCGCCGCAGGCGAGTTCGATCCACACTGGATCAACCCCACTGACATTCACGCCGTCGCCCTGCACTTCTGGGTGGATGAGCGGATGCCGATCAAGTCGTACGATCCGGCGACCCGCACGATCACGTCCACCCGCACAAGCCGCGCTCCTGTGGTGCTGGCGTGGGACGCGGGCAACGCGCCGTACTTTCTGGAGAACGTGTTCGAGGCGATGACCGAACCCGGCGAGTGGTACCTCGACCGCCCCACCGGCCGATGCTGGTACATCCCGCGCCGGGGCGAAACGATCGATACCGTCGAAGCCATTGCTCCGCGCCTGCATCAACTGGTCCGCTTCGCCGGTGATCCGGCGAGCCACCGCTGCGTCGAGCACGTCCGCCTGCGCGGTTTGACCTTCGCCCACACCGCCTGGGCGATGCCCGGTGATGACGATGTCGACCCGGCGCTGTTCGACCAGATCGATCGGCGCTCGCGTGGGCAGGAGCATTACGCCTCCGGCCCGCAGGCGGCGGCGGTTTACCCCGGCGCGATCCAGTTCCGCGGCGCACGCCACTGCGCCCTCGAAGACTGCCGCATCGAGCACATCGGCTGGTACGCGGTCGACATCGTCGAAGGTTGCCGTCACATCCGCGTGGTGGGTAACCAGATCGCCGATCTCGGCTGCGGCGGGGTGAAGATCAACGGCGCCGCCGCCGCCCAGCCCCTGCGCGACGATCCCGGCGAACCGACCGACCTGCGCACCGGGCACTGCCGCGTGACCGACAACCACATTCACGACGGCGGGCAGGTGTTCCCCGCCGGCATCGGGATCCTGCTCCGTCACGCCCACGCCAACCTCATCGCCCACAACCACATCCACGACTTCTACTACTCGGCCGTCTCCGTCGGTTGGGTATGGGGCTATGGCGAATCCGTCAGCCGCGACAATCTCATCGAACACAACCACATTCACGATCTGGGCAAGCGGTGGCTCAGCGACATGGGCGGCGTGTACCTGCTGGGCGTGTCGCCGGGCACCGTCGTGCGCGGCAACCTGATCCACGACATCAACTGCCGCAAGTACGGCGGATGGGCGATCTATCCCGATGAAGGTTCCGCCCACGTGCTCATCGAACACAACGTCTGCTACCGCACTTCCTCGTCCGTGTTCCACCAGCATTACGGGCGCGAGAACATTGTGCGGAACAACATCTGGGCGTTCGGCGGCGAAGGGATCATCGCACTGGGCAAGGCGGCCGACCACATCAGCTTCACACTCACCCGGAACATCCTCCTCGCCGATGATCAGCCCCTCTACGCCGGCGGACATGGCTGGAATGTCGATGACAAACGCACGATCGATTCTTCCCTGAACGTGATGTGGGATCTGGCCGCGCCGGGCCGGGTCACCCCCGCCGCCAACAAGCCTCACGGCACCGCGAGCAGCTCGGCCGACGGCGTCGTGTCGTGGGCCGATTGGCAGGCCGCCGGTTACGATGTCAAGTCCATCATCGCCGACCCGAAGTTCGCCGACCCGCGCCACGGGGATTTCACGCTGGCCGACAATTCACCGGCGCTCGAACTGGGCTTCGAGCCGATCGACCTTTCCCGCGTCGGCCCGCGCCCGCGCGATCAGCGCGACTGACCCGCATCACTGGCCGATGCCCGCCACGCCGCTGCCGCTGGGTTGGTTGTAGTAGCTGTTGGGATCGTGGATGTTGTAGCCGGTTAAAGGCGCCAGCCGGCGATGCGTCGAATACAACCGATGCGTCCGCACCGCTCGCACGTCCGCCCGCGACATCCGACCGTTGATCGTCACGTACAGGCCCGATCGACTCACCGCCTCGCTGCCGCTGAACCCCGCCCCGCGGTTCACCACGCCCACCCGCGGCGCCGTCAGCCGAACCGCCGCCCGGCGACGCAGAAACCGGTCCGTTTCGCTCAGACCGATCTGATCGTGCACGTAGCGCGGCGCCCGCACGATCAGCCGACCCTCGTGATAGGTGATTCGCCCGCTCGTTCCGCCGTTCAACTCCCAGATGTCCGGCTCGATGGTGCGGCGAATCAGATCGGCGAACTGCTCGCCCCGTTCGCGGCGGGTCGTCGTTCCGGTTTCATCCGCCGATGCCTCCCGCTGGAAGAAGCCGCTCGCGTTGGCGTCGCCGGCGATCTTCGATAAGTCGAACTGCGGCGCCTCGGTGAAGTGGGGCGCGCGGTGCAGCAGATCGCCGATCAGGTAGATTTTCACCACGGACTGCTCGTTCGCCTGCCGCCTGGTCAGCAGGTGCGCGTACGATGAATGCGTTTCGATCAGCAGTTGCCTGGATTCGCCCATCTGCATCAGCGCCACCCGCAGCGCCCGCGCCACCGTCACCCGCCGCACGATCAGGTTGATCGGTTGTTCGGTGTCGATGCCCGCCTGCTCCAGCCGCCGCCAATCCGCCACCAGGTTCAGTCCGCCGAGCCGGGCGACGTGCTCGAACACGTTTTTGGCCGGCGTGTCTTGCACGTTCACGCTGATCACCCGGCGCATCGCCGCCGCCGCGTTCGCCTCACCCGTCGCGCGCTTCGTCCACAACGACTGGCCCGGCGCCGCCAGCGTCGCCGCCGCCAGCACCATCGTTCCCGCCGCCCGCATGAGCGATCGCTTACGCATCGTGCGCCTCCAAACACTGCCCGCCCGCTGCCTGTCCCATTATAGTACGACCGCGAGGCGAGCCATCGCCTCTTGCTCAACTTCCAACGGCGCACGGGGCATCATCCCTGTCCAGCGGGGCCTCGGGGCCTGCGTTTTTAACAAACGCATCGACAACCGTTTAGGTTTGCTTTCGCCGCCCTGGGGCGGAGGGGGCCGCCGTGGGGCCCTCCGGGGTTGGCCGGCGATTCCAGTCACCCGCCCCGGTGGGCCGATAACAACGAGGATGAAGCTCGATGTTTACCGCAAGATCGTTCGCATTGACGAGTTGACCGCGTTGGGCGACCGCTACCGCCGCGAAGGGCGCAGCGTCGTGCACTGTCACGGCTGTTTCGACATCGTGCACCCCGGCCACGTGCGTTACCTGCAGTTCGCCCACCAGCAGGGCGAGGTGCTGATTGTCTCGCTGACCGGCGACGATGCGATCGAGAAATCCGACGGAACCCGCCCCTACGTGCCGCAGGAACTGCGGGCGGAAAACCTCGCCGCCCTGGCGTTCGTCGATCACGTGGTCATCGCGCCCGGCCCGACCGCCGAGCCGATCATCCAGACCCTCCAACCGGACATCTACATCAAGGGCAAGGAATACGAACACTCATCCCACCCCGGGTTCCTGTCGGAAAAGCAACTGATCGAATCCCAGGGCGGTCGGGTGATCTTTTCCTCCGGCGACGTGGTGTTCAGCAGTTCGGTCATCCTCAACAAGCTGGGCGAGCTGCTCGAAGGCGACGGTCTGGGCAACGGCACGCGCCTGGCGGCGTGCTGTCGGCGGTGGGGGGTGGACCTGGCCGGCGCGCGGGAACGGGTCGGCCGCGCCATGGCGGGCCGGCGCGTCGCGGTGATCGGCGACGCGATGCTCGACCATTACGTGTTCTGCGATGCGACGGACGTGGCCGGTGAAGCGCCGATTCTCTCGGTGCGCCCCTTGCAGGAAACGACGTATCTCGGCGGCGCGGCAATCATCGCGGCCCACCTCAAGGCGCTCGGCGCCGAGCCGCACCTGCTGACCACTATCGCCGATGATCCACCGACGGCTGAGTTGCTCCGGCGGCTGGAGGAGATGGGCATCGAACACACCTCGGTCGCCGCGCGCCACGCCCTGCCGGTCAAGCAGCGATACCTGGTCGACATGCAGAAACTGCTGAAGGTCGATCGGGCGGACAGTCAGCCGCTGGACAGCGCGGCCGAACGGAGAATGCTCGGGGCGCTGGCGGAGATGAGAACGCACCTGGACGCGGCAATCTTCGCCGACTTCGGCTACGGCACGGTCACCCCGCCCATGCTCGAACAGGCGATCGACCTGCTGCGCCCGCACGTGGGCACGATCGCCGGCGACGTGAGCGGGGCGCGGCGGAGCCTGCTGTCGATGCGGCGGGTCGACCTGCTCACGCCGACCGAGCGCGAACTGCGCGGCGTGATGGGCGACTTCGAAGGGTCGCTGCCGGGCGTGGCGATGAACGTGATGAAGCGGCTGGGCGCAGGGCGGCTGGCGGTGACCATGGGACGCAAGGGCTGTGTGCTGTTCCACCCGCGCGCCGAACAAACCGATCGGGCCCACTGGTTCGACCAGCGCTTGCGCAGCGAGTACCTGCCCGCCCTGGCCGAACACGCGGTCGACCCGGTCGGGGCGGGCGATGCGTTCACCGCGGCCGCCACGCTGGCGCTGGCGGGGGGGGCCGAGCTGCCGGCGGCGGGATACCTCGGCTCGGCCGCGGCGGCGCTGGCGGTCAGCCGCATCGGCAACCAGCCGGTCAACGCCGACCAACTGCTCGCTTTTCTCGCCCGCCGCGCCGAACTGCAACCGGTGCCCGCCGCCGCGGCGGTGTGAGCGGTGGTAGAATGATGCATCGTGACGATGCTTCGACCCACAATCCGATTCGCCGCGTGGCTGATCGCACTGGGCGTGGCGGCGGCGCTGGCCAATGACGTTGAGCAGACCGGCCAAACGCGGTCGCCGAAGGTCGCCCCGTTCGTCGAATTCGCCGATCGCTGCGCCGAGTACGAACGACTCACCCGCTCGCAATCGTGGGAAACGGTGTACGTGGCGGACCTGAAGCGCCAAGGCCCGACGTCGTGGGCGCTGCTCAACCCGCAGGCCGGCACGACGATCGAGCGCGTGACGCTGGACGAGGATCGACCGGCGCTGCGGTTGAAGGTAACGGCCGGCGAGCCGGGATTTCTGCGGATCGGCCCGGCAGTCAGCGGGGACTTCGCGGTGGAGATGACCGCGCGAAGCATCAGCGATCGGTCGTGCGACCTGAGCCTGTTCACCGACGGCATCAATCGCGGGCCCGGCTTCCAGTTCGGCGGGTACGACAACAGCCGCAACCTCATCTGGGTCGACGCGCCGGCGGAGGGCCAGTCGTGGCGGGCCGTGGACGTCGATCGGACGACGCGGATCGTCAAAGACGCCTGGCACACGGTGCGCCTGGAGGTGGAAGGCGGCGCGGTGCGGGGTTACGTGGACGGCAAGCTGATCGGCCGGGCCGCGCTGACGCGGAGCTACGATCATTCCCAACGCCGGCAGCCACTGGTTTACGTGTACGGGTCGACGGCGGAAATCTCGCGCCTCACCACGCAGGTGCTGCTGACCAGACAACCGGTCGACGAGGCGAAGGCGATGGCTCAGGCGTTCGGCGGGGCGGACGCGGACGCGGTGCGGCGGAAAATCGAGGCACTGGTGAAACTGCTGGACGAGGACGACTGGTCCACGCGCGAGCAGGCGCAGGAACTGCTCACGCGGATCGGCCCGCTCGCCGAACCGGCCCTGCGGCAAGCGGCCGAACGCGGATCGGCCGAACAACGATTCCGGGCCCGGCGGATTCTCGGTCTCGAACCGATGGATAACGAAGAAGACCCGGCCGCCGACCCGCCCCACGCTGTTCCATTGATGATTTTCAAGTGAGCGGGCGAACCGCCGCCCTGGACGGACCCTCCACCGACGATGCGGACGTCACCGGCGGTCGAGGATGGACAGTTCGAAGCCGTGGGCGATCGGCACATCGCAACTGACCACGCCCGCAAGCGATCGCACGTGCCGCACGTAAGGCTTCATCCGCTCGGCGAGGTTGCCCGTGTTATCCGCGGCGATCACACACCGGGGCGCCAGCTTATCCATCAGCACATCGAGGTATTCGATCGACTCTTCCTTCCGCGCATCGATGAACACGAAGTCGAACGGCTCTTCGGGCGCCAGTGATTTGCAGACCTCCCGCGCATCGCCCAGGTGCAGCGTCACGCGGTCGATCAGGCCGGCCTGGGTCAAGTGCTCGGTGGCGGCGTTGATTTTCTTCTCCGACACGTCGACGCCGTGGACGTGCCCGCCCGTTTCAGCCATCACCGCCGACCAGTGCAGCGTGGAATAACCGTAACTCACCCCCACTTCGCACACCGACCGGAACCCGCCGATCCGCACGAGCTGCGCCATCAGCCGCGCCTGCGCTTTGGGAATCTGCATGTGGTCATCGGTGGTGTGACGAAGATCGTCAACCCGATCCATCACCGCCTGAATCTTCCGATCGAACATGTTGTCCCTTTCACAATGAAACCGCAGAGGCGCCGGAGCACGGAGAACGAACTTAACTCAAATGCATTGCCGGTGCGTCTCAGCGCGTCGGCGTTTGCCTGGTGATTCCGGCGTCCTGGTGGTCTGAAGCGCGGGCGGCGGCGTAGGCGATGGCGTTGTGGAACATCTTCAGCCCCGGCGGCACGTCGGCCGGTTCGCCGGTCCGGCGGGTCCATTGCGGGTGGTGGGTCGGGTCGGTGTGGCGCTCGGGGTGCGGCATCAGGCCGAACACCACGCCGCTGCGGTCGCACAGGCCGGCGATGTCTCGCATCGAACCGTTGGGGTTGTCCACGTAGCGCACCGCCACCTGGCGATTGGCTTCGAGTGGGTCGAGCACCTCGTTGTCGGCCACCAGCCGCCCTTCGCCATGGGCCACGGGCAGGTCGAACGTATCAAGCCCGCGGGTCCAGATGCACACCGAATCCGCCTCGGCCCGCAAGCCAACCCACCGATCGACAAACCGCGGCAGCGTGTTGTCGGCCAGTGTGACCGACTGCGGCGGCAGGGCGTCGGACGAGGCCGTCCCGGCGGCGGTGGCATCGGGCAGCAACCCCATCTTCACCAGCACCTGGAAGCCGTTGCAGATGCCGATGATCGGCTTGCCGGCGCCGACGAACTTTCTCAGCGCCGGATACAGCCGATGACGCAGGCGATTGGCGAGGATGCGCCCGGCGGAAATATCATCGCCGTAGCTGAACCCGCCGGGAATGCCCAGCAGGTCAAAGCGGTCCAGCTCGCCCGGATGTTCGATCAGGTGGTTCAGGTGGATCGCTTCGGTCTTACCGCCGGCCAACTCGAACGCGTGAGCCAGTTCCGCGTCGCAGTTCGTCCCCGCGGTGCGCAGGATCAATGTCAACGGTTTACCCATGATCCGCCCATGATCGGCTTTTGCTCGTGCCGGTCAAGCGTGCAGCGTTGACTTATCGGTCGCTTGGCGTTCTGATCTGCTCCATGCACTTCGTGCGATTCGACGGCAACCCGATCATCACTCCGCGGATGAGCCGGCGCATCTGCGAGCATGGCCACGCGAACATCAACGGCCCATCGCTCATCGCCGCGCCCGAATGGCTGCCCGGTCGGCTTGGCGGGTATTACCTGTACTTCGCCCATCATCAGGGCACCTACATCCGCCTGGCATACGCCGACGACCTGCGCGGGCCCTGGCGGATTCACGAGCCCGGCACGCTGCCACTCGACCACACGCCCTTCGCCGGTCACATCGCTTCGCCCGATGTGCACGTCGATCACCCCAACCGGCGCATCGTGATGTACTACCACGGCTGCCCGAACTTCGATGAGGCCGCGCCATGGCCGCAGGTGACCTGCGCGGCCACCTCACCCGACGGCGTGAACTTCACCAGCCGGCGCGAGGTGTTGTGCCCGTTGTACCTGCGGCGGTTCGACTGGCGCGGCCGGTGCTACGGCATCGCCATGCCGGGCCAGTTCTACCGCAGTGACGACGGCCTGACGAACTTCGAAGCGCTCGAACCGATGATCACCGACGCGCTGTGCTGGCCGACCGCACACCAGGGCGAATCGCGCAAGCCGCGGCACTTCGCGGTGAACGTGCGCGGCGATGTGCTGCGCCTGTTCTTCAGCCGAACCGGCGACTGCCCCGAACACATCATGATGAGCGAGGTGCCGCTTGGCGATGACTGGACGCAGTGGCAGCCCACGCGCCCGGTCAGCGTGGTCGAGCCGGAGACGGACTGGGAAGGCGCGGGGTGTGATCGCGTCGCCTCACGCGGCGGGGCCATCCACGAACCGGCCTGCCAGCTCCGCGATCCGGCGGTCTATGAAGAAGGCGGCCGCACCTACCTGCTGTACAGCGTGGCCGGAGAGCGGGGCATCGCGATCGGCGAACTCGCCGAGGCATGAATTGCGGTGATTCTGCCCGGGCTACATCTCCGCTTCGCCCGGGTGCAGGCCGTGCTGGCCGCTTGGCCGCGTCTCGATCTGTTCGATGTTCGGCTCGAAGCCCTCGATTCCCTTCATGCGTTCGACCAGGAGCCGGCGCATCCGGTCGCGCACCGGCGAGTAGGCTTCCATCGCGATCAGGTTGTTCAGTTCATACGGATCGGACTGCAGGTCGTACAGGTACGCCTCGCGGTAGGTCTGCTTGTCGAAGTCCATGCCGACTTCTCGCGAATTTCTGTCGGTCATCACGCCGTATTTCCAGCGCTTCGTGCGTACCGCACGGCCGACCTGCCCGTCGCACACCTGGATGAACGCTTCCTCCGGCCAATCGGCGTCTTCGCCGTGCATGAGCGGGAGGATCGAGCGGCCTTCCATCGGTTCGGGCACGTCCAGGCCGCACGCGTCCAGCAGCGTCGGCGGCAGATCGACCAGGCTGACCATCTCGCTGATCGTGCGCCCGCCGGTGAACGGCCCGCCGTACAGCATCGTCGGCACGCGCACCGATGAATCGTGGCACGACCGTTTGTACTCGCCGTTGCGCGTCTTGAAGTGGCAGGCGTGGTCCGAGGTGAACAGGATGATCGTGTCTTCCAGCAGGTCCAGGCTCTTCAGGGCGTCGTACAGCCGTCCGAGCCCTTCATCCAGGCGTTTGATCATGCCCCAATACCCGCCGAGGTGCTGGTGCGTCGAACCACCGGCGCTGGGCTGATCATCGCAGAACGCCGGCAGCGCGGCCAGGTCGGGCGGAATCCACCGGCCGGCGTAACGCTCGCGGTAGCCGTCCGGCGGCGGGTAGTCATCCTTGTCGTTCTGGTGGTGCGGCTCGATGAACGACATCATCAGGAAGAACGGCTCGGCCTTATGATCGGCGATGTACCGGATGCCCGCGTCGAGCACCGCATCGCTGCGATAGCCGGGCAGTTCCACCGGATGGTTGTCCTCGTCGTAGAGGATCGCGTTGTACTCGTGGACGCTGAACTCCATGGCGTTGACGCCGAGCCAGTACTGGTAGTCGCCGCGATGGCCGGCCTTGACCGCGCCATGGCCATCATGCCCCTCGGCCGCGCCGCCCGGTCCGGCCAGGTGCCACTTGCCGATGTACCCGGTGTGATAGCCGGCCCCGTTGAAGCATTGAGCCAGCGTCGGAAGATTCTCCGGCAAACCGCAGCCGTTGGCGAAGCCGCCGTTGGTCGAAATGTAGGTGCCGGTCTGCAGACAGCACCGCGCCGGGCCGCACACCGGGGCGCAGGTGATGCTGTTGAACACGTGCGTGCCGCGATGGGCCAGGCGGTCGAAGTTGGGCATCAGGTCCAGCGGATTGCCGTGCAGCCCGCTGGCGTCCCATCGCTGCTGGTCGGTGAAGAAGACGACGACGTTCGGTTGGCGTGACATGATGGGGGTTCCTCGGTATAGGGCGACTGGACGGGAGCAAGCTTAGTCAAACCGCCGCTTCGTTTCCATCGCTGCGGGTGCGGCCCGCTCCGGCTCCCTCTCCCTTCCAGGGAGAGGGCTGGGGTGAGGGTGAGGTCCCGCACGACGGCGAAATCCCGAGGTCCAGCCCCCTCGCCCAGCCTCTCCCCCACTCGGGGGAGAGAGGGGACGAAGAGCGCGCCTGCCTCCGCTTAAGCGGGCTGCGCCGATGGGGTATCATGGCGCATCATGTCTGTGACTGCTGCGCCTGTGCCCCGCCGTCGGCTGAACGTTGCTCCCGTGATGGGCGGCGTGGTGTTGGTGGTGATGATGCTGGCGAGCGTGTTGAGCCTGCCTTACACGCTGGGCCCGGCGGGGGATGGGGCAAACGCCCCGCCGCGCTACGACCATCAGCAATTCGAGCGGAAGCTGGCCCCGCCGAGCGCCGCCGCTCTGCTGGGCACGGACGATCTGGGCCGGTCGTTCGCGGTGCGGCTGATGCTGGGCGGGGCGGTGTCGCTGGGCATCGGCGCCGCGGCGGCGTGCATCGCGGTGGTGATCGGGACATCATGGGGCCTGGTCGCCGGCTACGTCGGCGGAAGAATCGACGCGGTGATGATGCGAATCGTCGACATTCTGTACGGCCTGCCGTACATCCTGCTGGTGGTGCTGCTGAAAGTGGCGTTGGAAGGGCCGCTGACCGCCGCCCTGACGTGGCTGGGCCTGGGCAGCGCGCCGCTGATCGGCAACGTGCTGATTCTTCTGGCGGCGATCGGGGCGGTGAGTTGGCTGACGCTGGCGCGGGTGGTGCGTGGGCAGGTGCTCAGCCTCCGCGCCCAGCCGTTCATCGAAGCGGCGCGGGCGTGCGGCGTGCCGACGTGGCGGGTGCTGGGGCGCCACGTGCTGCCGAACCTCGTCGGGCCGATCATCGTCTATACTACGCTGACGGTGCCGCAGGCGATTCTGCAGGAATCGTTTCTCAGTTTCCTGGGCATCGGGATTCAGCCGCCCCTGCCGAGCTGGGGTTCGCTGGCGTCGGACGGCCTGAGCGAACTGAACCCGGTGCGCAGTCACTGGTGGCTGCTGGCGGCGCCGTGCGTGGCGCTGGGCCTGACGCTGGCGGCGCTGAACTTCGTCGGCGACGGACTGCGCGACCGCTTCGATCCGAAAGGCGTGAAATACCGAAAAACGCGCAAGCAGACAAGCCGAAAGCCGCCAGGGCGCTTCGGTCTTGAGCAAAGGCCGGCCTAATCATCCCCAGGATGCTTCTCTGCTTTCATGTTTTCCGGCTTTCGTGAAGGTGATGCATGGACAATCGCTTCGGTCCCAAAGATTTCTTCCTCATGCTGCTGCTGGTGGTGCTGATGGTCAGCGTGTGGCTGGCCATGAAGCAGTTCGACCGCCAGTGGGACGACATCCAGTCCTCGCGGCAGCAGTTGACCGAGCTGTCGCAAACGGTGGCGCAACTGGGCAAGGACGTGCAGGCAACGGGTGATGACCGGGCCTTGCGCCAGACGCTCGAAGCCCAGGGCCGCACGCTCGATGAAATCCGCGACCTGCTGGCCGAGGGCGTGGTGATCCGCTCCGGCGACCCGACGCCGCCGAACGGCGAGGCGTCCACCGGCGAAGCGGAATCCCGCGTCGGCGCTGACGAGGGCCTCATCGCCGATCACGATGAACGACAGGGCGCCGATCCGTTCGCGCGCTGGCGGGTGGCGATGGCCCGGCCCGATTACGCCCGCGGCGACTGGATGGTCGACGCGTTCGCCCAGACCACCGCGAAGCTCACCCCACTGATCTCGGTCGACGTGTACGGCAGCCGCATTCAGAGCTACGTGCTGGACACGCTGATAACGCGCGATCCCGAGACGCTGGCGTGGCGGCCGTGGGTCGCCGAACGCTGGAAGATGTCGGAC
Organism: uncultured Planctomycetaceae bacterium; assembly: GCA_964395825.1. Taxonomy (GTDB): domain Bacteria; phylum Planctomycetota; class Phycisphaerae; order Phycisphaerales; family Zrk34; genus JANQFT01. Next base: position 17,935 of record CAYNCM010000028.1, read on the forward strand.
GACGGTCTGACCATCACCTTCGATCTGCGCGAAGGCGTGAAATTCGCCGATGGTCATCCGCTCACGTCGGAAGATGTGGTGTACAGCTACCGTCTGATCATGAACCCGGACATCAACTGTCCGCGCCTGAGGCCGTTTTACGAAGTGATCGCCTCGGTCAAGGCCGAAGGCCCGCACCGCGTGGTGTTCCAGCTTCGCGAGCCGTACTTCCTGGCCCTGTCGGTCGCCGGCGGCATGGAAATCCTGGCCAAGCATTATTACTCGCAGTTCACCGCCGAGCAGTTCAACGAATTGCCCGGCCTGCTGTTCGGTTCCGGGCCGTACCGGCTGGAGGAAAACCCGGTCGAATGGCGTCCGGGCCAGGGGCGGATCGTGCTGGTGCGCAACGAGAATTTCTGGGGGCCGGCGCCGGCGTTCGACCGGATCATCTACCGCGAGATCACCGACGAAACCGCGCGGCAGGTCAGCTTCCGTAACGGCGAGATCGACCGCTACGGTGTGCCGGCCGACCAGTTCCCCCGTCTCAAGGATGACGCGGGGCTGAACGAGCGCGGGCGGCTGCTGATGTATGAAGTGATCACCAGCGGCTACCGCTACGTGGGCTGGAACCAGAAGCGCCACGGCAAGCCGACTTTCTTCGCCGACCGCCGCGTCCGCCGGGCCATGACCATGCTGCTCGATCGGCCGGGCATGTGCGAACAGTTGCAACACGGCCTGGCCACGCCGACCAGCGGCCCTTTCCATCGGCTGGGCCGGCAGGCCAACCCCGACCTCAAGCCCTGGCCCCACGACGTGGAGCGCGGCAAGGCGTTGCTTACCGAAGCCGGCTTCGCCGACCGCGACGGCGACGGCGTGATCGAAAACGCCGACGGCAAACCGTTCCGCTTCAAACTTATCTACCCCGCCGGCAGCACCGACTACAAGCAGATGGTCCTGTTCATGCGCGACGCCTACGCCAAAGGCGGCATCGTGCTCCAGCCCGATCCGCTGGAATGGACCATCATGCTCCAGCGCATGGACGAACGGAACTTCGACGCCATTTCGCTCGGCTGGGGCGGGACGATCGAGTCCGACCCGAAACAGATCTTTCACTCCGGCTCCATTGCCGAGGGCGGCGACAACTACGTCCACTACGTCAACAGGGAACTGGACCGTCTGATCGACCAGGCCCGCACCACCATGGACGACCGGGCGCGACAGGCACTGTGGCACGAGGTGCACCGCATCCTCCACGAGGATGAGCCGTACACGTTTCTGTTCACCCGCAAGTCGGTGATCTTCCTCGATCGGCGGTTCCGCAACGTGATCGTGACCAAGACCGGGCTCAACGAGTACATGGAATGGTACACGCCCAAGCCGCGGCAACGCTGGACGCGGTGAGTCCGCGTGCGCCCGCGCCGCTTCGCCTGAAACCGAACCATGGTCAGCTACATCATTCGCCGACTGCTGCTGATGGTTCCCACGCTGCTGGGCGTGCTGGCGGTGGTGTTCTTCGTGATGGCGTTTTCGCCCGGCGGGTTCACCGCCGCCCTGCGCGACACCGGCGCCCAGACCGAAGGCAAGGACGCCAAGCGCGGCCGGCGGCTGCTGGCCCGGCAATACGGCCTCGACAAGCCCCGACCCGTTCAGTTCGGTCGCTGGCTTAACCAAATCAGCCCCGTCGGGTTCACCATGTCCGCCGACATCACCTTCGATTCGCCCGTCCGCCAGGCGGTCGCCGAACGCCTGGGCGATCTGCCGTTCAACACGCATCCGACCTACCTCGAACGCGCGGTGAACACGGTGACCGGCATCGCCGCCTACACCGGCGAAGATCCGGCCGACGTGGCCGAACGGGTGCGCCAGCGCCTGGCCGACCCCGCCGAGGCGTTCGACCTGTTCGAGATGATGGACCTGTCGCTGGCCGAGCCGGAACGCCAGGCGATCCGCGCAGGCATCGTCGACCGCGAGCGTTACGGTCCGGCTTCTCAACAGAACGAACTGCTCAAGCAGCTCAGCATCGAGATGTCGGGCCAGTCGCGCGTGGTGTTCAGTCGGCCCACGTTCAAGGCGCCGGACTTCGGTTTCACGAAGGACGGTCGGCGGGTGACGTCTCTGCTGGCCGACCGAGTGCTGGTCACGGTGCTGCTGAACGCGGTGTCGATTCCGTTCATCTACCTGATTTCGATCGGGGCGGGGATGCGGGCGGCGTGGCGGCGCGGGGGCCTGTTCGACGTGACGTACGGCGGGGTGAACCTGGCGCTGTGGTCGATTCCGGCGATCTGGGCCGGGTCGATGATGATTACGTACCTGGCGAACGTGGACTACCTGCGGTGGTTTCCCGCGGCGGGGCTGCACGACCTGGAAGCCGAGCGGATGGCTTACCTGCCGCGCTGGACGGAAGGCGGCTTCGAGCGAGGCTGGCTGCTGGACACACTGTGGCACATGGTGTTGCCGGTGGTGTGCATGTCGTACGCCGGCTTCGCGGTGCTGTCGAAGGTGATGCGTGGTTCGATGCTGGACAATCTGTCGGCCGACTACGTCCGCACGGCCCGGTCGAAGGGCCTGCCGGTGCGGACGGTGCTGTGGCGTCACGTGTTCCGCAACAGCATTCTGCCGCTGATCACGATGCTGGCCGGTCTGCTGCCGGGGCTGCTGGTCGGGTCGGTGGTGGTCGAGTCGATCTTCTCGATCGAGGGCATGGGCAAACTGGCGATCGACGCGGCCAAGCAGAAGGAGATCAACGTGGTGATGGCGACGACGCTGATCGCGTCGCTGCTGTCGCTGGTCAGTCAACTGGTGCGCGACGTGTGTTATGCCGTGGCCGATCCGCGAGTCAGTTATGAGTGATCTGAACGCCAACCCGGCGCTGCGCGGCAGCGAGCTGCCCCGAAGCTGGTGGGGCCAGGTGAGCCTGCGCCTGCTCGGCCGATGGGGCGCGCGAATCGGGCTGGTGTGGGTGGGGCTGCTGGTGGGGGCGGCGGTGTTCGCGCCGCTGCTGGCCAACACGCACCCGCTGCTGTGGTCGGTGGACGGCGAGGTGTCCAGCCCCGCGGCGCGGCACCTGACGGCCACGGACGTGACGCTGCTCATCAGTTTCTTCGTCGGGCTGGCGATGTGTTTCGTGCGGCGGATCGAGGGCCGGGCGCGGCTTTGGACGTGGCTGGGCGTGACGCTGGCGGTGGGGGCGGTGTGCTACTTCGCCGTGCCGAAGCGCGAGGCGATCATCTACAGCGAATACCGCGTGCGGATCCACCAGGGCGACGTCGACTGGGCGTTGTTCGCGCCAATTCGTTTTTCACCGGCCGACTTCCAGCGCGACCACTTCGAGCGCACCGGCGAAAGTCCCGGCCTGCAGCCGCCGAGCCTCCGCCATCCGCTGGGCACCACCACCGACGGGCTGGACCTGGCGAGCTGCATGATCCACGCCGCCCGCATCGCCCTGTCGATCGGGTTGATTTCGACGGGCATCGCGGTCGCCATCGGCATCGTGGTCGGCGGGGTGATGGGCTACTTCGCCGGCGGGGTCGATCTGTTCGGCATGCGCCTGGTGGAAATCTTCGCCTCCATTCCGCCGATCTTCCTGCTCATCATGATCTGCGCCTTCTGGGGCCGGAACATCCACCTCATGATGGTGATTCTGGGCCTGACCGGTTGGGTCGGTTATGCGATGTTCATCCGGGCGGAGTTTCTCAAGCTGCGGAAGATGGACTACGTTCAGGCGGCGCGGGCGACGGGGACACCGACCGTGGCCATTCTGTTCCGCCACATGCTTCCGAACGGCGTGACGCCGGTGCTGGTGCTGGCGAGCTTCGGGGTGGCGTCGGCGATCCTGACCGAATCGACGCTCAGCTTCCTGGGGCTGGGCCTGCCGCCGCACGAAACCAGTTGGGGCCAGTTGCTCAGCGAAGCCAACCGCACCGGGGGAGAGAACTGGTGGCTGCTGCTGTATCCGGGGCTGGCGATCTTTCTGACCGTGTTCGCCTACAACCTGGTCGGCGAAGCGTTGCGCGACGCCATCGACCCCCACACCCGCCGCGCCACGCAGATGTGAGGCTCGACTTCGCGCAGCCCGTTCCGTAAGGTATGGCTGCCATGGTCGACTCACCCCTGCTGCGCATTGAAGACCTCGCCGTCAGCTTCCACACCGACGCCGGCGCGGTGCAGGCGACCAGCGAGGTGAACCTGGCGATCTATCCGCGGCAGACCGTCGCCCTGGTCGGGGAGAGCGGCTGCGGCAAGTCGGTCAGCGCCCTGTCGACGCTGCAACTGATCCCCACCCCGCCCGGACGCTACGACACCGGGCGCATCCGATGGTATCCACCGATCGACCTGCCCGGCCACCACGGCGGATCGGCCGACGGCGTCGACTTGCTGTCGCTGTCCGACAGGCAGATGCAGCGCGTGCGGGGCAACAGCATCGCCATGATCTTCCAGGAGCCGATGACCAGCCTGAACCCGGTGTATACGATCGGCGATCAGATTCTCGAAGCGATTCAGCTCCACCAGCACCTGCCGCGCGCCGCGGCGCTGGACACCGCCGAGCGGGCCCTGCGCGACGTGGGCATCGCCGAGCCGCGACGCCGACTGGACGAATACCCCCATCAGCTTTCCGGCGGGATGCGCCAGCGGGTGATGATCGCCATGGCCCTGGCCTGCGAACCGGAGCTGCTGCTGGCCGATGAACCGACCACCGCCCTCGACGTGACCATCCAGGCCCAGATTCTCGAACTGCTGCGCGAGCTGCAGCAGACGCGCGGCATGTCCATCATGCTCATCACCCACGACCTGGGCGTGGTGGCCGAGAACGCCGACGTCGTCGCCGTGATGTACGCCGGCCGCATCGTCGAGTACGGCAGCGTCACCGAACTGTTCGCCCATCCGATGCATCCCTACACGCGCGGCCTGTTCAGCTCGATTCCCAAACTTTCCGACCGCCGCCGCCGCCTGATCACCATCCTCGACCAGCAGCCCGACCCGTCCGTGCTGCCTGATGGCTTCCGCTTCACCCCGCCCGACGACGCGCCCCGCGATCCGGTCCCGCGATACCCGATTCTCCAGACGCTGGACACCGATGAGTCCAACGTCATGGCCGCGTTCCTTCGCGACACCGCCACCGCCGGCCCGAAGCTGTACGAACTGAAGCCCGAGCACTGGGTCGCCTGCTGGCGCCAAGCAGACGATCAGGCGACCGAGCAACTGACCCGACCCGACCTCGCCTTCCGCCGAGAACCCGCCGCCTCGGCCTGACGACCGCTTCCGCCCCCGCGCGACGGCGGGGCAAGCGTGGATCGCCCAAACCCCGTCAACCCATTTGCGCCGCCAATCCGCCTTCTGCTTGAATTCGGTGAGTTTTCAAGTAACACTGTGTCGCATGGCGAGGCTGGTCTATCGCAACCCTGTCGAGCCCGACCGCATCACGATTCGTGATCCGTTTATCATGCCGCATGCCAACGGGTATTACCTTTACGGCACGCGGATCCCGGCGCGGGACGACGGGTTCGACGCCTGCTTCAGCCGCGACCTGGTCCACTGGTCCTTCGCCGGCGAGGTGTTCACCCGACCGCCCGAAGCCGTCTGGAACCAGCATCAGTTCCGGGCGCCGGAACTCTACGAACGCAATGGCCGGTTCTATCTGTTCTATGCCGCGAACAGCGACGACGGCTGCCGCGGGATCGGCGTGGCGATGGGCAATTCGCCGCTCGGTCCGTTCCTCGACGGGCCTTACAACCCCATCACCCCCGACCACCGCGATTGCCTCGACCCCCACCTGCACACGGACCCCGGCGGGACGCACTGGCTGCTGTACAGCGACCAGCCGACCGCCGGCGCCGGCGTCCCGACGCTGTTCGCCCAGCGCCTGTCGAACGACCTGACCCACCTGGTGGATGATGAGGTGCCGCTGGTTCGCGGCGATGCGGCCGACTGGAGCGTCTGCCCCCAAGACGACCGGCGCGAACAGCCCGACCGCGTTGTCGAAGGCGCCTGCCTGATCGTCGGCGGCGACGGCACGCATTACCTGATGGGTTCGACCCACGGCGCGGAAGGCTACTGCGTCGGCTACTTCACCGCCGACAAACTGCTCGGGCCTTACCAGCCGCGCGACCTGCTTATCCGAGGCGGCGGGCACAATTGTGTCTTCACCGGGCCCGACGGCGCGACCCGCTACACCGCCTACCACAACCCCAACGACCCGCCCGGCGCCGAGCGACTCCACATCGACCGACTCGCCATCCACGAAGACGGCACGCTCAGCGTCGATCAGTCCATCCACGAAGAGCGGATCATCGAAACGTGATCGATCGCCCGGCAGAAGAACGCACCGAACAGAACGCCGAACACGCCGAGCGGACACGCCAATGGCGGTCGGAGAACCGGAATCCCCCTCCGCGTTCTTTGCCACCGCCGCGGTGCGTCTTCCTGCCAGGCGCTTGAGGGAGTCTCGCTCATGGATCCGGTGACGATATTCACCGTGGTGCGGTTGGCGTTCGACAGTTCGCGCGCGTACGAGAACCCGTTGTGGGATTGCGAACTGACGGTGACGCTGACCTCGCCGGGCGGGCGCTCCGTGATTTACGATGGCTACTGGGATGGCGGCTGTGCGTGGCGGGCGGCGGTAAGTCTGGATGAAATCGGCACGTGGGGGTGGGTCTCTTCGTGCAGCGACCCGACCAACGCCGGCCTGCACGGCCGAACCGGCTCGCTCGAATGCCGGGCGTACACCGGCGACAACCCGCTGTACGCGCACGGCCCGCTGCGGGTGGCGGCAAGCGGCACGCACCTGGAACACGCCGACGGCAAACCGTTCTTCTGGCTGGCCGACACGGCGTGGAACGGTGTGATCCGCGGCGGCGATGACAACTGGGCGAAATATCTCGACCTTCGCGCCGGGCAGAAGTTCACCGCGATCCAGTTCGTCACGCCCCACTGGCGCGGCGACGCAACGGATGAACACGGCCGAACCGCCTGCACCGAAGCGCACCCCATCCGCATTCATCCCGAATACTTCCGGGATAAGGATCGCCGCATCGCCATGGTGAACCAGCGCGGCCTGATCGCGGCGCCGGTGGTGCTCTGGTCGCTGCAGGAAGGCGATCTGGGTTACAAGCTTCCGACCGAAGATGCGATCAGGCTGGCCCGGTACCTCGTCGCCCGCTACGGCGCGGACCAGGTGGTGTGGCTGCTCGGCGGGGACGGGCGCTACCGCGCGATGGGCATCGAGCGCTGGAAGCAGATCGGCCGGGTGACGTTCGCCCGCAAACACGACCGGCCCGTGACGCTCCATCCGTGCGGCGTGTCGTGGATCGGCGAAGAGTTCCGCAACGAAGACTGGTTCGAGTTCATCAGTTATCAATCGGGCCACGGCGACGGGGCTCACGACCTGCGGTGGCTGGTCGACGGCCCGCCGGCGAAGCGGTGGAACCACCGGCCGCTTAAGCCGGTCATCAACCTCGAACCGAATTATGAAGGGGCGTTCGGCTATCAGCATCACACCCGGTTCGACGATCGCCACGTTCGCCGGGCGGCATACTGGTCGTGCCTGGTCTCGCCCACCGCCGGGATCACCTATGGCCACGACCGCATCTGGAACTGGAACCTTCAGGCCGGGCCGAGCGAAGGGCATGGCGACTGGGGCGGCGGCTGCATCGAGCCCTGGCACACCGCCCTCGACACGCCCGGCATCAGAAGCATGACCGTCCTGCGCCGCTTCTTCGAGTCCATCGACTGGACCGCGCTGCGCCCCGCGCCCGAACTGCTTGCCGATCAACCGGGCGAAGACGAGCCCGAACGCTTCATCGCCGCGGCGCGGACCGACGACGGCAGGCTTGCGGTGATCTACGCGCCGACCGGTGGATCGTTGAAACTCAATGCCGATGAGTTCGATCAGAGGCAATGGTTCGATCCGCGCACGGGCGAATGGTCCGATGCCGGCTCGTTCGACACGCCCAACGATGAAGACTGGCTTCTGGTGCTGCGAAAGGAGTGACGCCGATCCGCTCGCCTTTTCGGAGCGGGCATGAGAAGCCCCAACGAGCCGCGCACGTCAGCAAGCGATCAGCACAACGCTCGGAAGGGACGGATTCGTGCGGCCCATCGACCGCTGCCTCACGGTCGCGGCGCGTTCATACCGGCTTCTCACATACCTTCTCAGGCAGGGCGCGGGGAAGGGGGGGGGGGTGGCCTCGGAGTGTGGTCGGCCTGCCGTCTTTTCGACAACCGGCCGTCCCTCTCCCGGCCGGGGCTGATCGTTCACGCGCCGAACGTGAGCAACTTGCCCGGCGTGGCGCCGGTCAGGTGCGGCTCGGATGAACCGTTGGAACTGACCACGAGTTGACCGTTGATGATGACCCACCGGATCCCGGCCGGCGGCGTGGCGGGGTGCTCGTAGGTCGCCAGATCCTTCACTGTCCGCGGGTCGAACACGACCAGGTCCGCCCAGCATCCCGCGGCGATCGTGCCTCGGTCGGTCAGCCGCATCACGTGCGCCGGCAAACCGGTCATCTTGTGAATCGCCGTTTCCAGGTCCAGCCAACGCTTGTTCCGCACGAACGTGCCGAGGATCCGGGCCGGCGTGCCGAACGCCCGGGGGTGCGGCCGATCGCGGCAGTCTTCGCCCACCGCGTCCCGCAACGACGAATCCGAGCCGACCATCACGTCCGGCCAGCCGAGAATGGTCCGCAGATTGCCCTCGCTCATCGAGAAGTGAATGCCCGATGCGAGCAGATCATCGTCGACCAGCAAGTCGAGCACCGCGTCGAGCACGCCCCCGGCCGTTGACGAAACGCCGCAGTGATCGGCCCATTGACGCAGCGTCAGGCCCTCGGCCGCACGGTTGTGTTCATGGTGAACGGCGCTGATGGTCACACGATCGAACCAGCCATCGCCCTGTTCGTCGAACCGCTCGCGCCCGGCGATGTTGCTCTTGAATTGCTTGCGATGTTTCGGATCGTTCAGTCGCGCGATCACCGCGTCGCGCCCGCCCGCCAGCGCCCGGTTGGGCAGGATGATCGTCGCCAGGTCGGTGTTGGAGGCGAGGTAAGGATAACGATCGCCGAACACCTCGATCCCGCTATCGCGCGCCCGATCCATGCGCGCCCGCACCCGGGCGAGCTTATGCCAGTTCCGCGGGCCGGCCGTCTTGATGTGACTGTACTGCGCCCGGCAGTGGGTCTGTTCGCAGACGCTGAGAAACTCATCCAGCGCTTCGATCAGTCCGTCCGACTCGCTGCGCAGATGCGAGGCATACACCCCCCCGTGGTGGGCGACGACCTGCGCCAACGCTTCCACTTCCTCCGGCGTCGCATAACTTCCGGGGGCGTAGACCAGCCCGGTCGACATGCCGAAGCAGCCGGTCCGCATGGCCCGCTCGACGTGGCGCTGCATGGTGCGCCGCTCATCGCGGCCGGCCGGGCGATCGTCCAGGCCCACCACCGATCCCCGAAGCGTGCCGTGGCCGATCAGCAATCCCTGGTTCAGCGCCATTGGCTCGCGCCGGCAGCGCCGAAAGTATCCGTCCACGTCATCCCAGTCGATCGCCAGCCCGTGCCGATCGTATTCGCGCTGCCGGTGTTCCTTCATCGGCCCGACCAGCGGGAACGCCCCGTAGCCGCAGTTGCCGTTCAGTTCGGTGGTGTAACCGGCGAGCACTTTGCTGTCGGCGGTGGGCGCGTGCAGGGCGGCGTAATCGGAGTGGGCGTGGATGTCGATGAACCCCGGGCACACCACGCAACCGTCGGCGTCCATGACGTGCCGGGCGGGGGTGTTCGGGTCGATGTCGGTGACAATCCGCCCGCCGCGCACGCCGATCGACGTCGGTTCGCCGCCGGCCAGCCACGCGCCGGCCGACGGAGTGAGCCCGGTGCAGATGCGCCCCCGATCGATGCGGAGAGCCAACGACATGGTTGAGCAGTTTATCGGAACGGCGCCCGGTTCGTCGCCAGAATCGGCGTGAAGAAACGGGCGCCTGGGTTCGACGGCGATCTTGCCGGGTCCGCGGCGTGTCGCTACGCTCTTGCGATGGCTGACTCATCGTCGACACTCAACGTGCAGGATGGGGCGTCGGTGTGCCAGGTGCTCGATCGCGCGGCCGAGGCGAACCTGAACAGTCCGCTGCGCGCCGGGTCGGTGGTCGGCCTGGGCGAGGAAGGGACGCTGCTGGTGACCGGGGATCTGCACGATCAGCGCGTCCACTTCGCCAAAATCCGCAAACTCGCCGCGCTCGACAAGTCGCCGCACCATCATCTGCTGTTGCAGGAACTGGTGCACGGCGAGCGTCTGGTCAACGGGCTGGATCTCAGCTACCGCACGCTGGCCGAGGCGGCCGACCTGGCCCTGCGATATCCCGGGCAGGTGCACGTGCTGCTGGCCAATCATGAGCTGGCCCAGATCAACGGCGATGACATTTCCAAGAACGGGATCAGTTCGGTCGGGGCGTTCGATCAGGGGCTGGATTACGTGTTCGGCGAAGATGCCGACGACGTGCGCGAGGCGATCGTGCGTTACGTCCAGTCGCTGCCGCTGGCGCTGCGGTGCGCCAACGGGGTGATGTGCTGCCACAGTCTGCCCAGCCAGTTCCACCGAAGCCGGTTCGACCCGATGGTGCTCACGCGGGTGCCGACGGATGACGATTACCGCGGACCGGCCGGCAGCGCCTATCTGCTGGTCTGGGGCCGCAACATCGCCCAGACCTGGGCCGACGATCTGGCCAGCCTGTGGAACGCCGAATTGTTCCTGCTGGGCCACCAGCCGGCTGAGATGGGTTACGAACTGGCCGGCGACACGATGGTGATCCTCAACTCCGATCACGAGCACGGCGTGGTGGTGCCGGTCGACCTGTCGACCCGCCCGACCCGCGCCGAACTGGTCGACCAGATTCTCCCGCTGGCCGCGATGAGCGGCTGACTTTCGCCGCCGCGCCCGCTCCGGCCTCGGTTCGACGAACCGGCCCGACCTACGACGCCGGCTCGACGGTTTCAAACACGGCGCCGCTGGCTTTGAGTTGGTCGAGTTGGCGCTGGCCGATGGTCAGGCGCAGGGTGACGTGGGTGGTGTCGTAACGGCGGTCGTGGACGGTGGCGCGGTTCTCCAGGAAGTTCAGCGCTTTGCCCTCGCTCATCGGCAGACGGACGGTCAGGTCCATGTTCCCGCCGGTCGCCTGGCGGCGGACGCGATCGGCCAGCCGGTCAAGCCCGACGCCGGTGCGGGCGCTGATCTCCAAGGCGTCGGGGTAGCGGTTCTGCCAGACGAGCAGTTCGGCGTTGTCGGCCAGCAGGTCGGTCTTGTTCAGCAACAGCACCTGCGGCTTGTCATCGGCGCCGATGTCATCAAGCACGTCGCGCACCGTGCGAAGATGCTCTTCCACCTGGGGATCGGAGATGTCCATGACCACCAGCAACAAGTCGCTTTCGACAGCTTCCTCGAGCGTGGCGCGGAAACTGGCGACCAGGTGGTGGGGCAGATTGCGAACGAAGCCGACCGTGTCGGACAGCATCACGCTGTCGCCCCCGCCCAGATCCCACTTGCGGGTGCGGGTGTCGAGGGTGGCGAAGAGCTTGTCATCAGCGTAGGCCCGGCCGTCGGTCAGCGTGTTGAACAGCGTGCTCTTGCCCGCGTTGGTGTACCCGACGATGCCGACGGTGTGGAAATCGTCGTTGCGCTGTTTGACTTCGCGCTGCTTGCGGGCCTGGATGCGGAGGATTTCACGGCGGAGTTCAGCTTTGCGGCGCTGGACGATGCGGCGGTCGATTTCAAGCTGCTGCTCGCCCGGGCCGCGGGTGCCGATGCCTGCCGGCGATCCGCCCGCGATTCGTTCGAGGTGGCTCCACATGGCCGTCAGCCGGGGATAGGTGTACTCGAGCTGCGCCAGCTCAACCTGGAGCTTCGCTTCGTGGGTCCGGGCCCGGCCGGCGAAAATGTCGAGAATCAACTCCGACCGGTCGAGCACCTTGCACTCGACCATTTCCTCGACGTTACGGATCTGGGCGGGCGACAGGTCGTTCTCGAAGACCAGCACATTGGCCTTGTGCGCCTTGACCAGCGCGGCGAGGTCTTCGACCTTGCCCTTGCCCATGAACGTGCCCGCGTCGGGGCGCTGGCGCTGCTGGAGCATCTGGTCGACGACGATCGCGCCGGCGGTGTCGGCCAGGGAACGCAACTCGCCGAGCGGATCGCGCGGATCGACCACCAGGTCGGGCAGCAGCACCGCGGCCAGGATCGCCCGCTCGCGATGGACGGAGATGTGGGTGCGTAACGGTTCGGCCACGTGCCGGTCGCCTCGGTTGGGTCACAGTCCGATCCGACATCGTAGCATACCCGCCCCTGGCCGCGAACGACCGGGCTGTTCCGCAATCCGGCGGCCAAGGCGAACGGACCCCGCCGCGCCTGGTGCGTCAGACCGCGCGGTCCGGGCGGCCGAGCCAGGCGAGCACGCGCTGGATGGACGCATCCCAGAAGCCCCACTCGTGGTTGCCGGGCGCTTCTTCCCAGGTCAGTTCGATGTCGAGCTTGCGCAGGTGATCGCGGAAGCGGCGGTTGTCCGAATGGAAAAAGTCCTCGGTGCCGCAGGCCATGTAAAGCCGGGGGCGGTCGGCGTCGGAAGCGGCGAGGCGCTCGGCGAGGGTGAACAGGTCGTTGTCGGACCCGCGGATGCGTCCGGACTCGCCGAAGATGCGATGCAACTCGGCGGCGCGGTCGGGCATGTGCATGGCGATGGTATGCACATCGAGCGCCCCGGACAGCGACGCGGCGGCGGCGTAGCGATCCGGGTGGGTCAGGGCCAGCTTCAGCGCCCCGTATCCGCCCATCGACAGGCCCGCGACGAAGTTGTCTTCCCGGCGGTCGCTGAGGCAAAAGAACGACCGGGCAAGGGCGGGCAGTTCTTCGCTGACGAACGTCCAGTATTTGCCGCCGTGGTGCATGTCGGTGTAATAGCTTCGGTGGACGGCGGGCATGACGACGGCCCACCCGCGCGGCGCGACGTACCGTTCGATGGACGTGCGGCGAAGCCAGATGGTGTGGTCATCGCTCATGCCGTGCAACAGCCAGAGCGTGGGGTGGCCGGGGAAATCGGGATCGCGGGCTTGGCGGGCCTTGCCGATCAAACCGATCTGGCTGGTGGTCGTGCGCTGGGGCAGGATGACGTTCATGCTGCACGCCAGTTCGAGCACATCGCTGTGAAAGTCGCATTGGATCAGGGCCATGGGTGTCAATCCGTCAATCGGTGAATCCGAAACCGGGCCGCCCGGCTCGGTCTGGCCCCACAGGTTAACAGATCAACGGAAGAACGGTTCACCGGCTCGGGGGCGATTCGGCGAGCCGCGGTCTGGCCGTGCGGCTATCATGAAGGTCCAATGTCCGATGATCTGTGGTCCACTGGGAAGAAGGTCGAGCGGGGCGAGCGGCTCGATGCGGACGACGGCCGGCGACTGCTGGCGAGCGATCGCATTCACACGATCGGCCGGCTGGCCGACCTGGTGCGCCGGCGTCGGCACGGCGACGTGGCCTACTACAACGTCAACCGCCACTTCAACTACTCCAACGTGTGCGCGCTGAGCTGCCGGTTCTGCGATTTCTACCGCAAAGCCGGCGAGGCGGGCGCTTACGAATACAGCCTGGACGACGCCCGGCGACAGGCCCGCCTGGCCCGCGAGGCCGGGGCGACGGAAATCCACATCGTCGGCGGGCTGCACCCGACGCTGGGGTTCGGCTATTACACCGACATGCTCCGGGCGATTCACGATGAGTATCCGCAGGTGCACGTCAAGGCGTTCACCGCGGTGGAGATCGTGCACCTGGCGCGGATCGATCGGCGGGCGCGGGACATCGAGGGCGTGCTGGGCGATCTGATCGACGCGGGCCTGGGCAGCCTGCCCGGCGGCGGGGCGGAAGTGTTCGACGACCGCGTCCACGACCAGGCATTCAAAGGCAAGATCCGGTCGGGCAAATGGATCGACGTGCATCGCATCGCGCATCGGCTGGGCCTGATGACCAACGCGACGATGCTGTACGGTCATATCGAGTCGCCCGAAGATCGCCTGGCCCACCTGCTGCGGCTGCGCGCAGCGCAGGACGAAGCGATCGCGCAGCATCACGCCGGGCGTTTCCAGACGGTGATTCCCCTGCCGTTCGTGCCGGGCCGCTCGGCGCTGAATCACCGGCCGGGCCCGACGGCGCTGGATGATCTGAAAATGCTGGCGGTCAGCCGGCTCATGCTCGACAACTTCGCGCACGTCAAGGCGTTCTGGATCATGCAGACGCTGGGCCTGGCGCAGCTTGCCCTGGCGTACGGTGTCGATGACGTCGACGGGACGGTGGTGTGGTATGACATCACGAAAGTCGACGTCGCCGGCACGCACCAGGAAACCAGCGTGACCGATCTTCGCCGCGCGATCATCGAAGCGGGTTTCCGGCCGGTCGAGCGTGACACGCTCTACCGGCCGATCGAACGCGACGGCGCTTCGTGGCGCCTCGGGACCGAGTCATGCAAACAGCCCGTCTGAGGGCGCGATGCCCCCGGACGGGCTGTGGAACACACACCGTCAATGGGTCGCTTACGCGGCTCGGGCCATGGCGGCCTGCTGTTCCAGCTTGAACTGGCCAACCAGTTGCTGGAGGGTTTCGGCCTTGGCGCTGAGCTGCGAAGCGGCGGCGGCGGCCTGGCTGGCGCCTTCGGACGACTGCTTGGTCACCGCGTTGATGCTTTCGACGTTGCGGGCGATCTGCTCGCTCGCCGCCGACTGCTGTTCGCTGGCCGCGGCGATCGCTTGGATCATCGTGGCCACCTTGTTCGATCCTTCCACGATCGACTTGAGCGATTCGCCGGCCTGCTCGGCCAGCTTCACGCCTTCGCCCACCGTTTCGGTGCCGGCGCTCATGCGCTCCACCGCGCCGCTGGTTTCGGTCTGAATCGCCTTGATCGATTCGGCCACTTCCTCCGTGGCGGTGGTGGTGCGTTCGGCCAGCTTGCGGACTTCATCGGCGACCACCGCGAAGCCCCGGCCCTGTTCGCCGGCCCGGGCCGCTTCGATCGCCGCGTTCAGCGCCAGCAGGTTGGTCTGATCGGCGATGTCGTTGATCACCCCGATGATCTGGCCGATCTGCTCGCCGCGCTTGCCCAGCTCGTTGATGGCGGCGGCGGAATGGTTGACCACGTCGGCGATCGACTTCATGCCGTTGACCGTCTGTTCGACGACCTGTCCGCCTTCGTTCGCCTGCTTGCCGGCGTCGTCGGCGGTGCCGGCGGCGTCGGAACTCTTGCGGGCGACTTCGACGACCGTGGAACTCATTTCCTCCACAGCCGAAGAAACCTGGGTGGTCGTTTCGGTCTGCTGGGTCATGCCCTGGGCCATCTCTTCAGAGGACGCGGCGATCTGCGTGGCGGCGGACGCCACCTCGCGCGTCGCCCCGGCAACCTCGAAGATGATGTCGTGAACCTTCTGTACGAAGGTGTTGAACCAGGTGGCCAGCTCGCCGACCTCGTCCTTCGACTTGACCTCGACGCGCTTGGTCAGGTCGCCTTCGCCCTGGGCGATGTCCTTGATGCGGTCGACGATGGTCTTGACCGGCTTGGTGATGGCGCGGCTGATGACCACGCCGAACGCCAGCGCGATCAGAACGCCGAGCACCACCGCCACCGAAGCGGTCATTCTGGCGCTGTCGGCCGCGGCGGTTCCCTCGGCCACGGAGGCCTCGCCGATGTCCTGGTTGAGCTTGACGATCTTATCGAGCAGATCGTTGGCCTTGACCTGGGCGGGCAGGCAGTTCTCGTGGAACTGCTGGCGGGCTTCGTCGACAACGTTCACCGCCCGGTTGGCCAGATCGCGCATCTTATTGAGTTGGCCGAACACTTCTTCCTGGTTGACCAGCATGTGTTCCTGGTAGTGCTGGCGGGCCTCGTCGATCTTCCCGTCGGCCACAAGAGCCTTGATCTGTTTGATGTGCTGGTGGTAGGCATCGTGGGGACCGTGCGCATCGGCCATGATGCGGCGTAACTCGGGGTTGGCCGTTTCGAATGTGTCCAACCAGCGTCCGAAGCGACAGGCATGGGAGTCCTCGCCGCCGTCGAACGCCTGCTGGGTCTGGAGGAGGTTGCAGGTGGCCGCGGACAGCTTGTGATGATCGCCGCGGAACTGCTCAAGATTGCCCAGCAGGACGGTGGGGTTGCCCAGATCCAGAGCGCGGAATTCGTTGACCTTCTGGGTGAAGAGGTTGTTCTCCTTCCGCCACTGTTCCCAGGCGGGAACGAACTGCTTCCACAGTTCGGTTTCCTCGGGGGTCTGGGGCAGGGGTTCGTAGACCTTCCACGCCGCTTCGTATTCTTCCCGGGCCTGGGCGATGTTGGCGAACTGGCCTTCGATGAATGCCGGTTCGATGTTGTTGGAATCGAGCAGGGCGTTCTGCGCCACGCGGATGGCCGTGCCGCCCTGCTTGACGATCTGCAGGCTCTGGATGCTCGGCAGGCGCACCACGCCGATTTCCTCGATGCTGTCGGCGGTTTTCGACAGGCCGTAATACCCGATGCCGCCCACGATGCCGCAGATCGCGGCGACCACCACGAACGATCCAATGAGTTTGGTTCCGATCTTCATGTCATACTCCCACGGAAAGGGGTTGTGTTGTTCCGCCCGCAACCGCGCGGACAGGCTCACGCTCGCTCACACTCACTCATGCGCACTCACGCTCACGATGCCGTCGGCGCGCTCAATCCGACGGACCGGCCAGGTCGGCCTCCGACGCCGTGACGGCCTGGTCGAGTTGACTGAGCTGCCTCGCGGCGAACAGCTTCTCCAGGTCGATCAGAATCAGAAGCCGATCGTTCAGCTTGCCC
>CAYNCM010000029.1:0-34360 GCA_964395825.1 uncultured Planctomycetaceae bacterium
GCCTGAGCCTGGAGAAGCTGCGGAAGAACCTGCCGGTGCGGTGGGATGAGCAGAGGAGGGTTTACGTTTGAAGTCTTGGTTCTAGGTCTAGGGGGCGGCGTCAGGGCTTGGGGGGTGAGCGACTGTCTTGATTGTCAAGCATGTTGTGGCTCGGCCATGAGTGCATTGAGTCGGATCAGGAGTTTGCGCATGCAGGCGACGAGGGCGACCTTCTTGGCTTTGCCCTGCTGCAGCAGATGTTGGTAATAGTCGCGGATCACCGCGTTGTGGCGGGTGGCGACGAGGGTGGCCATGTACAACGTTCGCCGGACGCTGGCCCTGCCGCCGCGGACGCGTCGCTGACCGCGGTGTTGTGGTTGCCGCCCGGCCGGGCGGCAACCACAGGGCTGATCCTGGAACTTCCAGGCATCATCAACAAGATACAAGGGGGTTACTTGTTCTTGTTGTCCTCGTCCTCGTCGCTGAGGCTGATCGGCTCGTCGTCGTCGTCCGCGCCGCCGATTTCACCGGCCGCCAATGCTTCGAGGGCGGCGATGGGATCCTCATCATCGCCGATGTCAGTGGTGGGCGTGGATCCTTCCTCGTCGATCCGCTCGGGCATCTCATCGTCGTCGGTCCGAATCGGTTCGGGTTCAGAAGCGGGGGTGGATTGGGGGCTGGATTCGGCCTTGGACGCCGTCGGCTCGCCGCTGGGCACCACCGTTTTGACCACCTGCACATCCGACGGTTGGCCGTCGATCACCACGGTGAAGTTGACCGGTCCGACCGTCAGGCGATCGCCGGCGTTCAGCTTGCCTTCCTGAACCCGTTCACCGTTGTAGAATGTCCCGTTGCTCGAGCCGAGATCGCGGAAGGACAGCCCCTCATCGCTCTGTTCGAGCTGGCAGTGCTGGCGAGAGACCGACGACAGCGGTATCCGCAGATCGCACGTGGGTTTACGCCCCACCACGACCTTCGGTTTGGTCAGTGGAAACTCCCGGCGCTCGCCGTCGGCTTTGAACATCACCAGTGTCGCTTGCATGGCGCAACCTCGGTCGATTAATGGGACTGCAACTGAACAAGTTTACCGATTCGCCAAGCCGCCTTCAAGGCCGGCCGACGCCCCGCCGCAAAGACGCCGACGCCGCGACGCTGCTCGCCGACCGCCCCAGGCCCCGCGTTGACGGCTTGTACATCCACGTCCCGTTCTGCTTCCACAAGTGCCTCTACTGTGATTTCTACTCCATCGTCGACTCCCACGATCGCCAGGCGGCCTTCGTGCGGCGACTGATCGATGAGATGCACGCCTGGGCCCGCCTGGGACCCAGCCCCCTCCGCACGATCTTCATCGGTGGCGGGACGCCCACGCTGCTGCCGGTCGATCGGTGGGCGAATCTGCTGGCGGCGCTCGCCGAGGCGTTCGATCTGGCCGCACTCGAAGAGTTCACCGTCGAAGCGAACCCCGAAACGGTGACCGGCGACCTGCTCGCGACGCTCACCGGCGGCGGGGTGAACCGTCTTTCCCTCGGCGCCCAGAGCTTCAACCCCGCGCATCTGCGCACCCTCGAACGCCGGCACGCGCCCGACCGCGTGGCGAAGGCGGTCGTCCTGAGCCGGGCTGCAGGAATCGCCAATGTCAACCTCGATCTGATCTACGCCATTCCGAACCAGACGTTGAGCGAATGGCGCGATGATCTCGACACGGCGCTGGCGATGGGGCCGACGCACCTGTCGTGTTACGCGCTGACCTACGAGCCCCACACGCCGCTGACGATCAAGGCCGAACGCGGCGAGGTCCGCCGGGCCGATGAAAATCTTGAGGCGGCGATGTTCGAGCTGACCCTCGATCACCTGACCGAAGCGGGGTTCGAACATTACGAGGTGTCCAACTTCGCCCGGCGATGCGATCTGAAATCGTCGATCTCAAACCACCCGTCGCACCGCTGCCGGCACAACCTGCTGTACTGGCGCAACGCCAACTGGCTGGCCCTGGGCCCCGGCGCTTCGGGCCACCTCAACGGGTTGCGGTGGAAGAACGCGGCGAGGCTCGACGATTACCTCGCCTCCGCCGGCGGGGCGCCGCTCGCCGACGTTGAGCAACTCGACGAGCGGGCGAGCATCGGCGAGCAACTCATGATGCGGCTGCGCCTGGTCGACGGCGTGGCGCTGGGGTGGATCCACGAGTCGCTGGACCGCGAACGGCTTGAGACGGTTGAGCGACTTGTCGAACAAGGCCTGCTCGAACGGACCGCCACCGCGCTGCGCCTGACCCGCCGCGGGCTGATCGTCGCCGATGCGGTGGTCGGCGAACTGTTGTGAGGTTCGCGGAAGGCGATCCACGGATCGGACTCACCGCCCGCCCGGTTCGACGATGACGAAGTCCGCCGTCTGCGTGCAGCCGCGCACGTCGCAGCCCAACGCGCTCAGCCACTTGCCGATGGCGTTGTTGCAGGTGCTCCAGGCGCCGTACATTTCGCCGGCCGGCACGAACGTCATGTCGGAATCCTCAGCGTAAAGCGCCTCGTCGGCGCGGGCCTCGAAGCGACGGTTCAGCTCGCCCCGCAGCGCCTCAACCTTCGCCCGCTCCACCGTCAGCCGGTGCACCTGGTACTCCGCCAGGCGATACGCCAGCCAGGGCGAATCCAGCGTCACGTCGAATTTCCGCCGGCCCAGCGCCGCCGACGTCGGCAGCAGCACCGCGCCCAGCTCGATGTGAATGCCCCGCTTGCCCCGGGCGCAGTACGACCAGTCGCCGTACGCCCATTCGGTGACGTGGTCATCGGCATCGGGCAGCAGCAGCGATGTGTGTCGGCCGTAGTTGACCAGTCCGACCACCGCCGGTGCGCCGACGTGGGCCGGGGGGTGAATTCGGGCGCAGCCGGCCAATGCCGCCACCGCCAGCGCGATCAGCGCCCCGCGCCGCGATGCCGCTCCGGACTGATCCACCGTTCGTCCGTTCAGCTTGCCAGACCCTCGAACATCGGTGTGGAAAGATATCGCTCGCCGAACGAGCAGCCGATCGTCACGATGCGTTTGCCCTTGAGGTTGAACTTCTCGATGGCCTTGAGGGTGGCCGCGACGTTGCCGCCGGTGGAGATGCCGCCGAAGAGGCCTTCCTCTTTGGCCAGTCGCCGGCCCATCTCGAACGCCTCGTCGTTGGTCACGGTGACCACGCCGTTGAGCAACGACGTGTCGCAGTTGCGGGGGATGAATCCGGCGCCGATGCCCTGAATCTTGTGCGGGCCCGGCTGTCCGCCGCTGATGACCGGCGAATGCTCGGGCTCCACGGCGTAGGCCTGGAAGTCGGGGTTGTGCTGGCGGATGCAGCGGGTCACGCCGGTGATCGTCCCGCCGGTGCCCACGCCGGCGACGATGGCGTCCACGTTCTGCCCCGAAGCGGTCCAGATTTCCGGGCCCGTCGTCGCCTCGTGCACATCGGGGTTCGCCGGGTTGTCGAACTGCTGGGGCATCCACGCGTTGTCCGAGCCTTCGACGAGTTCGCTGGCCTTGTCGATCGCCCCCTTCATGCCCTTGTCCGCCGGGGTGAGGATCAACTCCGCCCCCATCGCCCGCAACAGGGCGCGCCGCTCGATGCTCATCGACTCGGGCATGGTCAACGTCAGCTTGTAGCCCCGCGCCGCGCACACGAACGCCAGCGCGATGCCGGTGTTGCCGCTGGTCGGTTCGATAATGCGGGTTCCGGATTTGATCTTGCCGTCGCGCTCCCCGGCGTCGATCATCGCCCGGCCGATCCGGTCCTTCACGCTGGCCATCGGGTTGAAGAACTCGCATTTGACCCACACCGTCGCGTCCGCCGGATCGATCACCCTGCGAAGCTGCACCATCGGCGTGTTGAAGGTGGTGTCCACGATGTTGTCGTAAGCATGGGCGTGAAGCATGGGCGGGTCTGACATGTCGCAAGGTCTCCCTGAACGCCGGATCAATCCGGTTGACCAATCGTAGGCCCGCCGGCCGGGATCGGCAAGGCGACCCGAACGATCAACGGGCGGGGGAAGCGGGGGCAATCTGTGCTATAGTGGCGCCCATGGATTCAGCCAAACTCATCGACGGCAAAGCGGTTGCCCAGCGTGTGCTGGCGAGCGCGACGGAAAAGGTGAGCAAGATCATCGAAGCGACCGGCGACACGCCCGCCCTGGCCACGGTGCTGGTCGGCGACGATCCGGCGTCGGCCACCTACGTGAAGATGAAAGCCAAACGCTGCGAAACGGCGGGGATGAAATCCATCCGCGTCACGCTGCCCGCGGAAACGACCACCGGCCAACTCGCCGCGAAGATCAGCGAACTGGGCGATGACCCGGCCGTCAATGGCATTCTCCTTCAACACCCCGTGCCCGAACAGATCGACGAACGGACCGCGTTCGAGGCGATCCCCCCCGCCAAGGATGTCGACGGCACCGGCGCCACCAGCATGGGGTACATGGCCCTGGACATCGACGGTGGATTCGTCAGTTGCACGCCCGGCGGGATCATGACGTTGCTCCGCGAATACGAGGTCCATCTGTCGGGAATGGAAGCGGTGGTGATCGGTCGTTCGCCGATTCTCGGCAAGCCGCTGGCGGCACTGCTGGTCAACGCTCACTGCACGGTCACGGTTTGCCATTCCCGTACGCGCGAGCTGCCGGATGTCGTGCGGCGGGCGGACCTGGTCTGCGCGGCGGTGGGTCGAGCCGAGTTCGTCCGGGGCGACTGGCTCAAGCCGGGCGCGGTGGTGATCGACGCCGGCTACAACGAAGGCAACGTCGGCGACTGCGACTTCGAATCGTGCGCCAAGCGGGCATCGTTGATTACCCCCGTTCCCGGCGGCGTCGGACCGATGACCATCGCCACGCTGATCGACCAGACCGCCGACGCCGCGGCCAGGCAGTGGAAGGTGGCTCTGTAAGCCGCGGGGCGTTCCCCTGCGCCACCCCCCCAGCAACCAAACCGTCGCCCACCCCTTCAATCACAACACTTCACACGCCACGGGGCAATGTCATCCCGGACAAACGGTTGCCGTATGTTTGCCCGTTCTTCGTTGCTGCGAAGTGACTCGGCTTCGCCGGCGGCACCGGTGGGTTTGTCCTGTTCGGGTGTCCGACTCGCTGGTTCGAGCCGTTGGGAACCCGACCCATCGCCGCCCGCCGCGTTGAATCGAATCCGCCGCGCCGGGGCTGGCCCGACGGCTACGATCGCCGGCCGGTCACCAGAACGCCGCCGATGACCAACAGGGCCAACGTCATCGGTTCGGGCACGACCTGGTTGAATTCGGGATTCACATCGAGGCGCAGAGACCATTCCTCGCCGACGAAATCGAACAGGACATCGGCGAAGTAGCCGTAGTCATCGGACACGGGGTTGCCCAGAACCCATTCGAGCACGGCATCGATCTGCGGTTCGAGGTATCCGCCGGTCAGCGCGTCGACGCCGAGAATCGCATCGATCCCGGCCACGTCGATGACCACCATGTCCAGATCGGTGAACACCAGGTCGACGCCGGCGGTGGTGGGAATGGCCAGGTCGCCCACGTGCACGATGGGCACGGTGGCCTGTCCGCCGATCCCGCCGACGGTGGTGTAGCCGAGCGCCTCATTTTGCGGATCGATGCCCAGCGCCACGGCGGTGTCGTGGCTGATGATGCTCAGTTGGGCGCCGGTGTCGACGATCGTGTCGACGGTGACGCTGTGGCCGTGGTGGGTGTAGCGGGTGTCGGGGATGACGGGGATGTCGGCGAAGTCGGGCCGCGGATCGGTCGGGTTCTGCTGGCCGGTGTGTTCGGCGGGCAGGCGGGTCAGGGGCACGATGTAGGTGTCGGGGGTGACGGCGGGCACGTCGTCGAAGGCGGTGTTCATCTTGAAGTCGGCATCGGGATTGACCAGGTCGCGCAGATGCACGCGGATGTCGCGGTTGATCATCACGGGCATTCCCGCCAGGCCGGCGATGTCGCCGAGCTGGATTCCCGGATCGCCGAACGCGCGAAACTGTCCGGCCATGAACTCGCCGCTGATGTCGTCGCCGGCGATGTAGACGTTGTAGGGCACGAACACGTCGAGGTCTTCGGTGCCCGCCACGCCCTGTTCGGTGTACTGCACGTCGGCGCCGCCGTTCTGTTCCACTGCGTACCTGTCCGGGTCGGACGTCTGGACGGCGGTCCAGTAGCTGCGCTCGGCGAAGAGGAGGCCGTTGGCCGCGGTGTCGAGCACGAAGACGTTGTCGTACATCGGCCCGACGAGGACGTCGGGGTCGGCGGGGTCTTCCAGCCCGATGTACACCTCGGGCTGGCCGAGGAGCAAACCGTCGGCGGGTCCGAGAATGACCCGGGGCTGCGCCCGGGCGACCGCCGGTCCGATACCCAGCAGACCAACGACCATCGCAATGGCGCACAAAGACCGATGGGTCCGCTGTCGGGAAATGCTCACAGGCAGGCCCTCTCTCTGAACGGTGCACTTTCTCTTCCGGGTTTAACGTACCACCCGATCCGCATGTTGGCAAAGGAAAAAGCGGCCGCACCGATGAATCATCCGGGCCGGCCCGCATCGCACCGGCCGCCGGTCCGGCGGGGTCCGGCGGGGTCCGGGTCCGGCGGGCGTGGCCCGCCGGCTGGGGCTGCCACCGACGGGGCGATCAGAACGGATCTTCGGGCATGCCGGCCAGTTGCTGCCTGGCCCAGATGAGCCAGTCGGGGCGCTGGTCTTCGGCGAGGAGGCGCTGGAGCAGGCGGCGGGTCTCGTCGGTGCGTTCGCCGCGCCGGACCAGGGCCCGGGCGAGGTTGGCGACGTATTCGATCTTCCCGGAATCGAGGGCGACGGCCTGCCGGTAATGCTCGACGGCGCGGTCAAGTTCGCCGGCCTGTTCGAGGACCAGGCCAAGGTTGTTTGCCGGCTCGGCGCGGCGGGGCATGAGCTTACGGGCGTATTCGAATTCCCACGCCGCCTTGTACCAGTTCTTTCGCTGGAAGTAGACCTTGCCGAGATTGTTGTGCGCCGGGCCGAATTCGACGTCGGCGTTCAGCGCCCTGCCGAAGGCGTCGCAGGCCTGGTCGAGCTCGCCGGCGGCCAGGTGCGCCAGCCCCTTCTGGTTCTGTCGACTGGCGGCATCGGTGTCGCGGCCGGGTTCGACGGCGATGGTGCGATACGGCCCGGACGGACCGGCCGCGGTGTCGGCGCAGCCGGCCAGGGCGAACCAGACGGCGGCGAGCAATGCAATGGTTACGAACTTGCCGAACATGTGGAGTCCCTATTCGCCGCGCCGCGGGTTGGACGCGGGAGAGTAGATCAGGTAGGTCAGGGTCGCCTCGGCGTCCCACAGATCGCCGGCCGTTTCCCCGTGCGGCGTGCGCAGCCGCAGGTCGCGCACGGTCAGGCCCGGGTCGTCGGTCAGATGGTACAGGAACCCGGCAAGGCGACCAAGGCTCGCGCCGGACAGGTCCAGGGCGGTGGGTTTCTGGAGGTAAGGCGAATCGCCGACGCGCCGGGCCGCCTGGGGAAACACGCCTTCCAGCGCCCCGGGGTCGAACTGTGCCTTGCGCATGGCCGCCTCGATCCGCACGCCCAGCTCCTGCACCCCCATCGCTTCGGACGACGCGACGGTCGGCTGTTTGCGCAGGGCCTGGATGTCCGCGGCCAGTTCGGTGCACTCGAACAGGTCTTCGGCCGCCCGATGCGCGGCGCGCCGCTGCCAGAGCATCCACTCCACGTTCAACCCCGCCACGACCAGCAGCACCGCGGCCAGTGCGACCAGGTAGAAGATGATGCGCTTCTCGTTCATCGGCCTCCTCCCCGGGCGTCGGCCTGGTCGTCGTGCTCGCGCGGCCGGGCGTTGAACACGAAGCTCACGCCGCGGTCCCGCAGCGCCTGCGTGCGCGGCGGCTCGACCTCATAAAGGCCCGTCTCGCGCAGGGCCACGGCGATGCGTTCGGCCTCGACGTGGCTGCGGGCCTGGCCGTCGATACGAATCAGGTCCGGCTGAATGTTCAGGTCGAGCATGCGGAAACGGATGTCGCCGGGCAGACCGTCGAGCACCCGGTACAGATGCACCAGGGCCGAGTCGGCGCGGAACTGGTCGGCGGTGACGTTGCCGGTCGCCGCGGCGCCCAGACCGGCGAGGCTCTCACGTTCGCTGTGCAGGCGGCGGCGGATCAGCCCGCCGGACGGCACGGACTGTTCGGGCAGGGCCTTTTCGAACTGTTCGACCTGCCGGGCGATGAGGCGGCGTTCGAGGGCGCGGTACTGCCGGCCGCGCCAGTGCGCCGCGGCGCTCAGGCCGACCAGTAACAGGAACAAGGCGACAACGAGGGCGAGGACCGGTTTGCGGTAGACGGCGAACTGTCCGGGGGCGGCGAGGCGATCGGTGCGCAGGTCGATCCAGGGCGAGGCGTGTCCGGCAAGCACCTTCGCGCCGGCGAGGGCGGCAGCCTGGTCGGCGTCGAGGTCATCGCAGGCAAGCAACACGATCCGGCCGAGGGTTTCGAGCTTCTCTCGCATGGCCTGGCCGCAGGCGAGCAGGGCCAGACGCGTCGGCCGGTCGTCATCGCCGGCCCAGGCGACAAGGCGCGCGCGGGCCGCGTCGGTATCCTCGGCGAACCACCACCATTGGCTGGGCCCGGCCTTGTGCATTTCCACCAAGTCGTATCCCCGCCCGGCCGATTCGGGCGATGCACTGACCGGGCCGATCAGCACGCCGTCGGCATCGGGGTGTTGCTCGACCGCGTGCGCCGCGGCCAGCAGCGCCGCCGGGCACAGGTGACGCACGCGGATGCCGGCGGTTTCGAACGCCTTCACGATCGGTTCGCACGTCTGGTATTCCGCCGCCACGCCCAGCGCTTCGCCCCCGCCGATCGGGGCATAGTCGGCCACGAAATCCTCCGACGACATGGGCAGGTGTTCCTCGAGGCGGAAGCCCATCGCACGACGACGGTTGCCCCGCTCGAGGTCTTCGGTGGACATGCGGGCGCTGAGGTTCCATGGACTGCCCGTGGCCAGAAGAATCGGCTGATCCTGGTAACCGAGCGCCATCAACTGCTCGCGCGCCGCGGTCACCCGGGCGTCGGGCGGCGCATCGTGCTCGATCAGCACGGGCAGCAGGCGCAACTGTTCGGCCCCCACCCAACCGACCCGCCACACGCGGTCGTCCACGAACACGACGTACTGATCGCTCATGGTTCCACCCCCTCCGGCGGCGTGAGGGTCAGGACCTGTGTGCCGCCGGCGTATTGCACGGTGACCCGGTAGGGTTCGATGGCCGTGACCATGACCGGGCCGCCGCGGTCGTCGATGGTCTGATCGACGCCGCACAGCGCGATCGACCCGTCGGGCATCTGGAAGAGGGCGACGGAATGGCCGGCTTCGCTGACGGTTCCGACAAGGCGGGCGGCCATGGGTGAACGGGGCGGGCGGACGGCGGTTTCGGCCGGGCTGGTGTCGGTTTGCCGGTCTTCGTAGAGGGGCGATCGCAGATCGATCGCGCAGACGCGTTGCAGATCGACGAGTTTGACCGAACGGTCGGCCGGGCGAGCGTCGGATGCCGACCGAGGCGCGACGCGGGGCGCGGCCGGGCGGCCGGAGGCGGGTCGACCGTCGGCCGGCACCTCGACGGGCAGGAACAGCCCCCACGCGGCGGTCAGCACACAGCCCACGACCGCGGCGCCGGCAGCCAAATCCATCAGTCGTTTTCGCTGTCGTACGTTCATGGGGTTACCAGGTGAAATCGTAACGGTTCTGCCGGGTGGGGTCGCGGCCGTGGCGGGCGACGACGAATTCGTACCACCAGCGCTGCTCGCCGCGGGCGATCACCCACAGGCCATGGCAGGCCGAGCGACCGGTCAGGCGTTTGCGCAGTTCGGCCTTGTCCTGATCGTCGGCATCGGCCAGCCGCTGGAGCAACGTGTCCAGGTCGGCGTGCGGATCGTCGCGCCGGGCGATGAACAGTTGAGCCAGTGTGTCAGGCGTCACTGCGTTGCCGACGGCCAGCCGAATCACCCGGGGCGCGGCGCGGCGGACGTTGACTTTTCCATCCGACCAGCACGTGACGTCGGCGGCCAGGCCGGACTCCTCGTCATGGCCGATCAATTGTTCGGGCAAAGCATGTTGGAAGATCTGGCCGTAGCCGCCGACCCTGTCGCGCCGGGCGCCGCCCGATCGCTCGTCGCCGGCCAGGGCGCGGAGCATCAGCGGGGTGTCGCGGCGGCTGAACGTGTCGGCGGTCTCGCCGAGCAGCTCGCGCAGAATCGTCTGCGCCCGCCCGCGCCCGCCGTCGGCCAGCAGACTATTCACGTTCAGCTTTGCCTGCTCGTCGGTGAACACCAGTTCGTAATCCCGGCCGGCCAGTTCACAGCGCACGCGCACCTGAGGCTGGAGCGGACGGGGCTGAGCGATCGAAGCGGGATCCCCGGGCGAGCCGATCCGTTCGGCCTCGACGGCGGCGAACACCTTTTCGGCGCGATCGAGCAGCGTGGCGCGGCAACTGGTCATCGCCCAGCGCCGCTGGAGTTCGGCGGTGGCCTGTCGGGCCCGCAACGCCCCTTCCATGCTCCGCCTCGCCACACCGGCCAGCACCACCGCCGCCAGCACAATCAGCACCAGCGCCATCATCAGGGCGAAGCCGGTTTGTCGCGCCGGGCGGGTCATCGGATCAGCACCTCGCGATCGATCCGGGGATCGTGTGCGGCCTCGGTCCACAGGCGCAGCCGCCACACGCCGGCCACGGGGATGTAATCCTCGATCACGGGCGGTTCGTCGACGGCATCGGTCGACGCGTCGGCCGCATCGCCGGGGTCCGCCTCGTTTTCGACCACCCCGCCCCTGGTGCCGTCGGTCAGCGTCCGTTCCCACCGGGCCAGGTAACGGGCGCGCTCGGGCGAGCCGGTCGGAGGCAGGTTGGCCAGCCAGGTGGACAACGATCGTTTGGGCGGTTTGACGGCGGTGACCCTGGGCGCCTGGCGTTCGGTTGCGTGGTCACCAGGCTCGTCGGAAGCATTGGATGGGGCGGCGTTCGGGGCGGCGCGATCGGGCGTTCCCCCGCCGGGCGCGGCGGGACCGTCCCGCGGCGTCACCTCGAACTTCGCCACCGCCGCGCACACCAGGTCGCGCTGTACGTTTTGATTGCTGAGCACGTCGAGCGACGCCTGCCGGCGAACGAGCCAGCGCCGATCGCCGATCCGTTCGAACCGATACTGCACGAGCACCGGCCGATGCGTGCGCCGTCGGCCGGCCGCATCGAGCGCGCCGTAGCCGAACAGCGTCAGTTCGTCGGTGGCCGATTCGTAGACCTTGCTGGCGTGGACCAGGTCATCGCGGATGACCGCGGCGCAGGCCTCGAGGGGCTGCTGGTCGTCACCGAGTTGGACCTGCTGAATGCCGCCCGATGCGCCGAGGTCGGCCACCACCGCCAGCACGCCGACCATCAACAGCGCCGACAGGGCCGACGCCAGCATCAACTCCAACAACGTGAAGGCGCGGCGATGGCTCACGACCCGTCCCCTTCGGGCTGTTGTTCGGCTTGCCTGTCGGCTTCGGGATCGGGCACGACCAGGTCGACGGCGAAGAGGGTTTCGCGGATCGGCTCGGTCTGGGCATCGGCGGCGGGCCTGAGCGAAAGGATCTCCACCCGCACCACGCGGGCGCCCAATTCGCCGATCGGGTCGCTGTCGACCAGGCGCGTCTGCCAGTGCAGGCCCGCATCGGCGTCGAGCGGGCCGGCCTGGCCGATCGGCACACCGCTTTCACGGACCCACCATGCGGCGATCAGCCGGTCGGCGGCGCGGACGGCCTGCCGGCGCTGGGCGGTGCGGGCGATCTGACGGGTGTGCCGCGCCTTGGCCAGCACCACGCCGACCAGGATCGTGCCGACAATGGCGATGGCGGCGACGACCTCAATCAGCGTCAGCCCGGCCGGTCGCGAGCATCGAGAACAGGTTGACAACTTCGTCGGTGTCATGGTCGAGGGTGGTCTGGCCGGTCAGGCCGCTGACAACCAACCACTGGTCGTCTTCATCGGGGGTTCGGCTGACCAGACGGGCGGCCCAGGTGGCGCTGCGTCCGCCGGGCGAGTATGGAATATCGACCGTGCCCCAGTCGGCTTCGGTCATCACCGTGCGCTGAGACTCGCGGCCGAAGTCAGAAGCACGGGCGAGGAGGATGCGCTCGACGCGCCAGGCCGGGGGCAGTTGCCTCGCGTGGGCGGCGGTGACGGCGTGGTCGCCATCGGGCACAAGGCGGCGCAGGCGTTGGTTCTCGAAGTCGAACCGCAACACGCATTCGACGCCGAGTTGCTCGGCGGTCATTCGGGCCATACGGTCGGCGTGGACGATCTGCCCGACGGCCGCGGCCTGCGTGCCCCGCCGGACCTGCGCGGTCACCGACCAGGCCACCGCACCGGCCATCAGGCCCAGCAGCACCACCACCAGCATGACCTCGATGAACGTGAAACCGCCGCGACGCATCGTTCACTCCGCCTGTTCGGGGGTCTGCAGGTTCCAGGAAAAGATGTCCGCCTCGACGCCCTCGCCGCCTTCGCGGCCGTCGGCGCCCAGCGAGAACACTTCGTACGGTTCCACGCCGTCCGGGCTGCTGCCGGGACTGTTGTACTGGTATTCGTTGCCCCACGGATCCTTGCGGTTTTCCAGATCGATCACGTCCAGGCCTTCCTCGTTGGTCGGGTAGCGGCTCTTGTGGAGATAAAACAGCTCCACACCGTCCTTGATCGTCGCCAGGTCGCTGCGGGCCCGGGTGACCTTGGCCGTGTCCATCACGCCGCTGAACCGCAGCGTGACCGCCCCGGCCAGCAGGCCGATGATGACCACCACGATCATCACCTCGATGAACGAAAAGCCCTTCGTCCCTTGGTGCCTTGGTGACTTGGTGCCTGGGTCACAGTACATCGCCGGCCTCCAGAATCGGCAGAATCGTGGCGAACGCGATGAAGCCCACCACGATCGCCAGCAGAATCATCATGATCGGTTCGAGCAGCGCGGTCAGGCGGTTCGCCGTGATGTCCACCTGGGTGTCGTAATCTTCGGCCAGTTGCTCGAGCATCGCCTCCAGCCGGCCCGACGCCTGGCCCACCGCGAACACCTGGATGACCAGGGGCGGAAAGGCCTGGGTCTTTTCCAGCGCCCCGGCGATGTCGCGACCGGCGTAAATGGCCCGTTCGCACGTCGCCAGCGCGTCGCGCAACACCACGTTGCCCACCGTGCGCTGGGCGATCCGCAAAGCCCGCACGAACGCCACGTCGCTGCTGAGCAGTGTGGCCATCACCATCGACATCCGTGCGATCGCCTGCTTGCGAATCAGTTCGCCCAGCACGGGCATCTTCAACAGCAACCGATGCCACGCCCGCCGGCCTCGCTCGGATCGCATCGCCGCCCCGCCGATCACCACCAACGCGGCCATGCCGATTCCCAGCGCCCACCACCAGTCCAGCAGGAAAGTGCTCAGGCCCTGCACCACGCGGGTGGCGAAAGGCAGTTGCTTGCCCGTGTCGCGCAGCACGCCCAGCAGCTTGGGCACCACGTACGTCATCAGGAAGAGGCTCACCACCACGCCCATGCCCAGCACGATGCACGGATACATCAGCGCCGAAGCTACGCGGTTCTTCAGGCCCGCCACCCGCCGGCGATACTCCACCAGCCGCCCGAGGACCACGTCCAGCGTTCCGGCGTTCTCGCCCACCTCGGCGATGTTCAGACACAGATCGTCGTACAGGCCCGGCTGAAGGCCCATGGCGTCGGCCAGCGACCCGCCGCCGGCCACGTGATCGCGCACCAGCATGATCGACTGTTTGAACCGCCCGGTGTGCTGGCGGGTGATGGTGTCCAGCGCCTCCAGCAGCGGAATTCCCGCGCCCAGGAGCGTGGCCATTTCCTGCAACAGTCCGGAAACCTTGGCCGACTGCCGCGAGGCGAGATAGCGCCGGGCCGGGCTTTGGCGTCTGGTGGGGGTCTGTTCGACGACGTCGCGGATGCTCAGGCCCTGCTCGCGCAGGCGGTCGCGGGCCTGCCGGGGCGAGTCGGCGGTAATGGTGCCCCGGATCGGCGCCGCGCGGCCGTGGCCCCGGGCGGTCGCGGTGTAGGCGTAAACGGCCATCAGAACGTCGCCCTCGCCGCCACGCGCATCACCTCGTCCAGCGTGGTGATGCCCGAAGCGACCTTCGCCAGTCCGTCATCCGACAGGTTCTTCATTCCCGTGCGCACCGCCGCGTTGTTGATCGACGATGCCGTTTCGTGCCCGTGGATCAACAAGCGAATTTCATCGTCCACCGCCAACAGCTCGAAGCACCCCGCCCGCCCGTGGTAACCGGTCCCGCGGCAGTCATCGCAGCCGAGCCCCTTGCGGAACCGCGACAGGTCATCCTCGGCCGGCGAATAGCGCAGGGCTTCCAGTTCGCCGGGCTTGGGGGTGTAGGGCTTGCTGCAGCGCGGGCAGATGCGCCGCACCAGCCGCTGGGCCAGCACGCCGACGAGCGAACTGCTGACCAGGTACGGCTCGATGCCCAGGTCCAGCAGGCGCGTCACGGCACTGGCCGCGTCGTTGGTGTGCAGGGTACTGAACACCAGATGCCCAGTGAGGGCGGCCTGAATGGCCATCACCGCCGTTTCCCGGTCGCGGATTTCGCCGATCATCACGATGTCCGGATCCTGCCGCAGCACACTGCGCAGGCCGCTGGCGAAGGTCATGCCCTTCTTGTCGGAAATCTGAATCTGGCTGATGCCGTCGAGCTGGTACTCGATCGGGTCTTCCAGGGTGATGATGTTGCGCGCGGTGGAGTTGATCTCGCCCAGCGCCGCATAGAGAGTGGTCGTCTTGCCCGAGCCGGTCGGCCCGGTCACGAGGATCAGCCCGTGTTCGACGCCGATCACCTGGCGGAACTGCTCGAGCGCCTGGCGGTCCATGCCCAGTTCGCCCAGCGTGTACAGGCGGATGCTCTTGTCCAACAGGCGGATCACCACGCGCTCGCCGTGGCTGGCCGGCACCGTCGACACGCGCAGGTCGATCACCCGGTCGCCCACCTGCACCGTCGCCCGGCCGTCCTGCGGCAGACGCTTTTCGGCGATGTTCATGCGGCTCATCACCTTCACGCGGCTGACCACTTCCTCCAGCACGCCCGAAGGCAGATCGAACACGTCGAACAACACCCCGTCGATCCGCATCCGCACGATGACCCGGTCTTCGTAGGGCTGAACGTGAATGTCCGACGCTTCCTGCTGCACCGCCTCGAACAGGATGAGGTTGACCAGCTTGATGACCGGGGCGCGGTCGGAGACGTTGAGCAGATCCTCTCGGCCTTCGAGGCTGGTGACTTCGTCGATCACCGCGTCGCGGTCGAGCTTTTCGACAAATTCCTGGGCCGCGCCGGTCTGCTGGCCGTAGGCGTGGTTGATGGCGACGGCGAGCTGTCGCGGATCGGCGGACACGGGCTGAACCGGGCCGCCCAGCCAGCGGCGGAGCACGTCCTGGGTCTGCACGTCGACCGGCTCGACCATGGCCAGGCGGATGGCCGCGTCGCCGTCAGCGCCGGCCAGGCCGAGTACGCGCTTGGAGCGGGCGAAGCCGATCGGCACCCGCTTGACGAACTGGGCCGAGGGCGCCACGCCCGACAGGTCGACGGTGTCGGCGGCGGCGTCATCGGGCAGGGACGCCGGTTCGACGTTCGCCGCGTCGGCGCCGGTGGCCGCCACCTGCACCTGCGATCGGGTTTGGGATGAGACAATCATCTTTCGCCCTTGCCTACTGGATCAGCACCGGTTCGCTGACCGGGAAGTCGCCGGCGATCTGGGCGTTCCCGGCCGCGGTGGCCGACAGCGCCTTCAGATCGCCGAATTTGTCATCCCGAAGAATCACCGCCCGCATGAACACGAACAGCGTCGCGTTGCCCACGTTGTGGCTGCGGCTGGAAAACAGGTACTCGATGATGGGGATGCTGCCGAGAATCGGGATGCGGTCGATGGTGTCGGTGACGTTTTCGCGGGTCAGCCCGCCGACGACGATGGTGTGGCCGTCGGGAATGGTCGCCTCGCTTCCCAGCGAGTTGGTCTGGCGGCTGGGCGGCAGCGTGTCGGTTCCATCGTCGCCGAAACTGCTCAGGCGAATTTCATACTTGAGCTTGAGGTAATCGCCCTCGCTGATCTGCGGGGTGACGGTGATGTTGGTTCCCGCGGAGGCGAACCCGCCGAAGCTGGTGGTTGCCCCGGCGACGCCCGAGGCATTGACGGTGGTGTAGGGTTCTTCACTTTCGCTGAGCAGGGTGGCGGTGGCATTGTCGTTGATCAGCACGCTGGGCTTGGACACGACCTTCACCCGCATGTCCGACTCCATGGCGCGGATGACGATCTCGGCGACGTCGGCATTGAGCAGCGCCCCGTGAAAGCCCAGGCCGGGCACGATGGCCAGTTGGCCGGTGGCCGGGTCGCGCGTGCTCAGCCCGAACCGCGAGAAGTTGAGCAGTTGGCCGCCGTCGGCTTCCTCAGTGCTGTGGATTTCCACGCCGAGCGAGAAATTGTCCGTGGTGTCGACGCTGACCACGGTGGCTTCGATGAGCACCTGCGGGCGGCGGACGTCCAGGCGGCGGATCAGCTTCTCGTACACCGCGTGCATGGTCGGCGTGGCGACGATGATGATGGTGTTGGTCGCTTCATCGGCCATGATGCGGGCGTCGGGCAACTCCACCACAGCGGGGCGCTTCGCGCCGGCCGTGGCGGCGGATTCGGCGGTGCGGTTGACTTCCGCTTCGGTCGGACCGCGATAGGCGAGGTCATCGTCACCGCTCGGCTCGGCTTCCGCCGTCACGCCGTCCACGCTCACGTCGGCCAGGCCTTCGTCGCCCTCGATGCCCTGCAAGGTGGCCAGCACGTCGGCGGCCTTGGCGTTTTCGAGTTTGTAGAAACGGATCGGACTGCGGGCTTCGGAGACCGGCTGATCCATCGAACGGACCAGCTCGCCGATCTGCTGGTGAATGTCAGCGGTGGTGGTGGCGACCAGCAGGCTGGCATCGCGATCGACCACGGATCGGTAAAGCCGCTTGGCTGCGTTCTCGCCGATCAGCTTGCGGACGATCTGGTCGATCTGGACCGGCGAGACGATCTTCAGGGCATAGAGGTTCGTCTCCAGGCCCAGCGACACGTCGAGCGATTCGATCAGGGCCAGCGTCTGGTCGATTTCGTCCGTCGGGCCGACCACGGCGACCTGGTTGGTGCGTTCATCGGGCACGATGCTCACGCGCGAGGCGGCCTGGGCGCCGGTGCGTCCAGCGGCCTTGGCCTTGCCGACCATCAGTTCGTCCAACTGCGCCGCCATCGCTTCGGCGTCCATGTGTTCGATGGCGACCATGCGGATGCCCACCGCCCGGCCGGGCCGATCGACCACCGCCAGCATCTGCTCCAGCCGCGGCATGTTGTCGGCGAAATCGGTCACGATGAGCATCTCGTGGACCGGCAACGCCGTGATGGTCGACGCGGTGATGGACGACAGAAACGGCGAGAGGACATCGGCGGCGGTCTTGGTGTCGGCGTGCTGGAGGGCGAACACGCGGGTGACCGCGAGGGTCGGCCGGGCCTGGTCATCCGCGTCCACCGGTTCGGCCGGGCCGCGCGAAACCTCCACCAGCTTGCTCACCTTCGTCACCCGCAAGGTGTTCGGCACGTCGGTGGACGAGAGGACCAGATCGTGAATCCGAAGCAGATTCTCGAGCAAGGTCATGATCGAATCGGCGGGCACGGCGATCGGGGCCTTGATGGTGATCTGCCGGGAGACTTCGTTCTCATCGTAGATGAAGTTGATGCCCTGCCGCTGGCCCACGTAATCGACCAGCACCTTGAGCGAGACTTTCTCGGGAAAGTTGAGTTTAACCAAGCCGTCGGCCACGTCGGCCGGGGCGTCGGCATCCTGGGCGCACACCGCGCCCCCCACCGCCCAAAGCAGGCACAAACACAGCGCCAGATGTCTAAGCATCATCATGGCCATCTCCCAACACAGACGATCTTTATGCTAAACGATGGTCGTTAAGATTCGGTTACCCACCGATCGCCACGAGCGTTTTCCAGCCCGCAACTTCCCACAAAACCGGCACAAAGCGACGGACTCACACAAACCTCACACGCGACCGCGCGCCCCGCGGCCCGATCACCGGCGCGAGCGGCGGATATGGTGAATTTCCTGCGCGGTCGCCGGATCGTCCTCCGCGCGCAGAAAGGCGTCAAAGCAGGCGTCGGACAAGTCGTACAGCCGGCGGGCGTTGAGGGCGTGGCCAAGGTTCAGAAGCAGATCGGGCACGAGCAGGGGCGTGTCGCGCAGGCCGGCGAGGCTGACGCCGATGCACGCATCGATTTCGCCGGTCTGCAGGTAGAACGACGACCGCAGCATGGCGTCTTCGGGATACCCCGCCGCGCCGCGCAGCCATTGCCCGATTCCCGGCGGTTCGGCCGCGGTGGCCCGGGCGATGATACGCTTCGCCTCGGCCAGGTCGAATTCGGGATAGTCCACGCCCAGCTTCGGGCGCGGCAGCGCGGGAACCTGCCGAGCGATCGACGCGTGCAGAAACACCGCCGTGCGCCGGCCGGCCCAGGTCATCCGCCAGTCCTCCGCCCGGTCCAGGTGGTACAGCCAGTACGGCGTGGTGTCGAATCGCACCACCGCGATGCGCGGCTCCCACTTCGTCAACATCATCGGAAACACGTCGGGGTGTTTCGAGGCGATGTAGCGCTGGTAGAACGCCGGGCCGGTCACTTCGAGCTGGCCGTAAACGAAGATCGGCCGGCGCGTGGCCCAGGCGATGTACCCGCCGTCGGCCAGGCAGTTGATCACGCGCCCATCGATGTCGTGTTCATGGATGAATTGGCAGGCCCCCACGGGCAGGGCATCGGGGTTCATCGCCGCACCGGGGCGATGGTAAGTCCAGCCGGCATCGTACCACCAGCCGCTGGTCACGCCGACGATCGCGCCGATCGTCACCACGCTCAACGCGCTCAGCGCCGCGAGGGGCCCGCGCCTGGGCACGCGGGCTTGCGGGGCGCGGCGTGTCAGCCTGCCCACCACCGCCGCGCCCAGGTCGTCCAGACCCGCCGCGGCCACCGGAAACGCCACCATCGCGAAGTAGCCGAAGTTCTTGTTCGCCCGCCAGAACAGGTAAAGAAAACCGGCGAAAAGCACCCACTCGGCCGGACGGCAACGGCGTCGGCCGGCGATCAGCCCCACGATCGACAGCCCCGTGAACAGCCACCAGCACAGGGCCGGCTGGAACAGCGCCAAGTGACCTGCCCGGAAGAATCGCGCCGCGGCGAACGGCGACTGGAACTCGGCGATGCCCGTGGTCATCGACTTCACCCCGCCGCCGCTCTGGATCATGCCGAACTGTGTGAACGGCAGCGCGACCCCGTGTACGTGGTAAGGGTTGAGCACACACACCGCCGCCGCCACGCCGCACCAGATCATCAACCGGCGATCAATCGGCCGCGAGCGAAGCCGACTCATCACCCCCTCCACCAGCGCGTACGTCGCCACGATCACCAACCCCAGCACGAACAGCGAATGCGTGTTCACCCAGACCAGCATCACCAGCGGCAACACCCACAGCCACCGCCGCGACCCGCGGGCGTGTTCGGCCAGCACCAGCAGGACCAGCGACCCGAATACCCAGGACAGCAGGTGCGGGCGCGGTTCCCACAGGTTGCCCAGAAAAAACAGCAGCAACAACACCGCCGCGCCGACCGGCAGGCGCCCGTCACGCCAGCGCGTGCGCGCCAGCAGCAGCCCGCCGAATACGAAGGTCAGCACGATCGTGGCGATGATGATGCCGCCCACCCCCGCCGC
Source organism: uncultured Planctomycetaceae bacterium (assembly GCA_964395825.1). GTDB lineage: Bacteria > Planctomycetota > Phycisphaerae > Phycisphaerales > Zrk34 > JANQFT01. Next base: position 19,776 of record CAYNCM010000029.1, read on the forward strand.
CTGGTGCAGGCCGTAGACCAGCAGTTGAAACAACCACTGCAAGTCGATGTAGGGATGATCGGAAACGGTGTAGGTGAACGGATCGGTCGCGGGCAGGGCGTGGTTCTCGACGATCCAACGCGCGGTGGCCAGGTGGAAACCGATGTCGGGACTGGTGATCTGCCGCCAGCCGAGCGTCGCGCCCAGGACGAACATCAAGCCGATCAGCCCCCACAACCACACCCGCAACCCGCCGGCGACCTCCGGCGCGGCCGGACGTTCGGTCTCCGGCGGCGCGGAAGCTGTCTTTCGGGCTTTGCCTGACATGGCGCCGTATCCCATCTAGTATTGCGTCTGCACCCAAGATTCGGGAATCGGTTTTGGCCGCGACCCGCAGGGGATCGCTTCGACACCGCGCTCGCCTTCGGCTGGCGGCTGAACTTCCCGCCGAAGATCAACGGCAGACACGGCACTAGCGCGACTTGGCCACGCGCTCGACCTGTTCAAGGTACTTCTGCACGTTGTCGCGATGCTTGAGCGTCTGGGCCCGGCGCAACAACGGCATCGCTTGGCTGTACTTGCCCGCCTCGACCCGCAACTGCGCATGACGCACCAGGGCATCGGCTTCGTGATCTTCCAGCGACTCGGCCCGTTCGTAGTAGAACTGTGCCTTGGCGAAACTTTCGTCCGCCTTGCGGGCCAGGGCCTCCGCTTCCTGCTTGCGGTTCTCATCGGCCCTGGCGGTCGCGGCGTCCGCCTTGTACTGCCGCCACTTGCGCGTGCTGTGCTGGCCCAGCAGAATCAGCGCCTCGCCGTCCAGTGGATCAATCTTCACGATCTGTTCGAGGATCCGCGCTTCCTCATCGCCGGCCCCTTCCGCCACCGCCACCCGCGCCCGCAGTTTCAGCAGATCCTTGCGTTCCCCGTCGGCCAACTCGTCGCCCCGAAGCTTTTCGATCCCGTCGAGCAGTTCCTTCATCTCGGTGTACGCGGCGCGGGCGGCCAGAGCCTTGGCGGCGCGGATCGCCCGGTCCGGCCTGGCCTTCTCATCCTTCCGCAGCGCCCGCACGTAAGACCGCACCGCCAGATCATAGATATCCTCGTTGATGTAGATATCACCGAGGTTATTCAAACTCGCCACCGTCGATCCGCCCAGGCGATCGACCACTTCATAATTCTCCGCGGCGTTCAGCGGCCGTTGCAGGCCGATGTAGGCGTTCGCCTGAATCAGCCACAGCTTGGTGTTGTCGGCATCTTCATGGAGCAACAGCCGACACAGGGCGACGACATCGGCGAACCGCTGCTGCTTGAACAGCGCCTGGATCAGGCCCATCTTCCAGTTGACCTTTTCCGGGTCCAGCAGGATCGCCATGCGATAGGCCGATTCCGCCGCGAGGCTGTTGTCTTCGCGGGAATAGGCGTATCCCAGCAGGCCGTAGGTCTGCGAATCCCCCCCACCCAGCGCGATGACCTTCGTCATCGGCCCGATCGCCCGTTGGAACTTCTCCTGCCGCAGGTGGATCAGGCCCAGGTTCCGCCAGGCCCGACGGAAGGTTTTGAATTTTCTGACCGCCTTGCCATAGGCATCGGCCGCTTCGTCGTACCGCTCGGCCTGGAAGTGAATGTTGCCCAGCATGAAATCGACGATCGCGCTGGCCTCATCGCTTTGAAGCGCTTCGAGCATCTCCACCGCTTCGGCGATCTTCTGTTCCCGCATCCGGTCCGCGTCGGCGTCCTTCTGCCGGCGAATCTCGCGAGCTTCGCCAAACCGGCCTTCCTTGATGAGCTGGGCTTCCTTCTTGTCCGGCGTGCGGAGCTTCTCTTCCGCGTCGTCCGGCTTGAGCAACCCCATCACCTTGAGCATCGGCTTGCGTTCGTCGTCCTTGATCTCCGGTTCGATCTCGGTGGCGGCGATGTAGCTCTCGGCGAATTGCCGTTTGAACGCCGGATCGTTCCAGATGGTCAACTCCGCCTGGCTCATGCCGATCATGGGCACGCGCACGGCCGGTTTGCGCTGATCTTCAGCCCACACACCGGTGCCGGCGGCGAAGCACACCACAGGCAGAACGAGGCGGACAACGATGGTCATTCGTGAATTCATATCGACAGTTCCTCTGGGAACGTGCTGGGTCATGGCTTCGGGTCGGTCCCTACTGTTGGGGGAAGGTAATGGGCACCCGCATGCGGAAGCGCACGGGCTTGCCGTTGCTTTTGCCGGGTTCGAATTTCCACTGGCGCACCGCGGCGAGGGCCGGGCCCTCGAACACCGAATCGGGCGACTTCTGCACGATCGGATTCACGACGCGACCGTTCTTGTCCACGATGAAGATGATGTACACGGTGGCCTTGCCCTTGCGCAGGATCTTGCGCATGGACGAGGTGATGTTGGGCGACGCCTGGTAGATGACGCGCGGTTTCTGGTCGAGGTCGCCGATGTTGAACAGGGCGTCGGACTCGGCGGCCGAGGCGGTGACCTGTTTGAGGTTGACGGTGAAGTCGGCCGCGCCCCAGCCGTCCCCCGGCCCGGCGTTCAGGGCGATTTCAAGCTGGGACAGATCGAGCGGCGGCGCGTCTTCAGCCAGTTCCGGCGGGGGTTCCTCTTCGACCTCTTCCTGTTCGGGTTCCTCTTCCGGCGGGGCGGGCGGCGGCGAGACGTCGGCCATCGAAACGTCCGGGACGACGTAGGTGTCGGACGGCGGTTTGCTGATCGCCTGCAACAGCGGTAGCACGAGGAAGAACACCAGCGTCATCACCACCGCGCCGATCATCACCAGGCTGTGGTGGATCAGTTGGCCAAAGAACGAGCTTGCTTTGCGCTTGGGCGTGGGGATCATCTCGGGTTCAACTCTGGGTCTTCTTCGTGGCGATGCTGACCTTGGTGGCGCCGCCGAGCTTGGCTTCGCCCACCACCTGCACCAGTACGCCGGACATCGAGTTCTTGTCCGCCTGGATAATAACCGGCAGGTCTTCCTGGGCGAGCATGCGCTTGACCAGCGGGGCCACGCCCCCAACGCCGATTTCGCGCCCGCCATAGACCACTTCGCCCTTCTTGGTCACGGCGATGAGCACGCTGTTCTTCTCCAGTCGGACGGAACTGGCGGCCTGGGGCTTGTCGACTTGCACGCCGGTCTCTTCGACGAACGTGGTGGTGACGATGAAGAAGATCAGCAGGATGAACACACAGTCCATCAGGGGGCCCATGTCGATGCCCGGTTCGGCGCCTTCATCGGATGTCGCTTGTCGGAATCGAGCCATGTCACGCCTCCTCGTTGTCCGGTTCGGGGCGGTGGGTCAGTTGACGATAGAGTTTCTGGTTACAGACGGTTTCCAGATGGGCGAGGAACGCCTTGTATCGCTCGTGCTTGCGGCCCAGTTGATACTGGAAGAACAGGCCGGGCAGCGCGATGACCAGCCCGGTCTCGGTGGTGATGAGGGCTTCGGAGATGCCGGAGGTGATTTCGCTCATGGTCTGCTCGCCGCCGGACCCGGTCGCCAGGGCGGTGAAGGTGGTCAACATGCCCATGACCGTCCCCAGCAGTCCGAGCAGCGGCGCCACCGCGACGCAGACCTTCATCACCCGCAGGTCGCGCTGGAAGGGGACGATCTCGGTGGTCTGCAGTTCCTCGAAGAAGGTCGCGGTGTCCTCGATGGTCTGGCCGCCGGTGACGAAGTCGAGAATATCACCGATCGGTCCGCGGCGCTCTTCGGGGTGGTCGATCCATCGCCGCCACTTGCGCTCGGGCACCGACAAAAAGCCCTTCTCGCGGAGGCGCAGGTGCACGTGCACGCCGATGGCAAACATGACCATCGCCACCGCACCGATGGCGACCATGGCCCAGCCGCCGCTGAACCAGATGTCGACGGCTTGGGCCCACAGTTCGTCGGCGTGCTGTTGGAGGGTGTTGAAGCGGGTCATTACGTTCACCGTTGCTCGTCACAATGCCTGATCCACCGCCGGGCTTCCGGTCGGCTCACGCGGTTCCCGGTTGAATCGCGCCGGGATCGGGTTCGGCGTCGGGGGGTTCTTCTGCGGGGGCGGTCTCCTGCGGCTGGAAAGGGCTTGCCTCGGTCGGCCCGTCGTCCGATTTGCCCTTCGACTTGGCCACCTGGTTGATGAAGGTGACGGCGGTCTTCTCCATTTCGTCGACGATGCCTTTGGCCTTGCGCGAGAGGAACGCATAGGCGAGCAGCGAGGGAATCGCCACGATCAGACCGAACATGGTGGTGATCAGCGCCTCGGAGATGCCGCCGGACATCTGCTTGACGTCGGTGCCGCCGAAGGCGCTCATCAGGTCGAAGGTTTTGATGATGCCGGTCACCGTGCCCAGCAACCCGAGCAGCGGCGCCGAGGACGCGGTCACCGCGATCACCGGCAACATGCGTTGGAGCTTGAGGCGGGTGGACAGAACCTTCTCGTACATGACTTCTTCGATCAGTTCGCGCGGTTCGTCGAGATGTTCGGCACCCGCTTCGAGCATCCGCCCCACCGGCCCGCCCATCCGCCGGGTGATCTGCACCACGCCGGGGCGATCGCGCCGGCCGACGGCTTCGAGCAGTTCGCGAATGCCCCGGCGCGACGGCATGCGTACGAACGCCAGGGCCAGCCACTTGTACAAAGCCACCAGGGCCGCGGCGCCGGCGATGATGAAGATCGGGTACATCACCGCCCCGCCTTTCTGGATCTGTTCGAGCAGCGTGTCCTTCGTCGCCTCGATGGCGTGGGCATTGCCCAGCGTGGGATCGAAGGGCAACCGCCCCTTGCCTTCACGGACCAGTTCCGCGGCGGCCGCGGCGTCGCCGGGGTTGGCGAATGGTTGAACGCCCGGTTCCAGCGAACCGAGGCGCTGCTCGGCCGTGCCCACCTCCGAACCGTCTTCCGAGCCGAACAGGGCCGAAGGCCCGATCATCGCGAAGGTTCCGGTCTCCACGTTGCCGCCTTCGTCGACGGCGGTGCCCTTGAAGCGCGTGCCGCCCAGGGCATCGTTGAGGCGATCAAGCGACGTGGCGACCAGGTCGGTCTGGGCGGCGTAAATCTGCTGCTGGGTCAGGTTGGCGTCGCCAGGCGCATCGCGGGCCTCGCGCAACCGTTCGCGGTAGCGCTGGAGTTCAGCAATGTGCAGACCGGACTCAAAATTGCGAATGTACTCGGCCAGTAGATTCGACAGATACGCCGCTTCATCCTTGCGGGACTTGATTTCATTGCGCAGGTTGCTCAGGTCGAGCGTGCGGGTGTCGAGCAGGCGCGAAGTCTTCTGGTACTCCAGGCGCACATCGATCAGTTCGCTTTCCAGCGCGCTGAGCTTGCGGCTGAGCGGAATGGTCTGCTCGGCGGCCTGTTCGCGCAGTTCGGCCAGTTCCCTCAGGCTCCGGTCGAGCTGCTGCTCGGCGGTGGCGGCCGCATCGTTGAACGATGCGCCCTGCCCGTCCGCCTGATCCTGGGCCAGGCCGATCCGCGAACCGGCCAGGCACATGACGATGAGTAGAATGATGTTGATCTTCATGGTGCGTCGCCTATCGGTTTAGTCGATTTCGACTGGCAATTGAACGAACGAAGCCACCTGCTCGTTTTCGAGAATGGCGATGACCTGGGCCACCTGCGGGGCAATTTCATTGGCCGGCGTCCAGTGCCAGCCGTCCGGCCCGACCGTGCCGTAACCAGCAACCTCGCCGCTGTTGCTGACGTAGAACGCTCGGCCGATGCCCACGTAGAGGGTGGTCACCTCGGCCTTGCCGCCATCGGGCAGTTGGCGCAACTCGCTGGTCATGCTCACTTCACGATTGAACTTGTTGACCGCATTGAGAATGCCCACCACGGTCAGGAACCGGTCGCCCAGCGACAGCTTGGTGTCGTTGGGCTTGTCCGCCGAGGGCACGCGAAGCTTCAACTGGTCGATGCCCGTGATGCCGTCCGGCAGACGGGAAAGCAGATCGCGCACGCCCGCTTCCAGCGCCACCACCGTGTCATCCAGCGAGGCTGAAGCCTCCTTGAGCGTCTGGTTTTCCTCAACCAGGTCACGCCGCTTCTTGTCGGTTTCGGTAATGTTTCGTTCGGCCTCGGCGATTTTGCCTCGCAGCGTCTGGATTTCACGTTTGACCAACTCGATGCGGTCGTTGAGCGTTTCCTTGCTCATAGCCAGGTCGCGGCGCTCGGCGGAGATGAGCTTGCGCGTCTCGACCCACTTCTGCAGGATGAGTCGCGTCTGATCGACGTCGGGCGAGTCCGGTTCGGGGGCCGGTTCTGCAGGCGCGGTCCGTTCAGAAGGCGCGGCGGCCTGGTCGTCGGGCCGGTCCTCCGCCGGCGTCGGGCCGGGCATCAGCAGCCCGGCGAGCATCGCCAGCGCCAGCGCCGCCAGCAGGCTGCGTCGAACGCGGTGCGGTGGGGTGGTGTTCATGATCGTGGGGTCCATGGTCGGGTGTTCCAATGACGGTGCCGTTTGGCGGTGATGGTTCTAAAACTCGAACGTCGCGCTGACGCTGAACGACAGATCGATGCCCTTGGTGTAAGAAGTCTTGGTCACGTCCTCACCGACGAACGGCGAGCGGTAGACGGTTTCAAATTTCGAATTGGTCAGGTTCTTGGCGGAAAACTTGAGGCTGACGTGATCGTCGAGAAGCTTCTGCGAGACGGTCAGGTTGAGCTGCCCACGTGGCATTTCGTAGGTGCTGGGGGTGAGGGCGGCAGCGATGCCCGTACCGGAAATGCCGGGCCCGGTCAGCAGGCGCTCGCCCTGCTCGGAGTAGAAGACCGAAAACTGGGTGCCGGTGCGCTCGAGATCATAAGTGAAGAAAACGTTGTAGAGGTAGTCGGGGGCATGGATCATGTCGCGCGAGGTCAACCCGAACCCCCCCACCGCCAACTGGGCGGTCCGCCAGGATGGAAGCTGGACTTGCGAGTCGATGAGCGTCAGGTTGCCGCCCACCGAAACTCCCGTCAGCCAGTCAACGAACTGGCCGAGATCCTGTCGGACCTCGACCTCCCAGCCCTCCAGTTGTCCCTCGGGGAAATTGACCGGATAGGTGGCGGTGAAGTCGTCGACGATCACGATGTTTTCGATGGTGTCTTTGATGTCCTTGCGGAACCAGGAAACCGACACCAGACCTCCGCGGTAGGGCCGGTAGTCCACGCGCAGGTCGTAATTCTTGACCTGAGCGATTTCCAGGTCGGGGTTCCCGATGAACGTATCGGCGCCGAGGAACTCCTGCTGGGCGACGGGGGTCAGTTCCTTGAAGGTCTGACGGGCAAGCGTTTCAGTGTAGGAACCGCGCAGGCTGAGCCCCTCGAAAGGTTCGAACAGAAAAGCGATGGCGGGCAGGATGTCGGTCTGTCGAATGGACGTGTTGCCCAGCGTCGGATCGCCCGTCACCGCGCGCTGGGTGCGCAGGTCGACCAGCGTGAAGTTCCCCCCGCCGTCCGTACTGACCACCAGGGGGCGTCCGAACTCCGGGGTGTCGAGGTCGGGATCGATCTGGGTACTCAGGTCGGTTGCCTCCCGCCGCACGCCGCCGATCAGACGAAACCACGGCGTCAGCGGCAGATCGAGCATCCAGTAGACGGCGTTGATTTTCTGTTCGCCGGTGTAGTCCAGGTCGGCGTCGGTGGGATTCACCTTGTGCACTTCGAAGGGAAATACGGCGCTGAAGAAGTCGTCGAAGCCGCCGCTGAACACCAGGGCCGGGTCGGCCGAGTTCGTGTACGATTCCTGGGTGTAGCCGCGGTTGAGCCGATCCGCAAACAGACCGACCTTCAAGTAGCCTTCCGTATCGGTCCACTGCCGAAACGGAATCGTCGCGTCGAACGAAAGCTGGTCGGTGCTCTCCACGATGGTCTTGAAGATGCGCTGGTGGTTGCCGAAGCCGATCTGCTCGGACGGCTTGACGCCGCGCCAGTCGATCGCGGGCTCGTTGATCGTGAACGCCGAGGCAAACAGCCGTTTGTCCGGCTCGTCGAAGGTGGCCTTGTTGGTCGACAGCGTCCAGTCCAGTTTGGGCGGCAGGATCATGAACAGGCTTTCCAGGCCGACCTCCGGCGTCGGCAGCGTGTGATCGCCTCGGACCTGCACGGTTTGAAAGGTGCGCTCGGTGTATTGAAGCGTCTCATTGCGGAGATACGGCAACGGAGGATCGGCCACAAAAAACGCCTTAAGGGGAAAAGCGCCCGTATTGGAACGGGTGTCCTCGGCCAGGATCGCCGTGTCCGTCGTGGTGCGGGTGTGCATGAACACGAACGACAGCGAATGATCGGCAATCTCCAGCCCGAACGTGCCCAGCGCGCCCCACTGCACTTCCTCGGTGCCCTTCTCGATGTCGAACAACGAACCGTGCTGAACATCGATGCCCGAAAGCTTGGGCATGGCCGTATCGATCGGATCATCGATGCCGGGGATCCCCAGTGTGGCCAAGCCGGGCTGGAAGGTGTAGGTGTCCTGCACGCCGTCATCCACATACGAGTAGCCACGGTCGTAGAAGAACGTGCCGAACCCGCCGATCGTCAGGCCCTCGAACTCGTGGCGCCCGCCCAGGTCGACCGACCATTTGTAGTCGGCCGGCACCTCGCCGCGCGAAACACCCACCGCCCCACGGTACATGCCGTCACCGTAGCCGGGCTGATGCCACTCGTTCTGGATTTCCCGTCGCCCATCGTCGAACCCCAGGAAGTCCACCCCGCCTCCGCGATAGGTCGGGAACTCGCCATCGTCCGGCCGATTCGTGTTGTAGCTCGTCCCGGCGCTGACCTTGAAGATGAACGGCTCGTCGGGAATCCCTTTAAGCAGAATGTTCACCGCCCCGCCCGAGGCGTCGCCCTGCTGGTCGGGCGTGAACGTCTTGGAGACCTGGATACTCTCCACGATCGAGGTGGGAAACAGGTCCAGTTCCACCGCGCGCTTGTCCAGGTCCGCCGTGGGCAGGCGAACGCCGTTGATCTGCGTGTTGACGAACCGGTCCGGCAACCCGCGCACAACGGCGAACCGGCCGTCGGCCACACTCGCCCCGGCCACCAGTTTCAGCGCGTCCGCCACGTCGCTCACGCCCGCCTGACTCATCAGTTCCGCCCCGATGGAGTCCATCAGCGACGGGCTTTCGATGCGCAGCTCGATCAACCCCGCTTCCGTGGGCCCGCCGATCTGGATGTCCTGAACGACGAACTCTTCCATCTCCGTGAAATCACCGCCCAGCGAAGCGTTGCGGTCGGTCGGCCGGCCTCCGGCCATCACCACCACATCCGCGACCACCTGCCGCGCGTAGCCGTCCTTCGAGAACACCACGGTGTACGTTCCCTCCGGGACGTCCTGAATGAAGTAGTTGCCCTGATCGGTGGTCAGGGTCTTCTGTCCGGTTTCGATGATCTCGACCTGCGCCGCGGCCAGCGGCACGTCGAAGTCGGCATCGTAAACCATGCCACGAATGGCGCCGGTCTGCTGGGCCCACGCCGGGACGATCCACAGCAGCACAACTCCCAAACCTACCCAGATCCACAATGGCCGACTTACCACGGGTGACCCAGTCCCTCGTTGATCTGCCGGAGGCGCTGCCACATCGCCGCGTCCGGCTTCACGCCATGCACCGCCAGTGAAAGACAGGTTTCACACAGATCCAGCGCCCGGGGACGCGAGTTCGGGTTGACCACGCCTTCCTCGACGGCACGCCGATAGATGGCCACCGCGGCCGACGGGTCATCCATCGCCCGGTACGCCTCGGCCACCGACCGCAGCACGCCGGCCCGGTCGATGCTCAGAATCTTCTGCCGCTTGGCGTCGTACAGTTCCAGCACCGCCGCCAGATCCTCGCGGGCGCGGTCGGTATCGCCCGCTCGATGACGCAACGCCGCCAGTCGACTCCGCATCGGCACCTCGTACTCCGGGCGGAACGCCAGGCCATCCACCGCTTCCTGCAGTTCCTCGACCCGCGCCATGGCCTCCGACCGGTCGCCGTGATCGAGCGCCGCTTCGGTCAGGCCGAACAGCATCTCCAGGCCCAGATCGTTCGGCGCCCGCCCCGAGACGGTGCGAATCCGATCGGCCAGATCCTCGCGGCGCTCGGCGTTGCCGTAGTGCCGCCGGTACAGGCCCATGTAGCCATGGAGTGTGTTTTCCAGCGTTTCGATCCGATCGCTCCCGGCCAGGGCCGCCAGGTCTCGGGTCTGTCGCGCATAGACAGCCGCCTCATCATCCGCCCCCGGGCCGGTCACGGTCAGTTTGCCCAGTTCCGATGGCTCGTCGACCTGATCCGCGAGTTGGTCGGCCTTGTGGTGCTGGCCCAGTTGCCTCCGCGCCGCGGCCACCGCCACCAGCACCCGCTGACGACGCCAGTCCTGATCCGCGCCGGCGGCGACCTGCTCGGCCCGGGTCAGAATCTCAGACAGATTTTCGGTTTGACCCTGGGCAGCCTGGTATTCGGCGTATTTCGCCAGACAAAGCCCGCGCCGCCAGTTGGCAATCTGCTTCGCGTAGCCCAAGGCACGCTGGGGCTGGGCCAGTTCCAGGCAGGCCTCGACCACCTGCTGCTGGCCCCGGGACCGGTTCTTGATGTGCGGGTTCAGCGGCATCTTCGTCACCGCCTCGAACGCCACGTCCAGCAACTCCACCCGGTACGCGGCCAACGACCGGTCGACGGTCGACGGTTCGGCCGGCTCGCTCGTCTGATCCGGTCCCTTTTCAATCGCCCCGGCACGCTCGGTCCCCGACCCGACCGTCCGACCGCCGTTCGGTTCACAAGCCCCGATGAGCACAAGCATGAGTACCGTCAGAGTCTTGAACATTCGTGCGCCTGCGTGCATGGATCACCCACGGTACTGCGGAAGAAAAAAACTGATGGCAGACGTTTCCACCTGCCATCAGTTGATTGTTTTCAGATACTCCTGTTGAGCATCTTGTCGCGATTACAGAGGCGTGACGCGGTACAGCTTGGCGGCATCGAAGCTGCCGCCGAGTTCGCCGGCGATCGAAGCCGTGCCGCCGTCACCTTCAATGACCGCCTCGGGGGTCCAGTTGGTGCCGTCGGTCGAGCTTTCGATCAGGTAGTGCACGCCGTTCACCGTGTCGAAGCTGACCACGGTGGTGGCGAGTTCGATCTCGGTGTCCGGATCGGCGGGGTTCGCCGGGCCGGTGAAGATGCCGTACTGATCGGCCGCGGTCCATCCGACCGCCCAGTTGGTGGTCGGGCTGAAACCGCCGACGTAAGGAGCGGGCACGCAATCGGCATCGCCGGGGGCGGCGACGTCGACCGGACCGGCGGCAGCGCCGACCGGACGCGGGTCCAGACGCTCGACGATCGGGATATTCTTGCCGCCCTGCACGCGGATCGGATCGCCGGTGGGCGAATCGACGTCACCTTGCCGGATGATCTCGCTGATCGGTTCGGTGGTGACCACGACGTTGTGCAGCGTGGCGTTGCCGGTGGTGACCGCATCGTCACCCACGATCGTGCCCAGGCCGGTGGGGCCGACTTCGTCAGCCTTGCCGGCGCTGGCGATGTTGTAGAACACCGAGTTGGACATCTCAGCCATGAAACCCTGGTAACCGGCGTTGCCGGGGGTCTGGGCATCGTAAAGATCTTCCAACTGGGCCTGGGAGAAGCCGGCCGCGAAGGGATGGCCGCCGGTGTCCGAGTTGCCGGTGTTGTGGACCTCGGTGTAGGCATACTCGAACAGTTCGGCGAAGGTGGGCACCGAGCCGAAGCCGCCGGGGCCGGCGAACGTCGGGTTGTCACCGTAGCGCCACGTGCCGGTGGCGGTGGATTTCTCGGAGTCTTCTTCCTTGATCAGTTGGTCGCCAATGTCCATGAACAGGCAGTTGCGGTACTGGACGCGGGCGCCATCGCGCCAGGCGGTGGCATGGTCGCCGCCGATGGGGTTGCCGATGGCGGTGAAGTTGTAGATGGCGGCGGTGGTCAGGGGCTGGACCCACGAGGGCTGGCCGCCGTCATGCTCGAAGCAGTTGTCGCCCACGCCCGAGCCCTGGTCGCCGGTGCCGCCGGCGCCCTGGACGATCAGGCCGAACTGGGCCTTGCCGCGCCAGCCTTCGTCGACGTCGAAGCTGTCGTCGCCGATGTTCCAGATGCTGACCTTCTTGAAGTTGACGGTGCCGCCGAAGATTTCGATACCATCGTCGATGTTGCACCAGATGTCGACGCCTTCGATATCCGTGCCGCGACCGACGCCGCCGAACGACATGCCGTTCAGCTCGGAGTTGTTAACGCCACCGAACCGGCCAGCATAGCGAACGGAGATGTACTTGATGCTGCCGCTGTCGTCATCGTCATCCAGACCGCCGTACAGGGCGCGGGGGTCATCGTCGATGCCGTTGGTATCGGTGTCGCTGTTCTCCACGCCTTCCATCTCGTTGATGTTGGCGTGATCGGGCATGCCGGTGTTGGTCAGGATGGGGGTACCGGGCCCGTCCTGGAACTGCAGCGGGTTGCTCGTGCCCTTGGCGTTGGACAGGCCGCCGATGCGGGCGCGACCTTCGACCGCGATGCTGCCCCATTCGTTGTTTTCCAGACGCAGACCGCCGAGGTCCGAACCGGTGGGCGTACCGTCGCTGGTCGAGGTGAACACCACCGGGTTGTCCGGCGTGCCCTGCACGAAGATCTGGGCGCCGCGATTGATCAGCAGCACGCTGTCAACCTCACCGTTATCGGGGTCGAAGTCGCTCTTGATGATGGTGCCGGCTTCGATGGTGAGGGTGGCGCCTTCGCGGACGGCCACGGTGCCTTCCAGTTCGTACACATTGTCCGCGGTCCAGGTTTCCGAGGCGGTGATGTCGCCCGACTTGATGACGTGGGCGGCATGGGCGCTGGCGGTGATCGCCACCAGGACGCCGAGCGTTGCGATTGCTTTAGTGATTCTCATCTTTTCAGATTCCTTCGTAAGTTGGGTGAAACGAGTCAAACGTTTGGTTCGTTCATGGGTTGGGGTGTATAACAACGATTCAGGCCTTGCGACGCCGCGCGATCATCAGACCGCCCAGACCCAGCAGGGCCAAGGAGGCCGGCTCGGGGACGATCTCGTACGGCGTGGCGAAGCTGCCGTTGATTTCGCTGAAATCAGCGCCCTGGCCGACGGGGGGAACCTCGCCGAGCAGCTCGAAGCCGAACTTCGTCCCGACATCCGCGACATCGGCCGAAGCGTCCAGGCCTTCAAACCAGAATACGTAGGCGTTTTTACCGCCGTAGATGTCGTCGATGGGAACACTGGCAATTTCGATGTTGCCGGGGCCCTGGTTTATAAAGTGGCCGACGAAAATGATCTGGTCCTGGGAGACGCCTTCGGCCTGGACGACGTCGCCGCCGGGCAGACTGGCGAAATCCATGGGATCGGCGGTGCCGGTGGTGATGATGTCATCGAATCCACTACCGTCGTCATCGATGACCACGACCCACTTGCTGCCGTTGACCAGCGGGTTGCCGTCCGAACCGTTCACGACGAACAGGTCGGCGTTGATCGAGGCGGCGCTGGCCACTGAGGCCACCACCAGAAGCGTGAGAGCAGCGAACGTGACTTTGGCGAACTTCATTCTTGTGTTTCCTTTTCTTGGTACTATGGTGAGTACTGTTGTTCTTGTCAGCCCCGATCACATGTCGAGGCGCAGTTGGTATTCAAGGCAACGAATCGATTCAAACAGCACTCTCACTTCTCGGGTCCACGCGTGGATCAATAGGGCTTGGTGACCGTCAACACGTTGGCGGTTTCCGAGCTGGGGGTGCGGAGGATGTAGCCGGTACCCGCGTCGAGGGCGGTGTTGCCGAACTGAGCTCCGTTCCAGAAGAAGAATCCGCCGGAGGTGCTGTAGACGACGGTCTTGTCCGGCGCCTTGAACGTGTCGACGTCCGCGTTGTCATAGATCAGCGCGGTCCGACCGACGACGCCGCTGTAACCGGAGTTATCCAGCACGCGCTGGACCGGGTAACCGGTGCCGACGTACAGGTCATGCTCCACGCCACCGGGGACCAGGTGAGCGATCGGATGGTCGGGAGCCACGCCCAGGAACGGGATCTGCAGGTCCGTGGCGCTGGTGTTGCGGATGACGATCCGGGTTTCGGGGGGAATCACGGTGAAGCCGGCCTGGGCACCGTTCCAGAACTTGAAGCCGGCGGTTTCGGAGTACACGACCGTTTTGGCCGGGTTGCGGAACTTGCCGGTGTTCAGATTCTCATAGATGAACACCTGTGTGCCGATCACGTGCGAGACACCCTCGAGATTCGAGGGGAACAGGGAGTCGGCGGTATGGTGCTTGTAGACGCGGAAGGTGTCGCCGGCCTGCATCCCCGCGGGGGCGTTGAGCAGTCGGGCGTCTTCGAGGGTCAGCGTCGAGCCGTCATCGTTGGTGATCGTCGCCCACAGGCCGGCCGCATTGCCGGTCATAACGCGGACGTAGTACGTATCACCGAAACCGCCGGTGGCCGGCGTGTAATCGATCGGGCCTGTGTTCGTCTGGGGCGTGATCGTGTTGGCCCCGACGGATTGAACGGTGAACGAGCGCCAGCCGGTGTTGTTGAACGGCACGACCAGACTGACCTCGGAGCCGGCGGGACACGTGGCGTACGTGTAGCCCTGCCACTGGGCATCGGCCGCCCTCGCGGCCAACACTGACATCGCAATCGCTAGACAG
>CAYNCM010000030.1:0-26926 GCA_964395825.1 uncultured Planctomycetaceae bacterium
CGGGGCCGCTCGCGCGGCCACGCCTCAAAGCCGTATCCGCGGCGTGTTGGGGGGATCAGTGCTTGAAGTGGCGCCTGCCGGTGAACAGGCAGGTGACGTTCGCCTCGTCGCAGGCAGCGATGGTGTCTTCATCCTTTTTCGATCCGCCCGGCTGGACGATGGCTTTGACGCCGGCGGCGATGAGGATGTCGGGGCCATCGCGGAAGGGGAAGAAGGCATCGCTGGCCGCGTAACCGCCTTTGGCCCGTTCGCCGGCCCGCTCGACCGCCAGCCTGCACGCGCTCATTCGGTCCACCTGCCCCATGCCCGGACCGACCAGCATGTCATCCCGCATGATGCACACGGCGTTCGACTTCAGATGCTTCACCGCGATCATCGCCAGCGCGAGCTGTCGCAGGTCGTCGCGTGTCGGTTCGGGTCCGGCCTTGTGTTGCCATTGATCGGCGTTCATGGGGGCGAGGTCCGGATCCTGCACGAGCAGCCCGCCGGCGATGCGACGGAGCATCAGCTCACCGGCCGACCGATCTTCGGGCTTGCCCAGTTCGCCCACCGCGAGGATGCGCACGTCTTTCCATCGCTCGCTCAGCCGTTGGGCCGCGTCGTCGTCGTAGCTCGGCGCGACGATCACGTGGAGCAGTTTTTTGCCGGTGCAGATGGCCTGGGCGGTGGGCAGGTCGACGTTGCGATTGAGGGCGACAATCCCGCCGAACGCGGCCAGCGGATCGCCGGCGTAGGCTTTCTCGAACGCGGTGGTCAGATCGTCGGCCACCGCGAAGCCGCACGGATTGGCGTGCTTGATGACCGCGGCGGCGGCGTGGGCGGCCGGGTCGATCTCCTTGACCAGTTCCAGCGCCCCGTCGGCGTCGAACAGATTGCAGTAGCCCAGCGGGATGCCGTGCAACTGCTTCGCCTGGGCGACGGAAGGCACCTTGGACTTCGGATCGACGTACAGCGCGCCGTTCTGGTGGGGATTTTCGCCGTAGCGCAGCTCATGGGGGCTTCGGTCGAAACGAAGCATCAGGGCGGCGGGGAACGGTCCGGGCTTTCGGCCGCACAGCCATTCGCTGATCGCCGTGTCGTACGCGGCCGTCCGGGCGAACGCCGCGCAGCAAAGCCGCCGGCGCAGGTCCAGCGTCGTCGCCCCGTCGTGTGCGTCCAGTTCGTTGACCACCCTGTCGTACTGCGACGGATCGGTGACCACCGTGACGAACTGATGGTTTTTCGCCGCCGACCGCACCATGCTCGGTCCGCCGATGTCGATCTGCTCGATCGCCTCGGCTTCGCTTGCGCCCTCTTGGGCCACCGTCTGCTCGAAGGGGTAGAGGTTGATGCACACCAGGTCGATGGGGGCGATGTGATGTTCGTTCATCGCCTTGACGTGT
Source organism: uncultured Planctomycetaceae bacterium (assembly GCA_964395825.1). Classification (GTDB taxonomy): domain Bacteria; phylum Planctomycetota; class Phycisphaerae; order Phycisphaerales; family Zrk34; genus JANQFT01. The sequence continues at coordinate 1,383 of CAYNCM010000030.1, forward strand.
TCGGCGTTGTCGCGCAGCGCCAGCAATCCGCCGTGAATCTTCGGGTGCAGCGTTTTCACCCGGCCGTCCATCATCTCGGGAAACTCGGTCACCGCGTCGACACCCATCACCTTAAGCCCGGCCTCTTCGAGCGCCCGCCTGGTCCCGCCGGTCGAGATCAGCACCACCCCGCACGACGCCAGCTTGCGGGCGAACGGCACGAGGTCGGTCTTGTTCGACACGCTCAGCAGCGCACGTTGGATGGGAACCAGATCAGCCATGGGAAGCTCGCAACGGGGAACGAGGAACGCGACCGGGCGCGGCAGACGAACGCGTCCGTTCCGCATTCGGCGCTCGGCGCCGGGTTCAGCGGGGCGACAGTTTGAGTAGCTGCCCCGCGTCGTTGGCCAGGTAGAGGTTGCCGGCAAAGGTGCTGTCGGCGATCACGCGGTCGACCTTGGGCAGGGCGATTTCGTCGATTCGCTGTCCCGTTTCGCTGTCCAGGCGAATCAGCCGGCCCGGCTGGGCGACCAGCACCCGGTCATCGTGGGTCACCATCACCACCCGGCCGTGCGTCTCGGGCGACCGCCAGACCACCTCACCGGTGTAGGCGTCAAGGCAGACGATGCCCTCGGCGGGCACGTCCTGGAACACGCGGTCGGCCACGGCCACGGGCGACCTTTCCAGCGGTGATTCGGTCAGGTACTTCCAGAATCGACCGGTCGTTCGCTCGAAGCCGTACAGCGCCTGGTCTTCACTGGCCACGAAGATGAACGCCTCGTTGGCGGCGGGGTCGGCGATGATCCGCCGCCAGGGCGGGGCGACTTTCCGCCACAGCAGGTTGCCGCGCGTGGGGTTGAACGCCGCCACCGAACCGTTGGAATCGCAGGCGATCACCGTACCGGCGGTGAGGAGCGGATCGGCCATCACGCCGCCGGTCAGCTTGTACCGCCAGGCCACCACGCCGCGGAACAGGTCCTGGGCGAAGACCATGCCCGTGGGCGAACCGTAGATGGCATATCCCGCGTCGAGCACGGGGGTGGTCGCGGCCACGTGGGCCAGGTCGACCTTGGCCATCAGGTCGCCGCCGGACAGTTTGTAGACGAACGCGGTGGTTTCGCCGCTGACGGTGATCCAGTCATCGCCGCGCCGGGGTCCGGTGAGCCGTTCGGCGCCGGTGCCCACCTTGGCCGCCCATCGGACGTTGCCATCGGCCGTTTCCAGCAGGCTGAGCACGTGGCCGGTGTCCAGCGTGGCCATCAGTTCGTTCATGGGCGCAATGGTGTGGAATCGCACGCCGCGCGGCAGGGCCAGGTTCTGCTGCCACTGGATGCGGCAGTCCAGTTGATCGGCGGCCTCGGCGGTGATCAGCAGGTCGTCGGCACCGCGTTGTCCGGCACAGCCACCGGTTACCATCGCCGCCACGGTCAAGCCCGCCAGGATCCAGCACTGCCTGTTCATTCGGGATTCTCCTGCGCCTGCAGAGGTTCGAGGTAAGCGGCCAAGTCCACTTCGTAGTGCGCTTCCATGCGGCGCATGCGCTCGATGCGCTCCAGGTCGTCCGTGATGCGGTGGGCCAGCTTGAGCACGTAAGGCCGACCGGCCAGACGGTTGCGAAGGTCGGCGATCATCGGCTCCCACCGGCCGTCGTACAGCTCCCGCTTGAGCACCAGAAGCAAACGCTGCTCGTCCGTCAGGCGGTCCATGAAACGCCTGAGCGGTTCGGGCAGGTGATCGATCGTAGGCAGGACTTTGACTGTCATTGCCGGGTCATCGACCGAACGCCAAGTATCGGCCGTTCAAGCATTCACGTCAAGCTCAGCCCGGATCAACGCGCCCCGTCAACACTTGTGCGGGGCGTGGGCGGTATCAGAGGCCATGAGCCTCGCCCCGCGCCGCCTGACCCATCGCCGCTTTCGCCCGCTCGCCCAGCGCCCGCCTCAGGGCCGGGTCATCGTACACCCGCGCCAGCGCCCGGCCGGCATCGCACGCCGAGCCCGCCGGAAACACCAGCGCCGCTTGACCATCGACCAGCAATCCGTTCATCGCCGGCGTCTGTTCGGCCACGATCGGCAGCCCGGCCGCCATCGCCCAGCGCGTGCTCAAACCGCCGGCCCGGCCCGGTCCCTGAACCGTGTCCAGCCGCACGTCGCACCCGCCGTGGTTCGATGCGTACTCCAACACCAGCGCCGCATCGCAGCCCGGCAGCACGGCCCACGGCGAATCGGCCCGGTCGTCGACGAGCAATTGGTGCGGACGGTCCATCGCGTCGACCAGCCGGCGCGCCCGCCCCACCCCACGCATCCGGCTGGAGGCCACGATTCGCACATCGCGCCCGGTCGTCGCGACCAGGCCCACGATCCACGTGCCCCACATCGCGTCCACCGACGTCCACGGATCGCCGACCACCGCCACCACCATCGTCCGGTCGCCGGCGCCCCAGCGCCCGCGCAGCGCCGGCCGGTTTGACCGTTCGAGCCGGGATGGATCGAGAATCGGTTCGACCACGTCGATTCGCCGCGCGTCGACGCCCGCTTCGATCAGCGCGTCCGCGATCACGGGGTTGACCACTTCGACCGCCACCCCGCCGCGCCGGACCAGCCGGGCCAGTCGACGAACGGTGGGGCCGGTCGCCTGGCGGTTGGTGATGGTGACGGTCATGGGCGCGTCGGTTCCGCCGGCCGCGAGGGCGGCGAGCGGTGACCAGGCGTGGATGCGATCGACCGGCCCGGTGCGGCGCAGCCGGCGTTGCAGTTCCCACCGTGCCAGCAGCGGATGCCGCGCCCCGGGCAGGCGGTGGAGGGTCGGGCGGGAGCCCCGGCGGCGGGCGATCGTATCGTCGACCAGTGCCGCGGCGGCCGGGTCATGCCGGCCAAGATCGGATTCAATCACATGGAAGGTGCACATGGAACCGATGCCCTTGAAGCCGGGTCCGGGCGATGGCGTGGTGAGCAAACGTCGGGCCGGGGTCCGCCCTGCGGTTCGGGTCGCCGGCTCAACCGGGCAGGCGGCTGCCCAGTTCCGGTTCGGCGTGTTTGTAGAACAGTTGGGCGATGTCGACCGCGGCCGACTCCATCAGCTCGCGCATGAGCACGATTCGGCTGGCGGCGGTGGCGCCTTCCATGTCGCGGTAGGTCGTGGCGTGCTGGACGGGCTGGCCGTCGGCGCCTATGACACTGGCCGGATCGGGGAACATTCGGGTGCCGGTTTCCACGTCGATGATCTTGATCCGCACGGTGAGGGTGGGGCGATAGATCAGGTCTTTCTCGACGATCTGGCAGTCCTGCACGAGCACGTAGAGCACCTGGCGGGCGCCGACCTCCCGGCCGACCTTGTCGATGGGCCACTTGTTGAAGTCGGTGTTGGCCGCTTTCAACCGTTCGACCATGATGGAGGGGATGATCTGCTCGATCACTTCGTGTTCGGCCAGGTCTTCGCCGATGCGGGCGGCCAGGAGATTGCCCAACTCGCGGCTGGGCAGGCGTCCGGCCGGATCGTCGATGAACACCGCGGTGGGCCGGTCGACCGGTTCATAGACCGCGGGGGTCTTTCGGGGGCCGGCGATCACATGGGCGACGAATCCCGCCGCTTCACAGCCGGTCAGGCCGGCGGCGCTGACCAGGACGAGCAGCGCGAGGGTCAGCCGATCTGTGGCGCTTCGGGCGGTCACGGCTTGGGTTCCTTGTGTTCGAAGAACTTGCCGGCGGCGTAGAGGGCGAACAGGTCGAGGGCGCCCTTGCGGATGGTCACCGGGTCGGCGTCGGGCACGCCTTCGGGCCGGCCGGGCGGATAGGCCGCGATCACGTGGGTGCTGTAGGCCAGGTCATCGGGGTGAGGGCCGTCCGTTTCGGCGACCGACACGTTGGCTTCGATCACCCCGCGGAACAGGTTGACGTTGCCCGGTTCGTGGAGGCGGTATTCGGTCAGTTCGATCAGCACGAGGCGCTTCACGCCCAGCCGCCTGGCGAGGTTGGAATAGGTCGCGGTGTTCCAGTAGATGTTGCGCTGCTGGAAGTCGACGACCTGTCGGGGGTCGACGGTGCTCACGCCGGGCACGTGGGCGGCGATCTGCTGGGTGATCGCGGCGCAGGTTTCGAGCTGGGCGGTGGGGAAGCGATACAGGGTGGCCAGGTCCGCGTCGACCAGCACGGCGACGCTCTGGTTCTCCAGGCCGAAGTATTCAGCTTCCACATCGACCACCGCGTGCGGATCGGGCCCGAACGCCTGGGCGCCCCAGCCGATGATATTGCACCCGGCCAGGTGACAGGTGGTCGCCGAGATCGCGGCGAGGGCGGCGAGGCGGACGGCAAGTCGGCCGGTCATGTGTAATCTCCAATGTCGACGATCAGGCGGTACGCCCACGCGGCGAGGAACAGGACAACGGCGCCCCACAGAATCGCCGGTCGCCACAGCCAGTGCAAGTGCCTTTCCACCGGTCGGCCGGTCAGCAACGCGTAAGCGGACACGATCGCGGCCATGGCGCACAGCAGGGCGAGCGCCGCGCCGGCCGGCTGGGTCTTGACCGCGGTCCACCACGCGCCGCGCACCGCGTGGGTGCAGGCGGTGGTCATGCCGCACGACGGGCAGGGCACGCCGGTCCGCTGCTTGAGCGCACAGGGGGCCAGGCCAAGCTGTTCGTGGGTTCCGTGGCCGGACGGATCGGGCTGCAGGGCCACGGCAACCAACAACACCCCCAGCGTCGGGACGAACACCCCCAGCGCGATCAGGCGCCGGGGCAACGTGGACGGACGGCTCGCACTGTTGACCTCAGCCGTGGTCATGGCAACCGGATAGGGTAAGGCCCCCCGTGAAATGCGGCAAGGAAACCCCTTTCGCCGCAGGCCTCTGCCGCGTGCTCACATCCATTCAATCAGTTTCGGGGCGAAGTACGTCACAACGAGATCCGCGCCGGCGCGGCGGATGGCGGTGGTGATCTCGATCGCGGCACCGCGCAGGTCGATCCAGCCGCGCTCCGCCGCGGCGTGGATCATGCTGTATTCGCCGGACACGTGATACGCCGCCACGGGGATGGTTTCGGGCGCCGCGTCGCGCACCTGCCGCACGATGTCCAGGCACGAGACGGCCGGCTTGACCATCACGCCGTCCGCCCCTTCTTCGAGGTCCAGCGCCAGTTCCCTGGCCCATTCATCGCTGCGCCGGTAGTCCATCTGGTAGCTGCGGCGGTCGCCGAACCGCGGGGCCCCTTCGCCCGCCTCGCGGAACGGACCGTACAGGCACGAGGCGTACTTGATCGCATAGCTCATGATGCGCGTCTGCCGGAAGTTCGCCTCATCCAGCGCCTGCCGCACCGCGCCGACCTGCCCGTCCATCATGCCGCTGGGCGCCGCGACGTCCGCGCCGCTTGCCGCCAGCACCACCGCCTGCCGGGCAAGCAGGTCGAGCGTCGCATCGTTGTCCACCGTCACCGCCGCATCGTCCGCCAGCACGCCGCAGTGACCGTGATCCGTGTATTCGCAGAAGCACAGATCGGCGATCATCTCCGCTTCGATCCCCGCGTCACGCACCCTCTTCAGCGTGGTGTTCACCGGGTTGTCGGGATTGAGCGCCTCGCTGCCCGTGGCGTCCTTCCTTTCCGGGGCGATGACGCCGAACAGAAGGAAACGCCGCAGCCCCGCACGCACCTGCTCGCCGATCGTCCGCAACGCGAGGTCCGGCGACATCTGACTGACGCCCGGCATACTGGCCACCGGCCGCTCGAGCTTCTCGCCCTCCCGCACAAACAGCGGCATCACCAGTTGATCCGGCGCGAGGATCACGTCGGCATGACGATCGCGCCGGGCCTGGCCGATCCGTTCATCGCGGGGGCGTTCCTGGGGTCGGAAAGGTCCGGTCATGGCTGCATGATATCACGCCGCGAACCGGCTGGTGTCCCGCCGGCCCGGCACATCGTTCGGCCAACATGTCACGCCAATGGTGATACGACACCTCCACGAGTTCTGCCGGCTGTGCTGACACAGCCCGGCTCGCTTCGGCTAAACTTCCGTCGATGTCCACGCCGGCCGGTCAACCTGAGATGCCGCGGCTGAGCCGGAGCTTCAGCTTTCATTTCCTGTGGTCCAGTTCGCTGGCCAGCGGGTTCGCCGATCGGCTGGCGATGCTGGCGGTGGCGGTGATGCTCGGCCAGGGGGTCATCAAGGGCGCCCTGGCGGACGAGCGTCTGGCCGACTCGTCGATCATGGCGGCGATCAATTTCTGGTTCTTCCTGCCGTACGTGTTGTGGGGGCCTTTGGCCGGCTGGCTGGCCGATCGCCTGCCGCGCAAGTGGCTGATGTTCATCAGCGACGAGGCGCGGGCGGTGATTATTCTGCTGGCCTGGCTGCTGCTGCCGGACCACAGCCGCGGGGCGGTGGCGGGGCTGTACGACACCTGGATCACGATCGACTGGCTCGGGGGCCTCACGCTCACGCACACCTGGAAGATCTGGGCGATCATGTTTTCGATCGGCCTGTTCGCCGCCACGTTCAGCCCGGCCCGCAACAGCGTCATCCCCAACGTCGTCGGCTATAGCGCCCTCCAACGCGCCAACTCCGTGGTGATCGGCATGGGCGTGATCGGCAACCTGATCGGCTTCGCGGTGGGCGGGCCGCTGGCCGAGAACGTCGTCCACCTGTGCATTCTGTGTTCGGCGTTCAGTTACCTGGTGCCGGGCTGGATGTGGCCGTTTCTCAAAACCCCCATGCGCCGACACGATCGGCCCGGGCTGAGGACCCAAGCCGGCCCGTTGAACGCGGTGCGCGAAATCGTCGACGGCGGCCGATACATCCTCCGCCATCGTCCGGTGCTCGTGCTGGTGGTGGTGAGCATCCTGTTCTGGAGCGGGTCGCACGTGATCATGGCGGCCGGCTCGGCGATTGCGGTGGACCTGTACGGCGGGGCGATCAGCGATTTCGCGGCGATCGGCGGCGGGTTCGGGGCGGGCATGATGCTCGGGGCGATCGCGCTGGGGCTGATCAATAACCGCCACGGCAACGAAGTGATTCTCGTCGCGGCGATGCTCGGCGTGGCGGCCGGGCTGAGCCTGCTGGCCACGGTTGCCTACCTCGCCGCGGGCATCGTGATCGCCATCGTGATGGGCTTCTTCGGCGGGCTGATCATGATTACGGCCAACGCCATGATGCAGCAACTGACCGCCGACGGCTTCCGCGGGCGGGTGATGGGCTTCAACGCGCTGGTCAGCGACCTGGCGGGCGTGGCGGTGAGCTTCGTGATCTGGCGCATGTCCAGCGTGACGTGGGGCGAAACCGGCTGGACGACCGACCAGGTCGTGTTGAACACGGTGCACCTGTTTTCGGCGGTGATGCTGTTCGTGGCCGGCTGGGGGACGTGGCGGTACCTGCTGCGCGGGCCGGCCCCGACGCGATGGGCGAACCTGCTGTGGCGGATGGATCGGCTGTACGCCTCGGGCCTGCACAAGCTTCGGACAGCAGGGCTGGAGAATCTGCCCCACGACGGACCGGTGATTCTGGTGTGCAAGCACACGGCGGGGGTCGATCCGCTGCTGGTGCAGGCGGCGGCGCCGCGGATGGTGCGGTGGATGATGGCCGCGGAATACAGGCACGGGACGCTGGGGTGGCTGTGGCGGGTGATCCGGCCGATCGCCGTGAAGCGCGACGGCCGCGACCGCTCGGCCGCCCGACAAGCCCTCGACGCCCTCGACGACGGACAGGTGCTGGGCATCTTCCCCGAAGGTCATCTGCCGGAAAATCCCGGCGAGATGCGTTCGTTCGGCCCGGGCGTGACGCTGGTGGCCGGGCGATCCGATGCCCCCATCGTGCCCGTGTGGATCAGCGACACGCCCCACGCCTCCAGCGTGTTCGGGTCGTTCTGGCGGCCCAGCCGATCCCGCATCGTGTTCGGCGAACCGTTCACGCTGAACGACCTGGACATCCCGGACCCCGGCGATCGCCGCGCGGTGACCGAGGCCGTCCAGCAGCGCGTCCGACAACTGGGCGAACGGGCGGACGCCGGCGAGTTCACGTTTCGATGAATCTCTCGCCGGGCGCATGACCTGACCCGGCGGCGAACCTACCATGGGCTGTCGCCCCGAAGCTTCTGCAGGCTGGATCGCCAATGGCCCTGATTGATTCCCAGGTCGGATCGCTCGGACGGCAACTCACCGCGGAGTTGGCGGAGGTCGAAACCCGCTTCGCCGCCGAACTGGTCAGCGAAGTGGATTGCGTGAACCAGTTGGTCGGCCACCTGGAACGCTACCGCGGAAAAATGCTCAGGCCGATGATGGTTCTGCTGGCCGGTCGGGTCGCCGCGCCCGACGCGCCGCTGCGCGAAGAGCATCGCGTGATCGCCACCGTGGTCGAACTGATTCACATGGCCTCGCTGGTGCACGATGACATTCTCGACGAAGCCGAACTCCGCCGCCGGGGACGCACGATCAACATGCTCCGCGGGAACGAAACGGCAGTCATGCTCGGCGATTACCTGTTCAGCCACGCCTACCACCTGTGCTCATCGCTCGATTCGCAGGCCGCGGCCAGGCTCATCGCCCGCGCCGCCAACACCGTCTGCGAAGGCGAACTGATCCAACTGGCCAACCGCGACAACTGGTCGCTTGACGAACAGACCTACATGCAGATCATCCACCGCAAGACCGCCTCGCTGGTCGGCGTGAGTTGCCAGCTCGGCGCGATGCTCTCCGGCGCGCCCCGGGGCCTGTGCGAAGCGCTGCGCTGCTACGGCGAACTGATCGGCATGGCGTTTCAGATCGTCGACGATGTGCTTGACCTGACCGGCGATGCGGAAGTGGTCGGCAAGTCGCTGGGCAAGGATCTGGAAAAGGGCAAGCTGACGCTGCCGCTGATCCGCCGCATGGAAACCGCCCATCGCGTGGAGCATCAGCAACTGCTCGATCTGTTGCGGACCGATCGGCAACAGGGCGCAGCGCGGATCGCCCGGATGATCGCCGACAGCGAAGCGCTGGATTACACCCGCCGCCGGGCCCGCCGGCTGGTCGAGCAGGCCAAGGCGCTGTGCGAAACCTTGCCCGCCTGCGACGCCCGCACCGCCCTCGCACGGGCCGCCGACCGCGTGATCGACCGGCGATTCTGACCCCTGCCCCGACGGGGGAAAAGTTTGACGCCTCGCCCTTTGGGAAAGAGCTGCTCAATCCGGCGCGATATAATGCCCCGAACAACTCAACCACCAGCAGGGGATTCGACATGCGACGGATGAGGATGGCTGCGGCGGCGGTGATGCTCGGACTGACCCTGTTCGGCTGCGGGCAGCGAGTGCACGTGAGCCTGCAAGCGAACAAGGCCAGGGATGTCAGCTTCGCCGATCTCGAGCGTTTCGACGTGGCCAACACCGGCGTGCCCATGCAGGCGGCCGGGGCGCTGCGGGCCCATGCCGAGCAGGCCGCCGACCGATACATCCTCTCGCTCGGCCCGGGCGTCCGACCGATCGTCGACCCCGAAGGCCCGACCGAAATCGAGCGCCAGCCGGATGTCGATGTGCAGCACGCCGTCGCCGCCCGATTGATGCGCAAGGGCTACCAGCGCGACCCGCGCGATCCGCAGGTCGTGCTCATCGCCGACTTCACGATGTTCAATCGCCCTTACCGCGTCGAACAGCAGGGCATGACGATGGTCGAGCGCACGGTGGCCGGCCCCGACGGCGCGCGGCGCCCCATGCCGCAGGCCGAACTCCAGCACACCGATGCCGTCCGCCGATCGCTGCGGGTCGCGGCGCTGGGGCTGTATGCCTACAACCCCAAGGCCGCCCGGCTCGGACCGCCGCGGTTCAGCTACCAGGTGATGGCGGTGGCCTATGATGAATACAACCTCGACGAAGCCGCGGCGATCCGGCTGCTGATCGAACGCGCGGTCGAGCAATTCCCCAAACCCACCGTCGGCGCCAAACGCACCACCGCCCACCTGCCGTCGCCGGTGAACTGACCGCGTGATCCCCTCGCCCACCGGGGAAGGTTTGACGCCTGCCCCTTCGGGGCAGGTGCGTGGCGCCTCGCCCGGCTCGGACGCTTGCCCGTGGGGGACAAATCGTTTGCGTTGCCATTGATTCGCAATGGCCATCGCTGGCCGAACCGCTTTGCCGTGCAACCGGCCGGGCGGCGCGGTAACCTGGTGGTCGTCGGATGCTGTCGGGGGCCGCCGCGGTTCACCGGTGGTCGTGAGACCGGTCCGGCGGGTGAGGGGAAAAACGGTTTGACCAGGGCGCGTTCATGAGTCGTTTCGTACACGTCGTGACGCTGGTTGAAAACACGGTCACCAAGCGCGACATGCTCGCCGAACACGGCCTGTCGTTCTGGATCGACACGGGGGAGCTGCGCATCCTGTTCGACACCGGGCAGGGCAACGCGCTGATGCACAATGCGGCGCGTTGCGGGGTGGACCTGCGGCGGGCCGACGCCATCGTGCTCAGCCACGGGCATTTCGATCACACCGGCGGACTGGCCGACGCCATCGCCCTTGCCCGACATGCGGCGGTCTACGCCCATCCCGACGTGTTCGCGGTGCGCTACTCATCCAGCGGCGGCCGGGCGCACGACGTGGGCCTGCACGGCGTGGCCGAGAGGCTGCTTCGCAGGCGCCAGCCGGGACTCATCGCCACCGAACAGCCGACCGAAATCGGCGACGGCGTGTTCGCCACCGGACCCGTCCCCCGCACGACCGATTACGAAGACACCGGCGGCAGCTTCCACCTCGACGAACTCGGCCGCGAACCCGACCCGATTCTCGATGACCAGTCCCTCTACTTCGACACCGCCGCGGGAACCGTCGTGCTGTGCGGGTGTGCCCATTCGGGCATCGTCAACACGCTGACCTACATCCGCCAACGGACCGGCGATCGGCCGATCCACGCGGTGCTCGGCGGGATGCACCTGCTCCACGCCGATGACCGGCGAATGGAAAAGACCCTCGCCGCTTTCGACGAACTGGGCGTGCAGCAGGTCGGCCCGGCCCACTGCACCGGCCAGCGCCAAAGCCAACGGATCCGCGATGCCTACCCCGGCCGCACCCTCGACTGTCACGTCGGCGCGGTCCACCGATTCGAACGCCATTGAAACGTCCGGCGGCCAAAGTGGCCCGGTCAGTGCCCCGAATCAGGCCGGTTGCAGATAAACCGGATATTTCGGTTGCCATTCGCCGTTCGGCGTGGCATACTGGTGATCTGCGAACGCCGATGCGTTCGCCGGAGTGGGAAGAAATCCATTGGGAACGCGGCGCCTGCCCACGGGCGCCAGTGTGCGGGACGAGCTTACCTGGAGAAAAACGATGACCATCAAGCGCGGTGTTGTGGCTGTGGCGTTGGCGATGGGCCTGGGCGCCTCGACGGCGATGGCCGGTCCGACCCTCGTGGAGTTCGAGTTCTTCAAAATCGACTCGCCCGGCTCGACCGGCACTTACCAGTACGGCTGGGAGATCTGGGTCGGTGTGGATAACGCGCAGTTCAACGACATCTGGTCGCCCACCGGCGCGGTTGCCGTCACCATGCCCGACATGACGGTGATCAATCTCACCTATGAAGAAACCGACCTGTACGAAGGGCTGATCTGGTACGAATTCAACGACGCCGATGAACAGACCTACATCCGCACCGGCTACGGGTCGCTGGTCGATCTGAATGCGGCGATCGCCGGCGACTGGCACGTGGACATCGTCACCGGCAAAGGCGCCCACGGCTGGGGCGACTGCACGCTGAACGCGCTGCCCGACAGCGACTTCCTGCCCGTGCCCACGATCACGTCGCCGACCGACGGCGCCGACGACGGGCCTGGCGTGATGATGCAGTGGAATCACAACGGCGCCGAAGCCGATGCCCTGGAAATGTTCGCCGAACTCGAAGACGCTGACGGCACGTGGCAGGAGATGCAGCGCGAAGTGTATTTCGGCGACCCCAAGCCCTGGCCCACGTCGTGGATGCCGGACTTCGTGCCGGCGGCCGGTCCGGCCGAAGCGATCGTCGCCTACGGCCGCGACCCGAGCGACCTGCTGGCCGGCGACCCGACCGCCGGCGGCGATGACCTGAACTGGGACACCGACCCCGTGCTGGGATTCGTCGCATCGGTGGACGTGGTGGACTTCAACGTCGTGCCCGAACCGGCGACCGTCGCGCTGCTGGCGGTCGGCAGCCTGGCCGCCCTGCGCCGGACGCGCCGGCACGGATCGATCGGGCCACAAGGCGCACCAACGCGCAGGTTCTGACTCCGTTCACGCCACAGATGAACACACGGACGAGCCGGCATCGAACCCGATCCGTCTTGTCCGTGTTGATCTGGGCTCAACCGGGGTCCAGCCGGCCACGCGAGAGGTTCACGCCGTGGCCGCGATCACCGCTTCGGCCACACGCTTGAGCACCTCGGCCGGCGTGCCCATCGCGTCGATCTCGGCGACCTTGTCCTGGGGATAGTGATCCAGCAGCGGCCGGGTCTCGTCGTGGTAGACCTTCAGCCGATTGGCGATGACCGATTCGTCGGCGTCGTCGGGCCGACCGCTGACCAGGGCCCGCTTTTTCAGCCGGTCGATCAGCGCCGCTTCATCCGGGGCCACCAGGGCCAGCACCTTCACCAACTCGATCTTCGCATCGAGAATTTCCGCCTGCTTCACGGTGCGGGGCAGGCCGTCCAGGATGAGAATGTCGCCGTCCGGATCGTACGCGCCCGTGTCGATCTGCCTGGCCATGTGGTCTTCCCAGATGCGGATGGTCACGTCATCGGGCACCAGCAGACCCTTGGTGGAGTAGCTGAGGAACAGCTTGCCCAGTTCGGATTCCTTGTCGAGGTTGCGGAACACGTCGCCGCTCGAACAGTGGAAGAAACCGGGCAGATGGCCGAGCGTTTCGCCCTGCGTGCCTTTGCCCGATCCGGGCGGACCGAACATCAAGAGACTTCTGAAGCGTTGGGCCATGCCGGAATCGCTCCTGGTCAATGGGGTGGGAAATCGGATCAGGCGGCGATGATAGCGGCGCGGCGTCCAGGCGGCAACGCGCGATGGCCTTGCCGACGCCGCCAGCGATTCATCTGGCGCGAGCCGAATAACGGCGTCTGCACGAACTGTTCGTCGATCAGACGCATCAGGTCGAGGTTCAACGAGCTTTCGCCTTCCCGCCGTGCGATGCCGCCGCGTGCCAGCGTGTGGCGTGTCCCAAAGCCGCTGATTCTACCGGCGTGCAAGACACCGGACGCGGGTCGCGAACCACATCCTCAGTCCTGACTTTCACTTCCTTCTGGTCGTAGAACTTCTGCTTATCGTCGACAGCTTCGACTTTCAGCCGCATGAAGCGATTGATGCCCGACGTGTCGACCGGGCCGCCCCAGGTTCCGGACTCCGGCAGCGCGATGCGGCCGAAAGCGCCGCGGGTCTGCCCCGGCGTGGCGCGCCGGCGCAACAGATCGATCGAATCCCGCTCCCCCCGGTCCGCGGGGTCGGGCTGGGCCGTGGACCACGGCGCCGGGTGTTCTACGATGGGCCCGGTGGACGAACCGGTCGCGGTTCGGTCCGTCGCGTGAAGGCGACCGGGCCGGGGCCCTGTGAAGGAGATCGCCGTGGCCAGGTGCAAGAACGGATATGTGATGTTTCAGAACGCCGGCGTTGCCGACTTCTTCGCGCTGTTCCTGGTGGGGTTTACCGACAAGACCAGCGATCCGAACAGCATCGGCATGTTCGGATCGGGCTTCAAGCTGGCGATGACCGCGGCCCTTCGGCTGGGGATCGATCTGATTCTCTATCTCGATCGCGACAAGATTACCTTCCGCACGGCTCGACGGCAGGTCAAGGATGAGCAGGTCGAGCAGCTCGTGTTCGTTCGTCAGACGAGCGACGGGCAGGTCGAAGAACACCACACGAACCTGGCGTTGGGTTACGGGGCCAAGGACTGGAAGAAGCCATGGGTGGTGTTCCGCGAAGTGCTGGCGAATTGCAGCGATGCCGATCCGCGCGGTTACGAGGTGGTGGCCGGCGTGGAGCCCCGGGGCCGAGAGGGATTCACGCGCGTGTTCATCGAGGCGACCGATGAGATCATGGGCATCTACCGCGATCTGGATTCCTACTACAAAGAGCAGCGCCGCGCCGTGTTCGTCTGCGACGACGGGCGCCTGTATCCCAAGGGCGCTCCGGAAGGCCACACGAACTTCTACTGCAAGGGCATGTACGTGCTGAACACGCGCGATCACAGCCTCTACGATCTGGATCTGTATCGCATGCCGATCAACGAATCGCGTGACGCCAGCACGGAGAACCTGCTCTCGCACGTGCTTCAGTTGTTCGACAGTTGTCCGCCGGAGATCAAGGTGGAAATCATCCGGTTCGCCATTGAAAAGAGCCAGGAAGGGATGCACACGCTGGAAGGGGGGCTGTACTGGCGTCAGACGCGCAAGGCGTACGCCTGGGCCGCGGCGTTTCGTCGTGCGTTTCCCGACCACATTCTCTGTTCGTTCAGCGACATGGAATACCAGAGCATGGCGCGGCTGGGCCGGCGGGCGGTGCGGGCGACGCGCGAGATGTACCGTCTGCTCAGTTCCCAGGGCGTGCTCACCGCCGAGAAAGTCCTGCGCGATGAACAGGAAGGCCAGCGCGAAGTGTTCCAGCCGGAGGGAATGCTCAAGGAGGCCTTTGACCGCGCGTTCGAGCGGCTTGCCTCGCGCCTGCCGGAACTCCACCGGCTGAACATCCGCTTCGTGAAACTGCCGCCGTCGGAGCGCAACGTCTCGTTCATCACGTGCAGCCGGGCGCGCGGCGAATATCAGTTTTCCGAAACCATCCTCAAGAGCGGCCGAAAGGCGATCGGCATGGCCCTGGTCGACGCGCTGGCCCAGACCAAGAGCGTCAGCGGCAAGTGCGACCTGGACTACGAAAACGAACTGATGGGCATGGTGCTCGAATGCGTGGCATGATACGCCGGCCAAGGCATCGGCAGCCTTCGCCCTCGCCCCCGCGGGCACCTTTGCCGGACCCGGACATTACGGTACGATGGCCCCGACACGTTTCAGACGGATCCAGGCTCGCGAGGATTCAACAGGCGGGTGCAGTATGAAGGCGTTCTGGGTGGTGTTCGACTCCACGCTTCAGCCGGCGGCGCTGGCCTCGCGACGGCGCCAACTGTCGGCCGCCCTTCGCAAACAGTCGATCCAACTGCGAACCATTCGCTGTGCGGGCGATACCCGTCGAGCGGCGGCGAAGCGGATCGCCGAAGCGCGCGGCTGGCCGGTCATCGCCCTTGACGACCGCCACCCCTTGACCGACACGACCCCCTGGCTGGCCGAACTGACCGGATTGACCCACGAGTTCGTGCCCGCGCGCCGGCCGCAGTTGATTTACGTCACCCGCAGCGCTTCGGCCGACGGCACCCGACAGGCACTGGGCCACCCGCTGATCCGCCACTATCTCAAACGCGATGGGCGCGATCGCTGGATCGAGCAGGCCGCCGAAGCCGCCGCCGACCTGGCCGGCGGACACGCGGCCGTCGCCGGACGAACCCCCGCCCGGCGGACGGCTGGTCTGCCCGTGGTCGGGCAGGCGCCGTGCTACCGCCAGGCCGTGGCGAACCTCCACGAGGCGCTGGCGTCGCCGGTCAGCCTGGTCACCGGCGAGGCGGGCGTGGGTAAGCTCTACATGATCCGCGCGCTGTGGCAGCCGCCCCCGGAAAACCCCCGGGTGATCGTCCTGCCCTGCGGATCCTTCTTCAAGGACTACTATGTCGGCGGCGTGCGGCGGCGCGTCGGCGGCGGGCGCGATGACGTCGATCAACTGCGATGGTATTTCGACCAGGCCGAGGACGGCCTGCTGGTGCTCCATCACGTGGAGAAACTGCCCAGTGCCGTCCAGGAGGAACTGGCCGTGCGCCTTGCCTCCGCCCCGCGCGACGACCAGACGCCCAAACGTCTGACCTGGGTCGACCGCGAAAACCTCTACGAAAGCGACGTGACCATCGCGGCCACCTCCGATCACGATCCGGGGTTCCTGAGGCAGTCGGGCCGGTTGATTCCCGAACTGGCCGACAGGCTCTGCCGGCGTCACGTGCCGGTTCCGTCGTTGTCGCAGCGCGGCGTTGAGGATATTCGTCTGTTGTGCGCCCATCTGCTTGGGCGGGTGATCGGCCGAACCCCGGGGGGCGCCGCGGGACGGGCGCCGAAGCGGGCGCTGACCGCGCAGGCCGAACGGGCCCTGTCCTGCCGCGCCTGGCCGGGCAACGTGTCGCAGTTGATTCGGACCCTGGAGCACGCGGCGCGCCGGAGCGACGGCCGGGTGATCCGCCTGCGCGACCTGCCGCCGGCCGATGCGATGCACGATGGATCGCCGACGCTCGATCAGGCCGTTCGCCAGGCCCAGATCGCCGCCATCAGCCGCGCGCTGGATCAGACCGGCGGCAACGTGTCGCAGGCCGCAACGCTGCTGGGCCGGAATCGGGCCGGCCTGCATCGCCTGATGCGGCGATTGCACATGACCACCGGCAGGACCGACCGAAAGGAATAGGCCACCATGCACGACCCACCTCGCACCTGCGTTCACACGGTGGCCCCTGCATCAGGCCGAAGGCGGCGTTGGCCGGGACCGAACGGATGGGTCGTCCTGCTGATGGCGGTGATGGCGGTTCTGGCCGTCGGCTGTTCCCGCGATGAGTTCATCTATGAAGGCAAGCGGTTCCTGCTGGGGCTGCTGGTCTTCGTGGGGATCGGGGTGCTTATTGCCGCGTGGCTGTGGAACAAGGCGGCCGGCGTCGCCGCGTCGGTGGTGCTCATGGCCGCGGTGGTCGCATGGTGGGCCATGACCCGGTACTCCGAACCGTCCGCCGATCAGCCGCACGGCAAGATCACGTTCCTCTCCGAGGCGGCATACGGCGACTTTACCGTTCGCATCGACGACGACCGCATCGGCTTCGCGGGCAAGCTCGATCACTATCACAAAAAGCAGCTCGGGGCTCAGGGCGATGGTGAGCTGACCGTGCGCGTCACGCCCGGCCGACACGAGATTCGAGTCGGCTGGAACCACTTCATGGGCACCTACACCCAGCAGACTATCAAGGATCTGCGGCACAGCGTGGATGTCGACGCGGGCGAGGTGAAGTACATCCTGCTGCGCAGCAACGCGTCAGGAATCTCGATCGGTGAAATGACCGCCGCCGAGTTCAACCAACACCGCCGGCACCTTCGAATGTCCGGGGAACAGCGGATGGCTCGCGACCTGGACCTGTTGCGTTCACCGACACCGACCGCCAAACCGCCCGCGTTCGACGAACCGGCGCTGCACGGCGAGCGCCTGCGGATCCTGCAGCGACGCGCCGCGGAGGAAATCGGTGCCGAACTGGCCGCGAAGATGAACCTGACCGCCGAACAGAAACGGCGGCTGATCGATGGCATCGAGATGATTCTTCAAACCGACCTGCCTCCGGAGCAGGCGACGATGAAGGTGGCCGAGTTGCTCGACCACATCATGCGGGAAGGACGGGACGCGCCATGACCCGGCGAGCGGCTATCGCGTGGTGCGCGGCGGCGTGGCTGGTGGGCCCGGCAAGGCTGGCGTCGGCCTCCACGCCCATCGAACAGTTCATCGCCGCGATGGCCGCCCGCGATGCCGAAGCGATGGTCTCGATCGTCCGCGATCACCGCGATGCGATGACCATCATCTTTTTCGTGACGCTGGGCCACGCGGCGGACCGCCTGGCCAACCCCTCGGCGAGCACCGAGGACGTGGCCCGGACCCGCGGGTTGATCCACATGGGCGCCCGCATGGCCGAATCGTTCGACCGGGCATTCGCCTCGAGGAACATCCTGTATCAGCGGATCGCCGATTCGCCGTCGCGGCTGTCGGACGATGTGCGCAGGAAGGTGTATTCCGACTGGTCGATGGCGTTGTTTCTCGATACGTGCGTCAGCCGGCTGCGCCTGGCCTCCGAGCGCCGGACGATCGCCGTGGATTTGAGGTCCATCACCGAGGCGGCCGGCAAGTTGGCGGTCGACCCGATGACCGAACAGGCCCGGCGCGAGCCACCGCGTCGGACCGCCGAACGCATTGACCGACTGGTCGAGACCGGCGCGGAAGCCGGTCTGATCGCGGCGCTCGAAGATCCATCGCTGACCCGGCCCCTGAAGATCAAGGTGATCGGGGCTTTGGGCGCGTTGCGCTCGTCCCAGGCGGTCGAGCCCTTGGCCGAGTTGCTGGCCGACCGGGCGATCCGCGATGAAGCGGTCGATGCCCTGGCGCGGATCGGCGACGACCGGGCGGTCGATGCGCTGGCCCGGCACCTGGCGACGGCGGGCCTTGAACAACAGCCGGTGATCGAAGCGCTGGGTACGATCCGCAGCGCGCGGGCCCAGGGCGTGTTGGTTGCGGCGCTCGGCAAGCCGAACGTCGGTGAGCGGGCGGCCGAGCTGCTGGCGCGGTTGTGGGGCGAGGCGGCGCCCGATCGGTTCACACAGATCGCCGACGATTCATCCCGTCCGCCGGCCGTGCGCCGACAAGCCCTGCGGTCGTATGCCCGTTGGGGCGGCACGGAGGCGATCGGACGGCTGGACGATTGGCTGACCGATGCGCACCTGAAGACCGTGGCGGCGGAGTTGCTGGCGTGTCGTGATGATCCGCGCGCGGTGGCGGCCATGGTGGCGATGCTGGACGACCCGGCGATCGCGCCGATCGCGGTGGAAGGTCTGTGCGGTGTGGGGGAATCGGCGAGCGGGGCGGTGGCGGGCCGGCTGAGGCATCTGACGCCGGCGGCGGGAACGAGGCAGGCGGCACGGGTGCTCGATCGCCTGGGCTATGCCCCGCGCACGTCGGACGAACGGGCGCGACTGGCCATCGCCCGGGGCAAGGTGATCGCGACCCTCGCCTCCGGACCGGCCGGGGTTCGCGTGGCGTTCGCCGCGCTGCGCGTTGACGATCCGCCGATCCGCCGGACCGCCATGACGGTGATCGCCATGGTGTTCGGGCTGCCGCTGGTGGGGGTGTTGGTCGCAGGAATATGGTGCAGGCGCCAGTGGCTGTGGCCGACGGTGAAGGTGCGGCTGGGCGCCGGCGAGAGCGGGCAGTATCGCCAGGCGCTTCGCAAGCCCGCCGCGGATGGTGCGGTCGAGCCGGGCACGATCCGCCAGACGCTGTGGGCGCGCAGCCGATGGCGTCGGCGCCAGCGCATCAAGGTGGAGACGCTCGCCGCCGGAACCGCGTGGGACGCGCTGGGGGACGGCCCCCGGGCGTTCAGCGACACGGCGCCGGCCGGCGATGATGCTCGTGAGCGGTACGACGTTCTGGTATCGGTGGGGCAGTCGGTGCGGCCGGGCACCTACCTGGCGCGGGCGGCCAACGGGGCGGTGCGCGTCCGCGTGACGACCGGAAGTTCGTGAGTCGGCCTCAGGTGGAATCGATCATGCGCGTTTTTATCAGTTGCACGACCGATGGCATGGGCCTGTTCCGCGATGCGGTGTGCGATCGGCCGATCGACTGGTGGGGCGATGCGCCGAGGCTGCCCGAGTTCAGCTCGATGCTCGACGCCAAGGCCGAAAGCATTCCGCCGGTCGACTGGTCGATTCGTCAGGCGGCCGGGTCGGACCTGCTGGTGCTGTTGCTCGGCGAACATCACGGGGCGATGGCCGAAGCGCCCGATCCGCGTCGATGCGGCGTGCCGATCGAGCGACTGAAAGCGGTGCGCCAGAGCATTCCCGGCTGGAGCGACGTGGACGATCCGACCCGGCTGTCCTACACCCAATGGGAGGTGCTGGCGGCGGTGGCGGCGCAGGTGCCGGTGCTGGTGTTCTCGCCGGATCGTCGGTCGGACGATGAGGATCTGCAGGCCTGCCGCAGCGGTCACGAGCCGGCCGCGCTGCGCCAACGCCAGGCGTGCTTTGGCCGATGGATCCGCTCGCGCTGTTCGGAAGATCACTTCGCCAATCGCCTGGACCTGGTGAACAAGGTGCGCAAGGCGATCCTGCGACATCATCGGCGGCGGCGGGCCCGGCGCGCGGTGCGGGTGGCGTTGGTGCTGGCGGTGGCGGTGACGGCGGGCGGGGTCATCGGCCATCACTGGTATCAGTCAGCCCAGCGCGAACGACAGGCCGCTCAACAGGCCGATCAGCTTCAACAGGAAATGTTGCGGCGGCAGTATGCCGTGGCGTTGGGCGGATCGCTGGCCATGCTCAACCGATCATCGACCGGGGCGGGTCGGCCGGTTTTTGAAATGGCCCTGATCGGCCTGGATATGCCCGCCGAGCAACGCGGCCAACTGGCCGACGAATACAACCGCATTGATGATCGGCGCGCCAACGATTCAGCCGAGGCCGAGATCCTGAACGCCCAGCGCGCCCGTCTGCGCCGGAAGGTGCTCACGCGGCTGAACGTGATTCGGCCCGCTGCGGTCGGCTACATCGATTTCGGCCAACACGCCACGGAGCTGCTGCTGTTGCTGAAACACTGGAACGACGCGAACGACGAGCAGACGTTGCGGGCCGTCGCGGGCGATCGCCTCACGCATTTCCAGGCGGCGTGCGACCAGGTCGCACTGCCCGACGATCTGCGCCGGGCGGTGATGGGCCTCAATCCCGCCGATCTGGCACAGTCCGACCAACGAGCGGCGGCCGTGCGCCTGATCGACGAATGTCTCGGTCGATACGACATGCAACCGCCAACCTGAGTCACAAGGAGCACCAACGATGGTCAAGCCCGGATATGCCCAGGCCCCCGACGCCCCGACCCGCGGCGAACTGCGCCAGGCGAGCGAAGTGGTCGACCAGGTTCGTGCCGGCAGCGCGGTGGGGTCCGATTTGCTCAACCGTGCGGGACAGGCGCTGGTCGGCGCGCTGTGGCAGGGCCAGGGCGCCCAGACTGCCGCCGCCCAGAGCGGGTTGGCCGAGTTGATCATCTCATCGGGCGACGCGGCGGGCCGGGCCCGGTTGTTGGGCGAGGTGGTGGCCGCGGGCGCGGTCGGTCAACCGGTGCTCGATGCGCTCGTCGGTCAACCCGGCGGTCCGACATCGGTGGCCGGTCTGAGCGCCGAGCAGATCGGGCAGTTGCGACAGGCCCTGACGCAGTCGCCGGGCGATCGGCTGGAAACGGTCGTGGACATGATGCAGGCCGAGCGATCCGCCCCGACCGCCGATCGGCCCACCGACGAGCCGGTCGAACAGCCGCGCGACGATGCCCTGGTCGGTCCCGACCCCGAATCGATCTTGCGGAATCGAAACGCTGATCCGTCAGACCGTTTCGACGCGGCCATGGCCATGGGGTCGGCGGCGATCCCGCTGCTGGGCGTCATGTTGCGCGACGACCGCATCGAGCGGGAAGTGGCCGCGGCGGCGCTGGCCCAACTGGGCATCAACCGGCAAACCGCCCGGGCCGTCCACGATCAGATCAAACAGTTGGAAGGCGACCCGGAAACGCGGCCGGCGGCCGAACACATCCGCCGGGGCGTCGAGGGCGGCGACAACGCCTGGGCGGCCAACCAGCGACATCTGACCGACCAGGCGAACATCGGCGACGGCTGGCTGGGCCGCGCCATCGATGCGTGCGATCGCCCGAGTATCCTGCGCGCCGCCGCCGGGCGGGAGGTCTGCGCGATCAGCCTGGCCGTGCGGCGACTGGCGTCCATGCGAGCTTCCCGAACCTCCGGCGACGATTGCTGATTCACGAGGGCCATTCATGGCGACCCGGACGTGCGACGTGCGAATGCGGAAAGCCGATTCGGCCGATGCGCCGATTCAACTTCTGCCCGAGCTTTCCAAACCGCTGGCCAGCCTCAACGCCAGTCGCATCGCGCTGTGGGTCTACCGACAGGGCACGCAAATCCGCGAGATCGTTCTCGCCGGCCACGCCGAATCGCGCACCTGTTCCTCAGTCTCCTCCGCGATCATCGAAGCGGCCAAGCAACTGGATGGCTCGGTCGAGTGGATGCTCACCTGCGGGGCGGCGTCCTTCAAGGTCAAGCACGCCCCTGCCGCCAACCCCTTCGCCGGCCCGGGAGGCCCCGGTTTCTTGGCCGGGCTGGACGGCAATCAGCGGGTGCTGGACGAGATGGTCCGGGCCCTGTCGGAATTGTCGGACGAGACCGGCCTGGTTGAGGTGATGCACCGGGACTGGGAACAACTGAAGACCGATCGCCAGCGCGGTGATCGCCGCACACGGGCCGATCGCCCGACGATCGTCCTGCCCGATCCCGCCCGCCCGCCGATCGCCGACTACCGGCCGATCGTGCCCCACGGCGCCCGCCGGCCGCTGGTGTTCCATCTGGAGGGATGGGATTTCGATTGCCCGGCCTACCAGGCGGTGGCCGATCGGCATCTTCGCAAGGTCCGTCGTGAGTTGCTCAAGGATGCCTTGCGCCGCCGATCGCGGTATCGGTCGTGGCTGAAGGAATGGGTCGAGCGCTGGGTGCACGAGATCAAGCAACTGACGCGGATCGAGGCGGAACGTATCCGCGTCGACGTGCCCGGCCCGGCCGATCGCCGGTCGGACGCCGCCGCGCCCGCCGATCCGGCCACGTTCTTCGATCGGCTTGCCGAGTTTCTGCATCCCAGTCAGCAGTGGCACCGGGAGGTGGCGTATGTCCATCGCGAGTTTGCCTTCGCCATGACCGCCTCGCCGGAACTGGACCGGAAGATCCGCCCCGAGACGGTGAACGTCATCGACTTCGAGCGGGGCATCTCGACGCAGCGCCAGGCCACCGCCGAAGATGAATTCACCCTGCGGGACCGCATCACGCGCCACACGCCCGACCTGGTCACCACCTGCCTGCGGTATATCCGTCGGATGGACGCGATCATCCAGCCGTATGAAGACATGCGTCTTTGGCAGCGCCTCGGGCGCGGCCGGAGCGCTCGCCAAACGGCATCGACCGGCGAGCAGCGCGAGGCGGCGTGCGTGGCGGAAATCTCCCGGCGGATCATCATCGAAACGATGATTCGTGGCTGGCCATCGTTCTATCTCGACGATGAGGCCGACCGCGCCGCCTTCGACGCCTGGGCCGAGGACTGCCGGCCCGGCGTCTGGTCGGTCATGGCCCGACAGGCCGAAGCCGCCGGGGTGACGCTCGATATCCTCCTGGAAGACAACGTGGTTTACGATGTGCGGTTCGACGACGACCTCGGATGCACCGTGCAACCCCTGATGCTGACCGATGATGTTTCGCACGCGCAGGTATACGCCTCGGGCGCCGGTGCGGGCGTCGCGGTGCCCTTGTGGCCGCGGCATACGGCCCGGCCCATGCCGACCGAGGTCTCGGCCCTGGGCCGGTCCAACCGTCAACGCGCCGCGGCCCTGGTCGATCGCGCCCGGCGGTTGACCGACCACGAACGGGACACCCCCGGCGCCGCCGAGGCCCTGCGCCTGGCCCTGGGGTGCCATCCCGGCGAGGCCGGACGGTTGATTCTGGAAGAATGGTCCAGCCGCCTGGGGCGCGACACGAGCGATGAATTTGCCCTGGCCGGCGAAATCGTCCGCGCCCGTGAGTTGTGCAGTCGCCTGCGCTTTGAAGAGGCCCGGCCGCATCTGGAAACCTACCTCGTCCGGGAACCGCAGCCGGCGGGCAACGCGCTGGTGATGGCGGCGCTGTGCGAACTGATGATGCGAACCGACGCCCGAACGCCGGTCCGGCCCGCCGCGACGCTGGTCGAGTTCAAACGTCGGACCGGTCGTTTTACCGAACTGCGCGATCGACTGGCCGGGGAGATCGGCTGTAAGGTCGACGAGTTGGGTCCGGCCACGATTGAGCCGGCCCTGCGTTCCAGGCCGCACCTGCGGCGCCTGCTGAAGGATCTGGAGCCGCTCCGAAAACGCATCGACGAACTGGGCCCGCAGGTCGAGCAATCCGAACAACGGTGCCGCGAATGGGTCAACAAGGCCCTGAACATGCCCGGATCGGTCAAACGCCATTACCCGGCGCTGGCGAGGGCGGCCACCGAGGCCCGCGAGCGACTGGAACAACTTCTCGAACACCACTGTCGCTTCGTGCCCAACGACCAGGAAATGACCCGCCGCTACGGCGACGTGGCAAAGGTGGTGGAGATGCGGGCGCTGTTTGTGTTGATGCATCGGCTCAGCGCGATTCGTCACCGCCTGGACACGGCCAACGACCGTGAGCGCCGCGCCGCCATCAAACCACTGAACGAGATTGCCGACGATCCCTGGCTTCACGAAAACACCGAACGCGACCTGCGGGGCCTCGCCGAGGACTTCGACAAGGGCGGTTGGGACCGCCTGCTGACCCACCAGATCGGTTATCGACTGCAGGAAGCGATATCCGTCTGTTACACGCGGGTGCAGGATCTGCTCAGCGACCTGATGACCAACGCCGTGCCGTTGGCCGAACCGCTGGCCACGCGCATCCACATCGCCCAGACGATCGACGGCAAGTATCGCAAGGCGGTGGACATGATGCTTGAAGCCCGGGTCGCGCTGGGACGGGCGATCGGCCAGCCGTGGAAGGTGCTGGAGACCGAGTTCCTTGAAATGCCCGCTGGCGGAAAGCTGGGGTTTGATCCCGTCGGCGGCGTCATCTCGTTGGTCGCCGACGGGCGGACGACGCCGCTGCTCGAAGCGCCCGGTCTGGCGAACGACGAGTCGCAGTACCTCGCCGCTGTCGTGGCCGACGAGGGCTTCGCTTCGCGCATCAACCGCTTCGCCGCGTCGCTGGCCGAGGGTGTTCTGGCGGTGGAAGTCGATCCGCCGCCGGCCTGGCGGCGATGGCGCGCCGTCATGGGGCAGGTCCGAACCGAACTGCTCGCCGCCGTGGCGATGTTCAGCGATCAGGCCAGTCTGCTGCCGCAGTTCGCCCCGCCCCTGACCGGGCGCGGGCGGCAGATCGAGCGGCAACTGGACGAACAACCGCCCTTCAACGAGCCGGCGGTGGATCTGAAGTGGCGCGATCTGGACACGTGGTCGGATCGGCTCGGACCTGATCCCGTGCGAATCGAACAGGACCGCGACTGACCGTCGCCCTTGGTCGCGAAGAGGTTGCCCCATGACCCCCGGCAGAACGATCCACCATGCGTCTTGGCGCCGGGCTCAGAACAGGCCGACTGCGCCGCACGGTTCGCGACAGACCCGCCGTGTCGCACCGGTCAGGTCGAAAGCGTTCAGTTCGTCTTGGCCGACCCAGGCGTGTGCATCGTGTTCGTCGCTGAGCCGCACCCGGCCGCCCGATACCTGCGCGTCGAAGACCATCATGATCGGGCGGACGTGGGCGAGTTCGGTTTCCATCGCACCACCAAACCGCGTCAACCGGATGGCCAGTCCCGTCTCCTCAAGCACTTCACGCTGCAGCGCCTTGTCGACTGCTTCGCCGGCGTCGCACTTGCCGCCCGGCCACTCCCATCGGCCCGGCTCATGCCTGGAACCGGGCGCCCGGCGAACCAGCAGACAGCGTCCGTGGCCATCCCGGATCACCGCCCGCACCCCCAGCCCGAATGGTTTGAACGTCGAATCCATCGATTCACTCGCACGCGGCGAAAGGCGAACGGACCTGGCCGATACGATAGCATATCGCCGAATGACTGACCGCCCAGGCGGCCCGGGACAAGACGATGACCGCGGGGGCCAAGGTCACACGAACACAGGAAATCACCCATGGACAGCGACTTCAAGCCGACGTTCGACCAA
>CAYNCM010000030.1:26936-34027 GCA_964395825.1 uncultured Planctomycetaceae bacterium
CTACCGCCGACAGCGCAACGCCTACAAAGCCTACGCGGATTTCCTGAAGGCCGTGCTCGCGAAGGCGGCGGGAACACTGATGCCCTACGCCGTCGTCGAGGCGCGGGCGAAGCAGATGGCGAGCTTCGCCGAGAAAGTCGTCCGCAAGCAGGGGAAATACCGCAATATTCCCGGTTACGACCTGACCGACCGTTGCGGGGCGCGCGTGGTGGTGCAGACCCTCGACGAACTGGACCTGATGTGCCGGTTCATCAAGCACCGCTTCGACATCGACTGGGCCAACAGCGTCGACAAGAAGACGGAGTTGAAGGACGATCAGTTCGGCTACCTCGGCGTCCACTACATCGTGCAGGTCAAGGCCGGAACGAAAGAGATGGAAGGCGTGCCGGTGCCCCGCGCCGTGAAAGCCGGGCCGGACGGATTCAAGGCGGAGGTGCAGGTCAAGACGCTGCTGCAACACGCGTGGGCGAATCCCCTGCACGACCGGTTGTACAAGGTGGCGCTGAAACTTCGCTCGCCCACGAAACGGGAAGCGGCGGGCGTGATGGCCGCGATCGAGGCGGCCGACAGCCGCATCACCCGACTGGCCGAACAGATCGATTCGTTCCTCGGCCACTACGCGGCCTACCTGTCGCCGAAGGACCTGGTGAAGGAAATCGAAGTGGCCGAGGCGGCCGTAAGTTGCGAAACCGATGCGAACAAGCGGGCGAAGCTTCAATTGCGGCTGGGACGGCTTGTGGCGCTGAAGGGCGACCTGGCGGGCGCGATCACCCGATGGGAGCCGGCGGCGAAGATCGCTTGCCCCGTGCGCGACGTGTTGAAGGTCGAGTTGGGCGATGCACTGTGCCGGGCGGATCGGGGGAAGTTCGGCCGGCGGCACGCGCGCGGTCAAACCTTGCTCAAACAGGTGGCCGAACGCGAAGACGCCCCGGGCGAAGTGGTCACGACCGACCAGCGGCAGACCCGCGCCCGCGCGGCCAATCGGCTGGCGCGGTCGATGCTCAGGCGCGATCCGGGAAACCGCGACGCTTACGCATGGTATCGCAGGGCCCACGAAACGCTGCCCGATCATCCCTACTACCTCTCGGACTACCTGGCCGCCGAAATCCAACGCAACCCGAAGGTGCACTTCGCCCGAATCATGCGACAGACCCTCTGGCGGGCGATCGAAACCTGCCGCGAACACGTGGCCGTCGGCATCGAGCAGCCGCGCGCCCAGTTCACCATGGGGCGGTTGCATCTGCTGATCGACGAACCCCAGCGCGCGATCGACGCTTTCCTCAAGGGCATCGCCGTGGTGATGGATGCCGAATCGCTGGCTGGGGACGATGTGTTGGCCGATGAAATCGAGTTCCTCGAGCGCATCCATTTCGGCAGCGACCTGCCGCCGGAACACGACCAGGTGCGGCGACTGCTGGAACTGGCCATGGCTGCCCGGCGGGTGCGTCAGGGTGAGCCGTTCGACCTGTCCGATGAAATGACTGACGCGGCGCGCGCGTGGTCGGGCGAGCACCTCAAGCGGTCCCTGATCGTGGTCGGGGGGGCGGGACTGATGCCGGCGGCGGTGGGCAAGTCCTACGCGCCGCTGGTACGGTCGGCCCTGAAACATGCCGACGGGCTCGTCGTGTCGGGCGGGACGACCGTGGGCGTGCCGGGCCTGGTCGGACGGGCGGCCGGCGCGCTCAAGCGGAACGGCGAAAAACACTTCACGCTGGTCGGCTACCTGCCCGAGCGGGCGAAGGTGACCATTGCGCCGGATCGGACGAACTACGATGCGCTGGTGTACACCCGCGGTCAGCAGTTCGGCCCGCTCGAACCGATTCAGGGCTGGATCGACACGCTGGGCTGCGGGATCGATCCGTCGGCGGTGCGCGTGCTGGGCATTGAAGGCGGCGAGGTGGCGGCGGTCGAGTACCGTCTGGCCCTGGCCCTGGGCGCGACGGTGGCGGTCATCCCCGGCAGCGGGCGGGCGGCCGACGCCTTGCTGGCCGATCGGGACTGGGCCGAGTCACCCAACCTCATCGTTCTGCCGAACCAAGTGGCCGAAGATGAAGCAACGATGCGAGCGTTGGTCAGGCCCGCCGCCTTGACGATCGAACCGGACGCCCTCGAACGCATCGCCCAGGCCGTGCACGAAGCCTACCTGACCGAAAGCCGGTACAGCGAGATCGACCCCACACGCGCGAAATACCCGAACCTGCCCGATGACCTGAAAGCGTCGAACCGCCAGCAGGTGCTCTACGCCGCGGAAATCCTCGCCAGCGAGGGCTACCAGGTGCGCCGGGCCAGGCGCCAGCGCGAGATCCGCCTGCCGGATTTCAAGCCGCCGCAGATTCAACGCATGGCCAAGCTCGAACACGGCCGGTGGAACGTCGAGCGCCTGTCATCCGGCTGGAAGCCCGGACCGAAGAAGGACCCCCGCGAGCGCGTCAACCCGAATATCGCGCCATGGGGCGAACTCGATCGGCGTACGCAAAGCTGGGACAAGAAAGCCATCAGCCAATACGCCAGGCATCTGGCGGCGGCCGGCTATGAAATCGTCCCCAACAAGGGAGAGGCCAAGTGACCGACAAACCATTCGCCATGAGTGTGAAAGTGGTGGTGCATGACGCGCAGGGCCGGGTGCTGGTGATTCAGCGCTCGGCCGCGTCGAGCCACAACGCCGGCATGTGGGATCTGCCCGGCGGGAAGGTCGACCCCGGCGAAGATTTCACCACCGCCCTCGAGCGAGAGGTCGCCGAAGAGACCGGGCTGACGATCCGCCTGACCCGCCTGGCCGGCAGTGCCCAGTCCGAAGCCCCTGCGCGAACGGTGGTTTATCTGATTATGGCCGCGGAACGGGTCGATGGTGACCTTCGCCTCAGTGAAGAACACGTTGACCACCGCTGGGTCACGCTTGAAAAGTTCCGCACGATCGACCTGTGCCATCAGTTCATCCCCTTTGCCCGCAGTTACCAGCCATCGTGAGCCGCGCCAACCGAAACGGCCCCCACAAAAAAACCCGCCAATTCGGCGGGCGGTGGTCGGTCCGGCCATGCCAAATACACCCGGCAGGATTCGAACCTGCGACCTCTTGCTCCGGAGGCAAGCGCTCTATCCAACTGAGCTACGGGTGCTCGCGGAAACCGGATTATACCAGTTTCCCCGCCGGCGACCCAACCGCTCAGTGCGCGGCGCGTTGCATGGGACGGGGGTCTGGTGGACAATCGCCAACGAAACGTTCACCCGATGCCCGCGTAAGCATCACGTTAACCCTCGACGGGGGTGACGATGACGATTCGGTTCGCCTGCCTCCATTGCGGCAGTTCGTACGAATTGCCCGACCACCTGGCCGAACGCCGGGCGCGGTGCACGCGCTGCGGGCGGTGGATTGTGATTCGGCCCGAATCGTCGGCTGAAAACGGCCGTGCGGCCGAGCGCGCTTCTGACGACGCGGTGCTGACCGAAATCGAACTGGCGTCCGACGGCGGCCGACCGGTCCCGCAGTGGCTGGCGAAGGTGGCGGCGTTACTCGGCGGCGGCCCGCTGGAACTGTACCGTCGCATTCACCGCGGCGGGGTGTTGATGATATTGTTCGGCGTGGTCTTCGCCATGACGGGGCTGACGCCGCAGCCGCAACTCCATGCGATGGGATCGCTGATCGGCGACACCTTCGGCACGCGCCGGGTGGCGCTGCATCATCTGTCGGTCCACGATCCGGGGCCTTGGCCCCACTTCACGTTAACCCGGTTTGCCCCGGCTGGGGCGTGGTACGTCCTTCAACTCGATGCTGACGACGGCCATCGGATCCAGGGCGCGTGGTTGGCGCTCAAACCGACGCACCGATCGATCGACGATCGTCATCGCACCGATCATCTGGCGGCGGTCGTGTGGCTGGCCGGTGAATGGGACGAAAGGGCGCTGGCGGGTCAACTGGTCGGCGGGCATCTGCCGGTGTCGGCGATGCAGCGCGGATTGCCGGACGACCTGACCGCAGCGCTGGCCGAGGCGGGCGTGCTTGGCGAAGCCGACCCCCAGCGCGTGTGGCTGCTTCACCGGTCGTCTCGTCCGCCGGGGGCCGACCCGCTGATGGCGGGCGATTCGGGGCGGGCGGCGACCTGGCCCAAGGCGTATCTGGCGCTGGGCCTGGCGTCGGGGGCGGTGGGGTTGTTCCTGGTGATCGGGACATTGGTCATCCGTCCGGTCGGTCCCGGACCGCGCGGTCGGGCGAAGGTGGTGCGGGTGTTCAGCGTGATCGGGATGCTGGTTCTGGCGGCGGTGGTGATCGGTCGGCTGGGTCGGGTCTACACGCCGCGCATCGAGGACATTCTCCAGGCCGGCCAGACGGGCATGACCATCGTGGTGTCGATCGCCGTGGTGCTGTGGGCATTCAGCGCGGTGTGGTCGCTGGGGCTGACCCGGCGCTACGAAGGCTGGGGCGCGGTGGCGGCATGCGTGTTGTTTCCGCCGTACTGGCTGTATCACCTCTGGCGGCGCTGGGACTACCAGCAGCCGGCGTTTCGCGGACAACTGGCCGCGTGGGTGATTCTGTTGATCGGTTCGGGCTTCGGGGTGCTGGGCGAAGCGAGGGCGGCTTACCGGGCCGACCAGGAAGCGCAGTGGCGTTTGAGCCTCCCGCCGCGCCTGCAGATGCCGGGGATGATCGACGCGGCCCATTCGCGGATCGATCGGCCGGCATCCCGACCAATGGGCAAGCTGATCGTCAAGCCCATCGACCTGCCCGAGTCCCGCGGCGACGATGTGTTTGCCGCGCCCGACCCCGTGCCTATCATGGACGGATCATGAGCATTCTCGTCGACGCCTCCACGAAAGTGATTTGCCAGGGCATCACCGGCTCGGCCGGAGCGTTTCACACCCGAGGCTGCCTGGACTATGGCACGCGGATGGTCGGCGGCGTCAGCCCGGGCAAAGGCGGGCAGACCGACCCGAACGGCCTGCCGATCTTCCACACCTGCCGCGAAGCGGTCGAGGCAACCGGTTGCGATGCGACCATGATCTTTGTCCCACCGCCGTTCGCCGCCGATGCGATCCTGGAAGCGGCCGACGCCGGCCTCCGCCTCATCGTCGCCGTCACCGAAGGCATTGCCACCCTCGACATGGCGCGGGTCAACGAACTGATGCGCGACTACCCGGACACCCGACTGATCGGCCCGAACTGCCCGGGCATCATCACGCCGGGACAGGTCAAGATCGGCATCATGCCCGGCTACATCCACCTGCCCGCCGACAAAGCGGAAACCGGCAAGGCGGTCGGCGTGATCTCGCGCTCCGGCACGCTCACCTACGAAGCCGTCTGGCAGTGCACCGAACGCGGCATCGGACAGACCACCTGCATCGGCATCGGCGGCGACCCGATCAAGGGACTGAACTTCATCGAATTGCTCGACCGCTTCGAAACCGACAAGCAAACGGCGGGCATGATGCTCATCGGTGAAATCGGCGGAGACGACGAAGAACGTGCCGCGGCGCACATCGCCGACCGCATCGCCAAACCCGTCGCCGCGTTCATCGCCGGCCGCACCGCCCCGCCCGGTAAGCGCATGGGCCACGCCGGCGCGATCATCTCCGGTGCCTCCGGCAAGGCCGACGACAAGATCGCCGCGTTGCGCAAAGCGAACGTCACCGTCGCCGACAGCCCCGCCGATCTCGGCAGCGCCATGGCCGAAGCGATGGGATTGTGACGCGCCGGCGAAATCGGGCCCCGGTGATGCGATTCGATTCCGGCGCGCTCATCGGTCCGGCCGAGACCTGATCGCGCCGGGTGAAGATGGGGCTTCATCCGGTTGGTCGCCGACGGGGGGCCTGCCTGGGCGTTTTCGATGGCGAGGGCGTCGGTCCATGGTGGCGGTTTTCGCCCCCGCGCGGCCAATCTGCTGCACCGTCTTCATGCCCGATTCGCCGAATATGCCGTTCATCGTGTCCGATCACCGCCGCTGGGAATGGTTGAACGGCGCCGGTTGTCACGTTCCCGTGCGCGTGCCGCGGGTCGTCGCCGGGCCGAACGTGCCGCCCGACTCTGGGCGCCGAACGCAACGCCGGCTGAAGCCGCTCGTGGGGCGGCATGCGGTGGGGTTGTGCGCGGCGCGTTCGATGCGGGAGGTCCCGTTGATCGGCTGAATGCGTATGATGGGGTGATGGGCGATTCCTGGATCAAACGCGCCGCGGCGATGGGGGCGGATATCAAGTTGGCGCACTCGGTGTTTGCGTTGCCTTTCGCGCTGCTGGCGGCGTTCATGGCGGCGGCCGGAGACGGCGAAGTCGTCGCCCGTTTACCGG
Source organism: uncultured Planctomycetaceae bacterium (assembly GCA_964395825.1). Lineage (GTDB taxonomy): Bacteria > Planctomycetota > Phycisphaerae > Phycisphaerales > Zrk34 > JANQFT01. The sequence goes on from CAYNCM010000030.1 coordinate 33,213, forward strand.
GATGGGATGAACTGGCCCTGGTGGTCGGGTGCATGATGTTCGCGCGGACCTATGCGATGCTGGCCAATCGGTACGTGGATCGGAAAATCGACGCGGCGAATCCGCGAACGGCGGATCGGGCGTTGCCGGCCGGTCGGGTGACGGCGGGGCAGGTGCTGGGGGCGATGGCGGTGTGCGTGGTGGGACTGGAGGCCTGCGCGGCGGGGTTCGGCGTGTTGCGGGGCAACTGGTGGCCGCTGGCGCTTTCGCCGATCGCGGTGGTGGGGCTGGGCGGGTATGGCCTGACCAAACGTTACAGCGCCGCGTCGCATTTCGCCCTGGGCGCGGCCCTGGGTTTGAGTCCGATCGGGGCGGCGCTGGCGATCGAACCGGCCTACCTGGCGAACAGCGCGGCCGTGTGGCTGCTGTCGGGCTTCGTGGTGTTGTGGGTGGCGGGGTTCGACATCATCTACGCGCTGCAGGACGAACAAGTGGATCGGGCGCAGGGGTTGCATTCGATTCCCGCGAAGCTGGGTCGAAGCGGGACGCTGGTGACGGCGAAGGGGGCCCACCTGCTGGCGCTGCTGTTGCTCGTGGCGGTTCAGAATACGACGCCGGCGTTCACCGGACACCGCTTGTTGGCCGATGACTCGTTGAGCTGGTTCACGCTGGCGGTGGTGGCGGTGGCGCTGCTGCTGGTGATCGAGCACCGCGCCGCGAGCCGCGACCGGTTCACCCTGGCGTTCTTCACCGTCAACGGGGTGATCAGTTGCCTGGTGGGCGCGGCGGGGATCGCGGACATCGCGCAGGGGCCGGGCGCGTAAAAAAAGGTCACG
>CAYNCM010000031.1:0-33276 GCA_964395825.1 uncultured Planctomycetaceae bacterium
GAAAATCGCATTCTACTGTGATCGGGCGCCCGGTCAAGCTTCGCGCGATGGGCGGCGACGGGCCCGGAGGGTTCGCCGGCCAGTCGATGCGGCTGGGGCGGTGTGCTAGACTCATGCCGCACGACGCGCCGGCCCGCGGGCGTGGCGGAACTGGTAGACGCGCCAGGTTTAGGTCCTGGTGGGATAAAACCCCGTGCAGGTTCGAGTCCTGCCGCCCGCATTCATCGGTTGACCTGCGTCCTTTGGGCTTGCGGCCGCAGGCCTGGACTGGTCGGCCGAGCGAGATCACACGCCGCATCCCGCATTCGCCCCCCCAAACCGGCGCTCGTGAACCGGCGGGCGTGGCCCGCCGGCTGTGAACCGCCGGCTGTGAACCGGCGGCTGTGAATCGGCGCTCGTGAACCGGCGGGCGTGGCCCGCCGGCTGTGAACCGCCGGCTGTGAACCGGCGGGCGTGAACCGGCGGGCGTGGCCCGCCGGCTGTGAATCGGCGGCTGGGGGGATTCCGCCGTCACCTTCAACCGAGCTCTTCGGGCCGGTCAGGCGCAGGTCTGGTGGTTGCCGGGCATGACGACGTGGTCGCCGATCTCGCGGGCGAGGTCGTGGGCAACCATTTTGCACTTGGCCTTGAGGATGAAGTAGATGTGCCTGGGATGTTCGTTGAGGGTTTCGTAGTTGCCCTGGCCCTTGGCGATGACCAGGTCGGCTCGGTTGAAGCGCTCTCGGAAGAGATCCGAACAGTCATCCAGCAGCGTGCCGGGGGCGTCGGAGCCGTTGTCAATCACTTCGACGATCTCCGTCAGGCCGACCGCATCGGCATCGTGCCAGGTGGCGTCGTTGATGATCGGTCCGCCGCGCACGGCGACGGTCAGACGACCGGTGGGCATGCGCTCGATGAGCAGCCGGTCGAAGACGATCTCGCCGGCGTTGTCGGCCAGGTAAAGAATTTCGCCGGCATCGTGGACCGCCTGCCAGAAGCGATCGGTCGACCCGAACAGGGGCAGGCGAATGGCGTTGTCGATGGCGCGGTCGACGTCGGCCTCGGTCAGGTCGGCGCCGACGCCGAAGTCGATGGTATTGCCGGCGATGGCGTAGCGGAGCGCGGTTTCGGGCGGGTTGGGCGACTCGTTGATGAGGCGATGGAGTTTGGGGTACAGGTCGAGGGCAAAGCGGTTGAAGCGATGTTTGATTTCGGCGTAGGGATCGTCGACGCCGGTCATGGCGCGGACGGTGCGATGGATCTGCTGGGCGATGACGGGCGGGGGCTGGGTGAGGTCGGCCGCGCTGGCCATGCGGAACACTTCGCGGACGATGGCTTCGTGGAGCTGGGGATCATCGGTGACGTAGCGGGCGGCGCTCAAGGCCTGCTTGACGAAACACGGCACACAGTCGATCTGGCAACGCATGGGAAACTCCGGTGCAACAGGATAGCATCATGGCGGGTGCCGAGACACCGAGGGCATTCGGCCCTTCGCTTGGCTCAGGGCCCGGCTTGGTCGGCATCACGTGGTCATTTTCAGATACAGGCGGGGCAGGACGTCGACCAGTTGGGTCATGTTTTCGAGGATGACGAAGCGGTGGTGGGGGAACATGATTTCGAGGTCGGCGCGGCTGTTTTCGCGGGTGGACACGCAGACCACGTTCACCGCATCGCGTTCGGCTTCCTGGCAGGCCATGCGCACATCGTGCTGGGCGTAGCGGGTGATCGGGTCGTAGTCCGAATCCTGCGGCTTGCCGTCGGTGATGGCGATGATGATCTTCCGGCGGGCCGGGTGATCGTGGAGTTTGGCGTGGGCGTGCCGGAGGGCGACGCCGATGCGGGTGTTGGCCATGGGGTAAGCCGCCGCGAGCCGGCGCCGGGCCGTGTCATCGTAGGGTTCGTCAAGCTGCTTGTAGACGAGGAAGTCGCAGTGTTCGCGGCCGTTGCCGGAAAAGCCGAAGATGGCGAAGTCGTCGCCGAGCGCTTCGAGCCCTTCGGCGAGGATGGCGGCGGCGTGGCGTTGCAGGTCGATGATGCGGCGGTCGCGCGATTCGCCGGTCGTCGGGCCGGCCGGTTCGGGAAAGGCGGCGGTCGAGCCGGACATGTCGATCAACAGGGCGACGGCAAGGTCGCGCTGTTGGATGAAGGTCTTTTCGTAGAAGTCGACGCGCGGGTTGGGGTATTGCTCGCGCAGGGCGAGGTACTCGACGAAGCGGTCAACGTTGATCTCGTCGCCGTATTCGAGGAACTTCTGCTTGCGGGCGAGGTCGGGTCGCAGGCGCTCGAACAATCGTCGGACGTTAACCAGGCGCTGGCGGTCGACGTCATTGGACACCAGCGGCGCCGCACCGCGGCCGGCGGGATAATGCTCACGCAGGTGGCACCAGTTTTCGTAGTAATCGTTGTTGGCCTGGTTCCATTCGGGATAAACGAAATGGGCGATTTCGTCGGACTGTTCGCGTTCGTCGGATCCGCCCTCGGCCGGCTGCGGCTTCATGGTGGCGGCGGCGCCCGGGTCGGTCTGACCTTCGTCTTCGGGGGGCCGATCGGCATCGCGGGCAGCCTGTTTGGTGGGCGCGACGTCGCCCGGTTCGGCGTGGTAATCGAAGTCGGGAAAGAACATCAGCGCCGGGACCGGACCATCGAGCTGCGGGGCGACTGGTTCGACGATCGGTCGGGCGGCTTCGCGGGCTTCGTCGATGTTCGATGAAGCGGACGCGGCGGCGCGAATCGCGCGCACCGTTTCGCGGAGGCCATCGTCCGCCCCGGGCGGATCGCACAGGCAGGCGTGCAGCAACTGTTCGGTGCGCGTGGCGGGCGGTCGGCGGGTGAACTGTTCGTGGATGCCGAAGTCGACCAGACGGCGCGCGCCGGGCAGGCAGGTTCGCAGGTGGTCGATGACCCGTGTGATTTCGACAAGCGTGACCGCCGCGGCGAGGCGATCATCGTGGTTCAGCCAGTCGGTGAGGGTCGCAGCGCCGCCTCGGCCCTGAACGGTGGTGAAGCTGCGCAGTCGGATGGAGATCGCCGCGACCAGCGCCGACAGCCAGTAGAGCGATTCGTTCCGACGGCGGGATTCGTACTCGCCAATGCGCATCGGCACGTAGAGGTGGTCAAGGAAGCAGACGAGTCGGCTGTCGCGTTCGATGAGGTAATCGACGTCGAGCTGGGAGAGGTCGCCGAGTCGCAAAGCCCGGCCGCACAGGGCGCGAATGAATCGGCCGAGGCGTTCGGCGAGGTCTTCGAGTCGGGCTTCGCGGGACAGTTGCCGGACGAACGCGTGGGCCCCGGCGAGTCGGAGGGTGGCGAAGTCGGCGGCGGTCTGCGGGCGGTCGCGATGCAGCAGGCGCAGCTCGTTGACGAAAAGCTGCACCTCGCGCCGGTCGAGGTGTCGGATCAGCTCGCCGTAGCCGGTCATGAACGCCTGGGCGAGTTCGCCGTCCGATTCGCGCAGGGTTCTCACGTGGCTGACCAGGTCGCGCAGGCGACCGGGCGAATTGCCGAACTGCCCCTCGCCCCAAAGGCGGAAGTAGTGCAAGGCGAAGCTGAGCCGTTCGTCGGCCAACGCGCGGCCGAGATCGCAGAACTCCTCGAACACGCCGGGCAGTTCGAGAATCCACCGCGTTTGCCGATTCAGCGCCCCGAGAAACTCGCGGAGCACGTGGTCGAAGTGCGGGCCGGACCGGTGGCGCAGCAGCTCGAAAAAGGTGTCGGTGACTTCCTTTCGCTCAGGCCCGATGTGCCCGCCGTGCTGCAGGTCCGCGATCGCCCGGGCAAACGTTTGCCGGTATCCCCAGGTGATGCGGGACAGGTCGAAATCGTGATGGTCGGCAGCGTCGTTGATCCGTTAACCCGTTAACGAACACCGCAGCTAAGCGCCGTGTTCGGTCCTCTGTTCTTCGAGCATGTCGCCGAAGTAGAGTTTGGCGATGTCTTCGACGGAGGCGATGATTTCCGCTTCGTCGGAAAGGGTCTGGCTGACGGCGACCTTGATGGCGGTCGGCGCGTCGAGGCCGGATGTCATCAGCCGGGCGACGTAAACCAGCAGGCGGCAGCTCACGCCCTCGTCGAGGCCGTAGCCCTTGAGCGCGCGAATCTGCCCGCCCATCTCGGCGAGCTTCCGCGCGTCTTCCACGGCCAGGCCGGTTTCGCTGGCGATGATCTTCACTTCGGTCTGCTGCGTCGGCTGATCGAACAGGAGCGAGCAGAATCGCTGCTTGGTCGAGTGCTTCAGATCCTTGGCCACGTTCTGGTAGCCGGGGTTGTAGCTCATGACCATCATGAAGTCCTTGTGGGCACGGACAACTTCGCCGGTCTTGTCGATGTAAAGGATGCGCCGGTCGTCGGTGAGCGAGTGGATGACGACGGCGGTGTCGTTGCGGGCCTCGACGATTTCATCGAGGTAGCAGATCCCGCCGTAGCGCACGGCGAGGGTAAGCGGGCCGTCCTGCCAGACGGTCTGGTTGTCGCGGAAGAGGTATCGCCCGACCAGGTCGCCGGCGGTCAGATCCTCGTGGCAACTGACGGTAATCAGCGGCAGCCCGAGCCGGTAGGCCATGTGTTCGACGAAGCGCGTCTTGCCGCAGCCGGTCGGCCCCTTGAGAATCAGGGGAATCTTCGTGCGCCAGGCGTGGTCGAAAACTTCCTCTTCATGGTCCTGGGGGATGTAGTTCGGCTCGTTGGGAACGGTGAACTGTTCGACAATCTCTCGGCCGTCGGTCTGGGGGGTCATGGTGGCGATCGCTTTCAGCGGGGGTCGTGGCGGTCAGCCGGCTCTCCGCGCAACTTTCAATTTATCACGGGCGGCGGCGGGTGACGACCGTCGATGTGCGGGCGTCTGCAATCGGTTCGCAACGGTGCCTTGCCGGTCAGGAACCTACTCGTCGCCATCCCCCAGCGCCCAGCGCAGCTCCGCCATGCCGAGTAACCGGGCGACCAGCATCATCACCGCCCCGCCCGTCGCCACCGCCGCGACCAGCAGCACGATCGACCCGCCCCGGCCGAGCGATTCGGTCGTTCGGTCGAACCAGGTCGGCCCAAGCCGCACGACCACCCATACCGCCGCGGCCATGGCGAGGGTGGCCACCGCCGTGCGCAGCCATCCGCCGACCACCGCCCGATCGAGCGGCCGCTCGACGTGCCGGCGCACCAGCATCAGCAGGATCACGCATTGCAGCGTCGCGCAAATCGCCGTCGACCACGCCAGGCCCGCGACGCCGAGGCGCGGGCCCATCGGGTTCGCCGGCGCCGGCAGCCACATCAACGTCAGGTTCAACACCAGGTTCAGCAGCACCATGCCCGCGGCCACGCGGACCGGCGTGCGGGCATCGTCCCGCGCGTAAAACACCCTGGTGAGCAGTTGGTTCATCGAATACGCCCAGATCGCCGGAGCATAACCGAGCAGCACCCACGCCACGCGGGCGGAGTCTTCGGCCTTCAAGGCCCCGGCCTCGGCGAAGATCGCCTCGGCCAGCGGCCGGCGCACGAGGATCAATCCCACCCCGGCCGGCAGGGCGATGAACCACGACAGCCGCAACCCCCGCCGCACCAGCGCGGCGAAGGTCGGCCGGTCGTCCGACGCCCGCGACAGCGCCGGGTAGATCGCCGTCGCCAGCGCGACCGCGAACACGCCCAGCGGAAACTCGTACAGCCGCGCCGTGGCTCCCAGCACCGCCACCGCGCCTTCGCGCATCGGCGAAGCCGCTTGGTCACCGAACCAGTGCAGCGTTTCGCCCGCCTCCCCACTGAAGAACATGGCGATCAGCGCGTCGAGCAGCGTGTTGACTTGCAGCACCGCCAGGCCGAACAGCATCGGAACCCAGCGGGCGAACAGCCTTTGTTTCGCATCGCGCAGGCGATCGCCGTCGACCGGTTCATCCAACCCCGCGGCGCCGCGCGCTTCGTGCAACGTGGCGATCAGCCAGGTCACCTGGAACCCGCCGGCCACCAACACCGCCAGCGCCACGATGTGCGTCCGCCACCCGGGGGCCATGTCCGGCCAGAGGGTGCGCGAACCGATCGCCGCGACGATCACCGCGACGTTCAGCAACACCGGCGCCGCCGCCGGCGCGGCGAACCGGCCGTGCACCTGCAACATCGCCCCGAGGATCGCCGCCGTGCACACCAGCGGCATGTACCAGATCATCATCCCCGTCAACCGCGCCGCCAGCGTGCCACGCTCGTCCAGATCGCCAAACAGCAGCAACCCCGCCAGGATCAAAACCGACACCGCCGACACCGCCACCAACAGCAGCACCAGCCATCGGAGCATGGATCGTCCGAAACGCCGCGCGGTCGCCGGGGCGTCCCGGTCGAGCTGCGCGTAACCGGGCAGGAACGCCACCGCCAGCGACCCTTCGCCGAACAGTCGGCGGAACAGGTTGGGAATCATGAAGGCGATGGCGTAGGCATCGAGCACCGGCGAGAAACCGAACGCGAACGCCAGCGCCCACTCCCGCCCCAGGCCGAACACGCGGCTGATGAACGTCAGAATCGACATCACGCGCGTGTTGGCGACGAACGAATGCGAAGGCCGGCTCAACCACCGCCACCCGCCGTACACCCCCGCCCCCGCGATCACGCCGAGCCACGAGGCGGCCAGGTCGCCGAATGAAAACGACCGGCCGGGCATCATGTTCTGCGTGATCTCGTCAATCGGCACGTACAGCGCGGCGATCAGCAGCGGAAACGCCCACCGCCGACCCCGCCCCGAATCGCCGAACAGCCGCGCGCCGTAACAGAACAGACTCAACAACCCGAAGCAGATCACGTGCAGCCACTTGTCCAGCCCGAACACCACCGCATCGTTGGGCGCGAACGACAGGCGAGGCCAGTGCGTGGCGGCGATCAGGGCGAGCCAGTAAACCGCCAGCAACCATCGCATGATGGGATGGGTGCGGCTCATGCGCCGGGCGAGGGGGATTCGGCAATGGGGGGCGCCGACCCCGGACCTTCGCCCGGCTCAGGGCCGGCTTGAGCGACGGCGGGCCGGTCTTCGAGCGGCGGGCCATTGTTCCGGGTGCGGTTGTCTTCGGCGAGGATCGCCTCGGCCAGCGCCAGGTAATCCCGCGCTCCGCCGCACCACGGTTCGTACTGGAAAATCGTCTGGCCGAAACTCGGACACTCGGCCAGCTTGATGTTCCTCCGCACCGGCGGCTGATAGAGCTTCGCGTTCGACCAGGGCATCTGCAGCGGACGCGACGCGGCGAAAAACTGCTCCAGGTCCGCCACCACCTCCGTGGCCAGGTTCGTGTGGCGGTCGTGCATGCACAACACCACCCCCGCCACCCGCAGGTTCGGGTTGATCTTCTGCCGCACGAGTTGCACCGTCTCCAGCAGCTTGCTCAAGCCCTGCAGGGCCAGGAAGTGCGCCTGCATCGGCACGATCACTTGCTCGGCCAGCGACAGCGCGTTCATCGTCAGCAGCCCCAGGCTCGGCGGGCAGTCGATGATCGCGTAATCGTATCGCCGCACCGCCTCGCCCAGTCGAGCGCGCAGCACCCCCTGCGGATTGGCCGTGTGAACCAGTTCCGCCTCGGCGCCCGCGAGGTTCACCTCCGAGGCAATCACGCTCAGCCGATCGCCCACCGACTGGATCAGCGGCTCGACCGGCTGATCGGCGTCGGTCAGCAGATCGTAAACCGTCGCGTCCAGGTCGTTCGGGTCCAGCCCCACGTGCAGCGACAGGTGGGCCTGGGGATCGAGATCGATCAGCAGAACGTTCGCCCCCGCCTCCGCCAGCGCAGCGCCGAGGTTCACCGCGGTCGTGGTCTTGCCCACGCCGCCCTTCTGGTTCATCATCGCAATGAGGCGCACCCGGGCGCGATCGGCGTCCATGCCCGTCTCCGATTCGATCACCGGATGAGTATATCAGATGCACCGGTCCGGGGCTTCGCGGCGATGGGCCCGCGGCCTGGGGCCGGTGGGATAAGCCGATGGCTGAGCAGCGCAGCGACGAAACCCGGACTTCCTCTGCTGAGTCACCGCCCGTCGACAAGCCGGATGCGCCGAGTCTGCCACGATGTGATATTCTGTGGACCGGAGGCCATCATCATGGAAGCACTCGTTCTGGAACCGGATTTGAAACTGAACGTCCGCGACATCGATCCGGGCGAAACGCTCGGACCGCGCGACGTGCGGATCAGGCTGCACACCGTGGGCGTGTGCGGGTCGGATGTGCATTACTACACGCACGGGCGGATCGGGCCGTTCGTCGTCAACGAGCCGATGATTCTCGGCCACGAGGCGGCGGGCACGGTGACCGAGGCCGGCGAAGACGTGACGCACCTGGCCCCGGGCGACCGCGTGTGCATGGAGCCGGGCATTCCCGATCCGAACAGCAAGGCCAGCCGCCTGGGCCTGTACAACCTCGACCCGTCCGTGCGTTTCTGGGCCACCCCGCCGATCCACGGCGTGCTGCGCCCCGAATGCATCCACCCGGCGGACTTCACGTTCAAACTGCCCGACAACGTCAGCTTCGCCGAAGGGGCGATGGTCGAGCCGCTGGCCGTGGGCATGCATTCGGCCAACAAGGCCCGGATCAAGCCGGGCGACGTGGCCATCGTCACCGGCGCCGGCCCCATCGGCATGGTCACCGCCCTGGCCGCCCTCGCCGGCGGATGCAGCCGCATCGTCATGACCGACATCGTTCAGCCGAAGCTCGACCTGGCCGCGAAGCTCGGTCCGATCAACCCCGTGAACGTCAGCGAACGGAAGCTGAAGGACGTGATCGACGAAATGACCGACGGTTGGGGCGCCGACGTGATTTTCGAATGCACGGGCAGCCCGAAGGTGGCGGCGGACCTTTTCGACCCGCTGCGGCCGGGCGGCACGGTGGTGTGGGTGGGCATGCCCGTCGAGCCGATCGCATTCGACGTGGTCGCGGCGCAGGTCAAGGAAGCGCGGATCGAAACGGTCTTCCGCTACGCGCACGTTTACGACCGGGCGATCAGGCTGATGGCCAGCGGGAAGATCGACGTCAAGCCGCTGATCACCGATCAGTTCGACTTCGCCGAGTCGGTCAAGGCGTTCGACTTCTGCGTCGACATGCCGCCGACCAGCGTCAAGGCGCAGATCGAGCTGCCGCAGTAGCCTCGACGGGCGGGCTTCATCGGCCGCGGCGTCGCAGGGCACGGCACAAGACGGCGTCGCGCGCCGGAGCGGGCAGGTGGTGGCGCATCGCGTGGGTGAGCCGCGCTTCGAGGCCGACCACGTAACAGCGGCGCGGTCGTGGTGATTCGAGCGCATGACCAATCGCGCCCACCACCCGACCGACCGGGATCGATCGCCGGGCCTGATCCATGCCCACGCGCACTGCGGCAAGAAACGGCCGCTCGTACACCCGGCGCAACTCGTCCGGCCAGTCGTGCCGCAACACCCCACACGCTTCGATCGATCGAGGCCACAGCGACGTGGCCACCGGCCCCGGCCGCACCACCGTCACGGCCACGCCCAGCGGGCCGACCTCCATCCGCAGGGCATCGCTCAGCGCCTCCATCGCGTGCTTCGATGCGCCGTACGCCCCCAGAAACGGCATCGCCAGCACGCCCATGTGCGAAGAAACGTTCACGACCCGTCCCGCCCCCGCACGCAGCGCCGGCAACAACCGCCGCGTCAGCCGCACCGCCGACCACACGTTCACGTCGAGCTGATCGCGGAGCCGCTGGATCGGTATCGCCTCCAGCGGTCCGCCGACCACCATACCCGCGCTGTGGACCAGGCCGCCCAGTCCCCCGGACCCGGTCGACGCGCCGACCGCGCCGACCAGCCGCTCGACATCATGGCCATCGGTCAGGTCGGCGCGGATGAAACAGACATTTGGTAACGGATTGCGCGGCGGATCGAGACCGGTGGCGATCACGTCGAAACCGCGATCGTTCAGGTCGGCGGCGCACCGGTAACCGATGCCCGACGAGGCGCCGGTGATCAGCACGGTGCGCGAAGTCGTTCGCTCGGCGCGATCGACCGACCGGGTGGCGCCGCCGAGCGCGCGCTGGAGGATCCGATCCCGCCAGGCGGGCGGCGCCCAGTGCGCGGCGAAGGCAGTCAGGCGGCAGGCGAAGCCGACGGGATAGCGCGATCGCGGCCGTCGGGCCGCCAGCACCCGGCGCACGACCTCGGCCACGCGCTGGGGTGGAGCGGCGCCCGCGGCGCAGCGCTCGGCGTAACGCCGCACTGCTTCGGCGCGATCGGCGTACAGCCCGCGAACCCGCGGATCGGCTGCGCGGTCGACGGCCTCCGCCGCCTCCAGGCCCTTGCGCCAGATGGGGGTGTCGATCGGGCCGGGCTCGACGAGCGAAACGGCGACACCCAGCGGCCGCAGTTCCAGCCGCAGGGCGTCGGACAGCGCCTCGACGGCGAATTTCGAGGCGCCATACGCCCCGAGAAACGGCGAAGCAACCAGGCCCGAATCGGAAGAGATGTTCACGATGCGCCCGCCCGCCGCGCGGATCGCCGGCAGCAGGCGCTGCGTCAGGTGCACCAGGCCGATCACGTTGATTTCAAACTGCCGGCGGAGATCATCATCGGTCAGCGCTTCGATCGGCCCCGGCACGGCGATGCCGGCGTTGTTCACCAGCGCATCCAATCCGTGCGGCCGAATGGATTGGCGAACCTCGTCGGCGGCGCGGCGCACAGCCTGGTCATCGGTCAGGTCGCAAAGCATCGGCGTGACGGATCGACCGAACGCTTCGCGCAGCGCGGCGGCGTCGCGGTTTCGGCGCACGGTGGCGAATACGTGATGGCGATCGGCGGTGAGCGCGGCGACGATCGCCCGGCCGATGCCGCTGGATGCGCCGGTCACCACCACCTGCAGCGCGGTCTTGCGGACGGCGTCAGCGCGCGATCCGCCCATGGGGCCTCACTCCTGTTCGTCGGGCTGATCGGGGTTGACGCGCAGGTCGATCTGGTGATGTTCGAGCAGCGAGCCGGTCGCTTCGAGCAGCTTCGCCCGGGCGACGTTGTAGTCGGCGATGGCGCGAATCTCCAGCAATTCCGCGTCGCCGAGGCGCTGCTGGGCGCTGAGTTTCAGGTCAAGCAGGAACTCGGGGGTGAGGGCGGAGGCGGATTCTTCGCGTTTTTCGACGGCGCGGAGATTCTCGGCGGCGGCGCGGCGGGCATCGCGGTCGACGGCGATCAGTTCGTGGGCGCTGCGGGCGGCGCGGAGGGCCTGCTTGACTTCCAGGACGATCCGCCGGGCGGTGCGTCGGTACTCGATGGCCTGGGACTGCCGGGCGAGGCGCTGGCGGCGGTAGGCCGCTTCGGCGGCGCGGTTGCCGATGGGTTGCTCGAAGCTCAGGCCGATCAGCCAGTCGATGAACGCGCTCCGCGTGGCCTGGTCGTAGCTGTCGAAGACGCGTTCGTCCATGCCGTAGTAGCTCAGCCGGGCGGTCAGGTCGAGCCTGGGCAGGCGCTGGTTGTCGGCCAGGTTCATGCGGACCCAGGCGTCTTCCATCATCAACCGGGCCTGGGCCATTTCGGGTCGCAGCCGCAGGGCGTCGACCACGGCGCGGGCGAGGGAGATGTCGTCGGCCTGTTCGCTCGGCCGATCGACCGGATCGACCAGCGTTTCGCCGACCAGCGGCAGGTTCTCGGCGTTGAGCAGATGCTTGAGCCGATCCGACGCATCGCGCAACGCGCGCTGGGCGGCGAGGACTTCGGATCGGCGTGCCGCCACGAAGCTGGCGGCCTGGGCGATTTGAAGCGGGCTGGCGTCGAGATCCTTGCGGGCCTTCAGATCGTCGTGCAGGGCGGCGGTATCGTCGAACAGGCGTTGGCGAACGGCCAGTTGAATGCGGGCGTAGACCAGGTCCCAGTAGGCGGCTTCGACGGCGGCGACGATCCCGATCAGCCGATCCGCCAGGCCATAGCCGTCGCGGGCATGGAGGTTTTCGGCGAGGACGATCTCGGCGCGGTTGGCGCGTGGGCCGAAGTGGCGAAGCAGCGGCTGGGTGATGCCGACCGTAAAATCGGTGATCGACGCCGGATCGGGCGCCGCGGCCATGCCGGGCGTGCGCTCATCGGCGTGGCGCACGCCGGTCGACGCGGTGATCCGCGCGCCCGATTCGGTGCGCTTGCGGACGCCGGCTTCGACCTCGGTGACGCGCTGCGTGTCGGCCAAAGGCACGACGGGCACGGCGAACACCAGCGCGCCCTGGCGAGGGCGGTCGACGTTGGCATAGGCGGCATTGGCGAACAGGTCGAAGTCGAAGTCGGCCTGGGCTTCGATGATGCCCTGGGCGCTGGAGGCGGGCACAAGGCGGGCAAGACGGGCTTCGAGGTTGTTTTCCACGGCCAGGCGCACGGCACGGCTGAGGGTGAGCGGGGCGGTGGTCGAGCGTTTACCGAGCAGATCTTTGCCCGTATCGAGCCGGGCCGATTCGTATGCGCCCATGCCGGATACCTCGTCCAGTTCGCGGCGTTGCTGGTCGGTCAGGTCGATGACCGATTCGTGCTCGGCGGGCGCGGGGGCGTCGGCTCCGGCGGGCAGTTCGGCGCGGGCGTCGGCGATCACTTCACGGTGCAGGCGCGAAGCGTCGTAGCCGTCCAGCGGCCCGGCGCACCCTAAAGCGATGAGCAGACCGGTCGCCAGGCTGGCGACGACGAACTGAAAGCAACAGCGGCAGCGGCGGTAAGACATGCGCGTGACCTTTCACCATGCGGACGTGCCCTGATCGCGGCGGCCATTCTAGCGGATTCGCGGTTTGCGGGCAGGGTCTGGACGAGTCGAGATCGTCCGGTAGCCGCTGGCCCCCCACGAAAAACGGCCGCTCCGGTTGGAGCGGCCGTTGGGATCGTGTCTTTCGAGGGTCGGTAGGACCGTCGTCAGAAGAGCATCTGCATCTGGGCCCGCACGGCGACCTGATCGCCCTGCGAGATGACCAGGCCCTGGCCGGGAAGCTGGCCGCCGCCGAGCATGCCAATACCGTTGAAGATATTGGTCGAGTCGAGAGCCCAGACCAGGTCCAGCGAGGCCTTGGCGTTGTTGCCCTGCATGTAGTAGTTGGTGCCGACGGTGATCGTGTTGTAATCCTCGTTGGCGATGACCGTGGCGATGCCGGGAGCGTTCTTGTCCCAGTCGGCGTATTCGTACCGCATGAACACGTCCATCTTGTCGGGGATCACGAACGCGCCGACCTGGGCGACCAGGCCCCACGGATCCTTCACGGCGATCCGCATGGTGGGATCGAGCGTGGCGGTGTCGGTGCCGATGTAGGCGAAGAAGATGCTCAGACCGTTGAGGTCGGGCAATTCCGCGCTGACGTCGACGGTCCACTTGCGCATTTCGGGGATGGTGTTGCCGTTGCCGCCGGCCGGCTCGTCGTGGTTGTAGGCCAGGCCGACCTTCAGCGAACGGACGCCGCCGCTCCAGGCCTGCTGATCTTCGAACTGCGCCCAGTCACCCATGACCAGCCACTCGCCGCGGAGGGCGATGCCGAAGTCGAACAGGTCCATGCCGGGCGCGGCGGCGACGGGGGCACCGACCAGCGGCCGGACCCAGATGTCATCGATGTTGGCGCCGTAGGATCCATCATGCCACATGGCGGCGGCGCGGACGGGCTGGCCGGCGATTTCGCCGTCCCAGGCCACCTGCACGCCCTGCGTGTAGTCGACGGTGAAGATCTGGTTGATCAGCGACCGTTCGACGGCCAGCAGCTTGCCGCTGTGGACCGATTCCTCGGCGAGGAAGGGAGCCTTGAACTGGCCACCCTTGATCTGCCAGCCTTCGGCGATTTCGTAGGCCAGGAAGGCGTTTTCGAGTTCGAAGTCGCCATCCTCGGCACCGACGACGTTGTTCAGGCGGTCAACGCCTGCGCCGTCGAATCCGGCGCTGATGCCGTAGGTCAGCTTCGGATCGAACATGTGGCCGTAGAAGCCCAGCTTCACGCGGGGCAGGCTGAAGCCTTCGTTGGATTCAGCGCGTTCGGTGCCGGCCGGGGCGAGGGCCTGATCGGAACGGTTGAAGACCCAGCGGATCTGCAACTGGCCCTTGATGTTCATGCGGAAGTTGCCGTCGGTCGAAGCCAGGAAGAAACCGTCCTGGTAGCCGGCGGTCATGCCGCTGTCCAGCAGGCTGGCGCGGGTCTCGGCGTCCGAGAGCACCTCGTGAATCAGCACCTTGACTTCCTCGGCCCGACGCTCGGTCAACCAGCTTTCGCCCTTGAGCTGCGAAATCTGGGCTTCCTGAGCGGCGATCCGGGACTGCTGGGCGCTGAGCTGAGCCTTGAGGGCTTCCAGCTCGGCTTTCACATCGGTGTCCGCGGCGTACGCCAGGCCCGACAGGCCTACTACGATTGCCAAAACAAACTTGCTCACTTTCATCTGACCGTCTCCTTTAATCTTGAAAGTGATTCCTGATCGGTAGATCTTCAACCCGGTTTGGCTTATTGGCTCCTGGTTTGACCGAGTCGTCGATCCGGTTCTGTGTACGGCCATCGCCCCATGCCTGCGGTGGCCTGCTAAACCTCAAACGTTACGTTCTTCTGTGAGTCCTTACCCGTGAAGTGCTTCGACCTGCGATGGCACTCCTTTGCGTGTGGCCGGAAGGGCCGGCCGGTCCCTGATCTTCTACTCCTGATCGGCGTAAAGCCCCTGTCGATGAAACCTTCTCCGATCAGGTGATCGGATTCTAACAACGGTATTCGGCGTCACACAAGGGGTTTCTTGAAAAAAACCCATTATTCGCGGCCTCGAGGGGTCCGGCCGGATCATCCACCGGCCGGGCCGAACACTTTCGCCGTTCTGACCCTCCGACTGTTTCGGTGCGGTGATTATCGGATCATCCGCCCCGCATCGTCAAGGCCTTTACCGCTCAGGCGGCAAAGAGATTGTCGGGCCGGGCACCTCGCCCAGACGTCGGATCGCCGCGCTGACCTGACGGCTATCGGGCGCCAAGCCGTATGCCTGACGCAGCGCCACCAGCGCCTTGTCGGTCGCGCCGATTCTTTCATAGAAACCCGCCAGGGCCAGGTAAGGCGTCACGTCGTCCGCCTCGGCCACCTTGACCGCCTGGCGATAGGCGACCTGGGCGTTGTCGTGATCGCCGATCTTTTCGTAGTACGCCGCCCGCCGCAGGTAGTCGTGCGTGGTGCGGTACTGGTCGACCATTTCATCGAGGAAGGCGAACAGGCGCGGATGATCGCCCTGCCGGTGGATCGCCTCGGCCAAAGCGTCGACGATCGGCCCGACGCGCCCCGGTCGGTTGCGCACCATCTCCAGTGCGATTTCCAGGTGGCGCTGGGCAAGCATCGGCCGATCGTTTTTCAGCGCGATCAGACCCAGGTGAAACTGGCTGACCCACAGGGTGGGCTTGGCGTCCACGGCGGTCTGGAAGTCGGCGCGGGCGGCTTCGCTGCGGTGCAGCTCGTAATACCGCCGCAGGCCGCGCTGTTCGTAGAAGGTCGGATCGACGGTGCAACCGGTCAACACGCCGGTCGCCAGTACGATCGCCACAGCCCAGGTTCGACGCCGATGGCGCATGGTCGTATCCTTCAGGTCCACGGTGTTACCAAGATACGCCCGCGGTGGCGGGAAAACAAGGATCGGCCATGTCGCTTCGCCGGACCGTGCTGCTGCTGCATCGACAGACCCGCGGCGATCACCACGACTGGATGCTCGAGGATCCGCAGGCAGCGCCGACGCGAGGCCGGCTGATTACCTTTCGCGCTTCGGTGCCGTCACAACGCTGGCGCCGGGCGAGGGTGTTCGACCTGCATCGCCTGGGCGATCACCGGCGTGATTACCTGCGATACGAAGGCCCGCTGGCCCGCGATCGCGGGTTGGTCAGGCGCATCGATGAAGGGGTGTACCTGCAGCGACTGTGGCTGGCGGTGCGCTTCGTGGTCGAGGTGCGCATGGCCGACTTCGCTGGTGTGGTCGAGGCGGCCCAGGTGAAAGACGATCGATGGCAGGCGCGGGTGATTGCATAGCCGGGCGTCATCGCCGACGGCGCAGCGCCATCAAACCGCTCAGTACGATCAGCGCGGCCGTGCCCGGTTCGGGGATGAGGGTCACCGGCGGGGCATCCGGCGCTTCGGGGGCCTCGCCGTCGGTCTCGGGCAGGTCGAATGACCAGACGGCATCGAGGTAGGTGAACGGATCGACCGATTCGCTCTCGCCGATCAGTTCGGGCAGCGTGGGCGTGGGGGCCTGTTCGTTCTCGGCCTGGGCCTGGGCGCTCATGGTCACGCCGACCGCAAGGGCGAGGCTGGTCGCCTCGGCGTTCATGATGTTGAGGTTGATGATGCCGGTCTCGCTGGCCATGGTTCGGCTGGTCACGCCGGTCATGGGCGCGGCCCCGGCGCCGGGCGGGGTGGCCGCCTGTTCGACCTTGACCGGTTGCCCCGAGGGATTGATGAACACGCCCGCCTTCACCGCGGGGGCGAAGATCATCACGACAAACCCCGCGGCGACAAGACCCGTGCCGCACCGATCAACGAACCTGTACATACCCATCGATTTTTCTCCGCCTCGCAGGCCAGGGGGCGATAAAGACCCAACGCATCAACCATAACCCACCATTTCGGCCGGTCAAGTGAATTCTGTCAGACGCCGGTCTCATCCGTCCGGCCGCGCCTGGATCAGCGCCCGCACCTTGTCCGCGTCGACCCGGCCGGCCGTCTTGACCGAACTGCCCACGACAAACCCGTCGGCGTGCGGGGCGAGTTCGGCGATTGACTCGGCGGTTACCCCGCTGCCGATGAACACCGGCACCGCGCCTGCCGCCTGTTGGACCTGTCGCAGTTCATCAAGGTCGGTCGGCCGACCGGTGCCCGAACCGCTGACGATCAGCCCATCGGCCCGGCCCCGCTCGATGAGGTCGGCCGTCTCCTGTTCCAGCGGCATCGCGGCCAGCGGCGCTGAGTGCTTCACGTTCACGTCGGCCAGCACCTTGACGTGTTCGGCCCCGAGCCTCGCACGATCGCGCATCAGTTGGGCAGCGATTCCGGCAATCACGCCCTGGTCGGTCAACCGCGCGCCGCACAGAATGTTCACCCGGATGAACTGCGCCCCCGCGGCCTGGGCCACGGCCAGGGCGCTGCATCCGTCGTTGCGCAGCACATTGATGCCCAGCGGCAGGTCGAAGCGGCGGCGCACCGCCGCGGCCAGCGCGGTCAGATGGGCCACCGTCGCCGGGGGAACCCGACCGGCGAAGAACGGCGCATCGTGATAATTCTCCAGCATCAGCCCGTGGGCTCCGCCGGCCGTCCACGCCTCGGCGTCCCGCAGCACCGCCTCGCGCACCGCCGACAGGTTGCCGCCATAGGCCGGCGCGCCGGGCAACGCCGGACCGTGCAACATGCCGACGACCGGCCGGACGACCCCGGTCCAGGCTGGCAACCATGAGCGGTTCATGCGATCAATGTCGCAGATCGGCCGGCGATTGAAAAGTGCCCGGTGCACAGACCGGCCGGTCGGCGGTACGATATACCGGTTCTGACCCACGGAGATTTCGCCATGGAAACCATGAAAGCCATTGAGCAGCGCCGCAGCACCCGGGCCTACAACGGCGAACCGCTGCCGCAGACGATGCTGCGCCGACTGGTCGACGCCGGCCGGCTCGCCCCGACGGGTCGTAACGAGCAGCCGTGGGAATTCGTCGTGGTCACCGAGCGCGACATGCTCAGGCAGATCGCCGATCTGATCGACTACGGCAAGTTCATCGCCGATGCCGGGGCGTGCATCATCGTGCTCTGCCGCGAGACGACCTACTACCTGGAAGACGGGGCCGCGGCCACCGAGAACATCCTCATCGCCGCCACCGCCAACGATGTGCAGTCGTGCTGGGTGGCCGGGGACAAGAAGGAATACTGCCCGAAGGTCGCCGCGATCCTCAACGTCCCCGAGGACATGAAAATCGTCTCGCTGATCGCGGTGGGCTACAATCCCGAACCCGCCGTCACCACCCCCAAGCGCCCGCTCGACGAAGTGCTCCACTGGGAAAAGTTCTGATCCGGCAAGCCGGGCGGTGGCCCGCATTGCCAATCGCCGAGGGTCGGGTATACTGGTGGATTCGAGCGTGACCGGCGCTCGCGGCCGGCGGATGCGTGATCCTGACCGGCTGAACGCCCGGGCCTTCGGGCCCCTTAGCCGTTTGCCCAAGCGCCCTGGCGCGACGGACGCGGCCGGTCGGCGGCTGTCGCCGGTGTCGCTGTGCGAGGCGCGACGCTTCGCATCGGAGGTATCTGTCTCATGGCCAAATTCGTTCAGGAAATGATCGAAGCGGGGATTCACTATGGCCACCGCACCGCCGGGTGGAACCCCAAGATGCAGTCGTACATCTACGGCAAGCGCAACGGCATCCACATCCTCGACGTGCGGCAGACGGTCAAGGGCCTGCTGCTGGCCAAGAAATTCATCACCCGCACCGTGGCCGAGGGCAAGGACGTGCTGTTCGTCGGCACCAAGCGCCAGGCCCGGCCGTGCATCGAGTCGACCTGCGATGAGCTGAGCCAGCCTTACGTCATCGAGCGCTGGCTCGGTGGGACGCTGACCAACTTCCGCACCATTCGCGCCCGCCTCAAGCGCCTGGAGGAGTTGGAAAGCCTCATGGACAGCGAGGAGTGGGCGAACTACTCGAAGAAGATGGCCAGCCAGCTCACCCGCGAACGCCGCAAGATTCACCGCAACCTGCACGGTATCCGCGTGATGGAGCGGTTGCCCGGGGCGATGGTGGTCATCGACGTGCGGCGGGAACACAACGCGCTGGCCGAAGCGCGCAAGCTGAGCATTCCGACCGTTTGCCTGATCGATACCGACAGCGACCCGGACCAGGCGGACATTCCGATTCCCGGCAACGACGACGCGATGCGGGCGATCGAGCTGGTGGTCAAGCAGTTGGGCCAGGCGGTGACCGAGGGCAAGACGGCGCGGGCTCAGAAGCAACGGGCCAAGGGCGAAGAGTCGGGCGAAGCGGGACCGCGTCCGCGTCGCCGTTCGAGCCGCGTGCAGTTCCGGGCCGAGGAGATGACCCCGCTGGCCGCGGAGACCGAGCGGGCCGCCGCCGAAGCCGAAGCGGAGGCCGAGAAGAAGGCCGCCCCCATCGTGCAGACCGACGCGCCGGCGGTCTCGGCCGAGGCACTGGCCCAGGAACAGGCCCAACAGGGCGAAGCGCCCGACGCCGAATCGGCCGAGCAGCCCGCCGAATCAGCCCCCGCCCAGATGCCCGAACCCCAGACCACCCCCACCGACAACAGCCCGGCCACGCGCGCCGCGGCCGGCGAGTCGGCGATCGAACCGACCAAGCACGCTCCCGATCCCCGGCGGGACAACGGCTAACCCCCAGACGACCAAGCATCGGAGGTTTGCGATGGCGATTTCAGCCAAAGACGTGGCGGCCCTGCGGAAGCGCACCGGCCTGGGCATGATGGACTGCAAGAAGGCCCTGAACGAAACGGGCGGGGATGTGGACGCGGCCATCGAACTGCTCCGCAAGAAGCTCAAGGGCAAGATGGACGAGCGCACCGACCGCGCCGCCGCCGAGGGACTCGTCGCCGTGGCCCGTGCCGATGACTCCAGCGCCATCGCCCTGGTCGAACTGAACTGCGAGACCGACTTCGTCTCCCGCGGCGAGGACTTCGTCAACGCCACCAAGCAGGTCGCCCGGATCGTGCTGAATTCCGACGTCGAAGGCGATGCCCCGCCCACCGACGAGATCACGAAAATCGTCGACGAGCTGCGCATCAAAATTCAGGAAAACATCAGCTACGCCCGAGGCGTGCGCCTGGTCGGCGAAAAGCTCGGTGATTACGTGCATCACAACGGTAAACTCGGCGTGGTGCTGTCGGCCGAGGGAAACCTGGACGATGGCCTACTGACCGGCCTGTGCCAGCACATCGCCGCGTCCGTGCCCACGCCGCTGGCCGTTGATGAAGCCGGCCTGCCGGAAGATGAAGTCGCCCGCGTGAAGGCCGAGGCCGTCGAAGAAGCCCAGGCCACCGGCAAACCCGCCGAAATCGCCGAGAAGATCGCCTCCGGCAAGATGCGCAAGTGGATCGACGAGCACACGCTGCTCGGCCAGATCTACGTCCGCGAACTGGAGAACAAGACGAAGGTCAAGGACGTGCTGCCGGAAGGGGCGAAGGTCCACACCTTCGTCCGCTACGCCGTCGGCGCCAGCGCGTAACGGGCCGCCCCACGGATCCCCGCCCCGCCCCCGGACCCCACGCATCGCAATGCGTGGATTTGCTATTCCAGTTCCATCCAGCGCACGCTGTAGGTGATGTCTTCGTTATCGCTGTAGGTTCCCGGCCGTTCGCCGCGGAACACATCGTCGACCTGGAAGGCGTTGAGGGCGCGGTCGTAGAGGGCGACCTTGTACAGCGTGCCGTGCCAGGGGTGGTTTTCGTAAACCTCGTTGGCGAAGGCGAGGGGGAAGGACAGATCCCAGTTGTCCATGTCGCCGGTGCGGGTGTCGGACGCTTCGAGCACACCATTACGCCACAGCTTGACGTAGGTGCCGTCGTAGGTCATGACGATGTGCTGAAGGATGTGGCGGTCCATGGTGTTGGCCGGTGAGTAGATGGTCGGCGCGGCGCTGGCGCCGGTGGCCGCGGTTCGGACCCGGGTGGCGTATTCGTTGGCATCCTGCGCCAGGCCGAAGTTCATCGACCAACTGCTCTGGGAGCAGGCGAGGATGCGGGCGTGGTTGTGCTGGGAATTGCGCTTCGGCTGAAAGAGGACCGAGAGGGTCATCTGGTCGGACTCGGCGACGGCCTGGGCGAGTTTGACGGCGGGGGCGGCGGAGACGATGCGCGTGTCGTCGTCGATCTGCAGCCCGCCGGTGGCCAGCCAGGTGATTTCGGTGGTGTCCTGGATGGCCAGGTCGAGCGGCGGACCGAACCCGCTGGTGTCGACGACCACCGTGCCCGGACCGCTGCTTTCACGCACGGGTTGGTCGGTGTACAGGTCTTCGACCTGCCCGTCGGTCAGGGCCCGATCGTAGAAACGCACCTCGTCGAGGGTTCCTTTGAAGTGATCGCGCAACGGCAGATGGGTTTGGTCGCCGCTGTGGGTCGTGGCGGCCCCGAGAACGAGCGGTTCGCGGTTGCCCGTGCCGCCGGATGACGTGCCCATGCCGCCGGTGTAGTTCTCGGTGTCGTTCTGTTGGCCGTTGAGGTACAGCTTCATGCCGGTCGGCCCGAAGGTGAACACGACGTGATACCACTGTTCGTCTTCGACGTGGTCGGAGCGGAGGGAGTAACTTCCACTGGCCGACTGGAAGCGCACGTTGACGCGGCGGCTTTCGAGGTCGATGTTCAGGTGGCCGCCGTCGTCGTAGTGCTGGGAATCCTTGCTGAGAAGGCCGGCGCTCTGCCAGCGGTCGTCAGTGTGGAACCAGAACGACACCGCTCCTTCGTTCAGCAGCATCGTGTCATCGTGGGGGATGAGGATATACCCGTCCTCACCGTCGAACGTCGCGGCCAGACTGGAGCCGTTGTGTCCGGCGCCCCCGAGGCTGACCCCTTCGCCGCACGTGCCGGTCAGCCCGGCGACCAGGTCGGTGACGGTGGCGCCTTGGTCATCGCCGTCCTGTCCGTTGCCTGGTCCGTTACCGTTACCGTTGCCGCGTCCATGCCCAGGGCGTCGATCTTCGAGCAGATCCTGGACCCAGTCGGGGCGCCCGCCGCGGGCTTCATCATCGTCGTCGTCATCGTCGTCGTCATCGTCGTCATCGCCATCGTCGCCTCCGCCGCCGGTCTCATCCAGCGGGAAGTGCGTAATCAGTTGCGGCTGGTAGATGACTTGCTCGAAGTCGTAGTCGGCGATGAGGCGCGGGGCCTGTTCTTCGCTTTCCTGGCCCTGTTCGTACAGGCTGACGATTTCGGCGGCGCTGAGGGGGTAGTTGTACATCCGCACGTCGTCCATCCGACCGCGGAAGTAATCGCCCAGCGGCGTGATCTGGCCGTCCCCGCTGCCCCAGGCGTTGGCTCCGAAAGCCATCGGTTCGCGGTTGCCGTCCAGCCCGCCGGAGAAGCGGTTGTGGTCCTGAAGATCGCCGTTGACGTAGAGGTTGAACCCGTCGCTGCCGAACACCACGGCCAGGTGATACCATTGTCCGGTCTGGAGCATGCTGCCGGTGGACAACTCGACGCTGCGCTGGCGGTTCTGCAAGCGAACCTTCACGCGCGAAAACTCGGTGTAGACGGTCATGTGGCCGCCATCGCCGTAACCGGTCGAATCCTTGGACACCAGCCCCCGCCGACCGGCCAGTTGCTCGCTGTTGAACCAGAACGCCACCGTGCCGTTTTCCACAGCCATGCTGTCGGCGTGCGGCACGAGCACGTAATCATCGTTGCCGTCGAAGCGCACCGCCGTGCCGAGCACGCCTTCTTCGGCCAGCGTCACGCCGTTGCGGTATACCCCGTCCAGGCTGGACAGATTGTCCGTCGCCACCGAGCCGGCCACCTCGTTGAGCGTCCAGCGCGCCAGGGGCGCGACCGGCTCGACGGGCTGCGAGGCCCACTCCAGCGCCCGGCGGAGAATGGTCTGCCCGGCGCCGGTGAGGCGGTGGAAGTCGAAGTGGTTGCCGCCCCAGGGCAGAAACACCCGCCGCCCCGTCGCCGTGACCCCGCCGTGGAGACTCTCGCCCACATCCACAACCAGCAGCGCCGGATCGGACCGGGCGTCGCGGTAGGCCAGCGCCCGCGCGCCCGACGCAATCGTGCCCTGCAGGTAGTTCAACGGTTGGTGCTGGCTGACGATCTCCAGATCGCCCGTCTCGAACGGCGCGGTCAGGTAGTGCGTGTTATCGATGACGTTGATTGTCTGACCGTGGCTGTTGCCCGAACGCGACGCAAGCGCCAGATCGTCGGCCAGGGCCTGTTCTTCATTGACCACGCCGATCGGCGCGTTGCGCAGTTTCGTATTGAGGTTCGACGAGTAGACGTCTTCGGTGATGTAGGCGACCTCGGCCTCGGAGGTCGCGGCATCGAAGGTCGACTGTGATGCGGTGGCGGTGATGGGGCGGACCTTGTAGCCCCAGTCCTCGAACTGGGCCTTGCGGGCCTCGTCCTGCGCGCTGAGGTTGTGGGCGTCGGGCACGACGAACAGCACGGTCTTCTGCACCGCGGCGCTGGGCGTGACCGCCGCCCGCAGCGTGTGGGCCACCCCGTCGACCCGCCCGACCACCGTCAGCGTGACCGGGTCGGTGTGGTCGTCGCCGATGCTCCCGTCGCCGTCGGGCACACCGTCGCCATCGGTGTCCAGGCCGTCGGCGATGGACACGGTGAACGTGCCGCCGGCGTAGGGATGGTCGACGATCCAATCACCTTCGCTCATGCCGCTGCGCCAGGAATCGGACGTACGGATGTGGGCCAGTGCGATGGCCAGACCGCTTTCGGCCACGAAGCGCGCCCGGCTGTGCGCCGCCAGGTTCTCCGACAGGCCGGTCAGCGTCGACTGGCGCACCACGAACGAAAGGCTGACGATCGAGGCGGTGGCCACCGCCGCCAGCACCAGCAGCATGGCGATGCCGCGCCGGTCGGCGATACGTTGGCCGCGCATGGGATGATTCATGGGTTCGCTCCGCGGATCGTGGACCCTCACTCGCCCCCGCGCAGGGCCGCCGCCCCCAGCGCCTGCATCGTGCCCGAGCCGCCGGTCAGCGCGATGCGATAGGTGACCAGGTTCGCCGTGTGCGCCGTCGGCCGGTTCAGCGTGAACGTCGCCCCGCCGACCCGCGTGGCCCAGACGGTCGGCACGAACAGCGAACCGTCCTTGAGGTTCCCGGTCATCGTGTCGAAGTCCGCAGCCACGTCGTATTCGGTGTTGGCCGCGTCGATCTGCTCGGCCGTCCACGTGTCGGGGAATTCGATTTCGTAGCTGGTCAGCCGGCCGGTGTCGGCGTCGAAGTCGATGCGGCGCAATTCGCCGAGGTTGGGTGTTTCGCTGTCGTTGTCATCGGTGGCCCACAGCACCAGGTAGCCGTCGCCGGCGGCGAGGAACTTCTCGCTCGTGCGCACCGCGGCGTTCAGGCGGGTTCCGATCATCTTCTGCTGCACCGACGTCTGTCGGCTGTCCACCGCGGTCGAGGTGCCCTGCGACGCGGCGGTGAACATCATCCCCACCGCCAGCCCGATCGCCCCGAGAATGCCCAGGGCCATGGTCAGTTCGACCAGCGACAGTGCGGCGCATCGCCGGCGATCGACATGTCGCGGGGCGGGGTTCATTCGATCGGCTCGGCAATGAAGCGGTTGATCGACCAGGTTTGCGCGCCGTCGGTGACGTTGACCTGCACGTTCAATCCCACCGTAGGCGTGCCGAGATCGGGCACGGTGATCGAAGTGAACGCCGCCGTGACCGAGCGGTCGAAGCCCTGCACGTCGGCGGGCAGCAGTTCGTTCTGCGCGTCGCGCAGTTGGCCGGCCGCTTCGGTGAAGTTATGAAAGTCATCGCAGTCGTCGAACAGGAAGCGGTCGGTTTCGCCGCGGTCGGGCCCGAGGCTGCCGCCCCCGTCCGGGTCGGTGTAGGGCAAGGCGATGATTTCTTCCATCAGCGCCTCGGCCAGCGCCGACGCGTGGGCGCTTTGAATGGTGTTTCGGCTGTGGGCCTGGCCGGCGAGGATGGCTTCGGTAACCGCGAGCACGGCCACGGACAGGATCGCCGTGGCGAACAGGCACTCCATCAACGAGAGGCCGGCGCGGCTTGTGCGTCGGTTGACCATGGCCTGATCTCATCGGTCGCGCCGGCAGGGCGGACATATCCCTGCAGCCCGGCGCGGGGTTGCTCGTGATGAGAATCGGATATATCCGGTCCGGACGTAACGCGCGATCGCCTCGCCGCCCGCCGTTGCCGGGTCAAACGACCGGATAATCGGTCCAACCGGCAAAGTCGCCACGCCGATCAGCCGATACGACCGTCATGGGCCATGTGGTGCTTGTATCTTGTTCACGCCGCGCCTTCACCGCGCTGGAGGTGCTGGCGGTGGTGGTGATCCTGGCGGTGATCGCGGCGATGGCGGTGCCCATGCTCGGCCAGACGCGCAACGCCCGCCTGGTCGCCGCGGGCGAGCTGCTGGCTGCCGACCTGAACTTCGCCCAGCTCGAATCCATCGCCCACAGCGATGATCCCCGCCTCGTGGCTTTCGACACGACCCACCACGCCTACCACATCGCCGCGGCCAGTGCGCCCGACGCCCCGATCACCAACCCCATGGGCAAGACGCCCTACCGGGTGCAGTTCGGCCTCGGCCGGGCCGCCGAATGCGAAGGCGTGACCCTCAGCGCCCTGGCTGTTGGTGAGGACCACCAGCTCCGCTTCGGCCCGTTCGGACAGATCGACCAGATGACCATCGCCTCGATCACCCTCACCCTGGACAACCTGCGCCTGACCGTGTCGGTCGACCCGGCGTCGGGCGAAGTGACCGTCGGGTCGATCATGACCCACTGATCGGTTCTGCGTTCCATGGGCACACCGGTCCAATCCGATGAAGCGGGTTGGACGGGGGTGTTCGTCTAACGCCTTCATCCGCAACTGCTTCAAACTGTTTGCGCCAATCCCCGCCGGCGCGATGCGTTGCGCGGCGCTGCACGGTAAAATGCCCTGTCCACCGCCTGACGCGACGGAGCGCAAAATTCCATGGCGATCGATTCGGCCCCACGATTCGTCCACCTGCACCTGCACAGCCACTATTCGCTGCTCGACGGCGGCAATCGCATCGACAAACTCATCGACCGCATCGCCGAACTCGGCATGGACGCGGTCGCCCTGACCGACCACGGCAACCTGCACGGGGCGATCGAGTTCTATCGCACCGCCCGGGCGAGAAACATCAAGCCCATCCTCGGCATCGAGGCGTACGTCGCCCCGGGCGATCGCCGCCGGCGCGAGGTGACCGGCATCGCCGACGGCGGGTTCCACCTGGTGCTGTTGGCTGAAAACCTCACGGGCTGGCGAAACCTGCTCAAGCTGTCCAGCGACGCCTACCTCAACGGGTTCTACTACCGCCCGCGCATGGATCGCGGCACGCTCGAGCAGTGGTCCGACGGGCTGATCGCCATCAACGGTCATCTCGGTTCGTCGCTGGCCTACTACCTGCTCAACCACCACCGCACCGGTAAGCAGGCCGACTGGGACAAGGCCGTGGAGGAAGCGACCTGGCACGCGCGGACGTTCGGCACGAACGACCGGGGCGAGCGGCGCTTCTTCATCGAACTGCAGCGCATCGGCGAAAATGAACAGGAACAGATCAACCCGTTGCTGGTTCGCCTGGCGAAGGAACTGAAACTGCCGCTGGTCTGTGACAACGATGCGCACTTCCTCATGCGCGAGGATCATGACGCCCACGACAGCCTGATCTGCATCTCCACCGGCAAGATCAAGGAAGAGCCCAACCGCCTGCGCTATCCGCCGGACCTGTACGTCAAGAGCCCGCAGGAGATGGCGTCGCTGTTCGGCGATTACCTGGAGGGCGCCGGCCGCGAGGCGCTGGAGAATACCGCCCGCATTGCCGACCGCTGCAACGTCGAACTCGACTTCGACGCCAACCACGCGCCGATCGTGAAGATCGAAAAGGCCTCGATCGACCTGGACGGGCTGGAGGCGCCGGCCGGATCGACCGAATGGTACACCGCGTTCTGTTCTCAGTATTCACTGCACCCGTTCGATGCTCAGCACGATCACGATTCGCCCGAGGCGCTGCGCCGCCAGTGCGATCGGGCCCTGCGCGAACTGGCCGAGGTCGGGGCGATCTGGCGGTACGGCGAAGATGGCGTCACCGATGAAATCCGCCAGCGCATCGAGTGGGAACTCAAGGTGCTCAGCGACAAGCTGATCAGCGCCTACTTCCTGATCGTTTGGGACTTCGTCAACGAAGGTCGGCGGCGGAACATTCCCGTCAACGCCCGCGGGTCGGCCTGCGGCACGATCGTCGGTTACTGCCTGGGCATTTCCAACGCCTGCCCGGTGCGGTACGGCCTGCTGTTCGAGCGGTTCACCGACCCCGACCGATCGGAATACCCCGACATCGACATCGACATCTGCCAGGACGGCCGGCAGGAAATCATCGAATACGTCCGGCAGAAATACGGCCACGTGGCGCAGATCATCACGTTCGGCACGCTGAAGGCCCGCGCGGCGATCCGCGACGTCGGCCGCGTGCACAACATCCCCCTGCCCGAGGTCGACCGCATCGCCAAGCTCGTGCCCGAGCAACTCGGCATCACGCTCGATGAAGCGCTGAAGGTCGAGCCGGACCTCAAGAAACTCTACGATGACAACCCCGTCACGCGGCAGCTTCTGGACACGGCGATTCGGCTGGAAGGCCTGGCCCGGCATTCGGGCATTCACGCCGCCGGTGTGGTCGTGGCC
Organism: uncultured Planctomycetaceae bacterium; assembly: GCA_964395825.1. Classification (GTDB taxonomy): domain Bacteria; phylum Planctomycetota; class Phycisphaerae; order Phycisphaerales; family Zrk34; genus JANQFT01. The sequence continues at coordinate 27,286 of CAYNCM010000031.1, forward strand.
ACCGAGCCGCTGGAGAACATCGTGCCGCTGCACAAGGCCGGCCACGGCGACGATCTGCCCGTGTGCACGCAGTGGGACGGCCCGACGTGTGAAAAAATGGGCCTGCTGAAGGTGGATTTCCTCGGCCTGCGCACGCTGAGTGTCATCGAACGTTGCAGGCAACTCGTCCGGGCCACCCTCGATGAAGAAATCCAGTTCAAGACCATCACCGGTCAACTCGGCGCCGGCCCCGTCCCCGGCACCCCGCGGGAGTTCGGCCTCAAGCCCGGTCAGGCGAGCGACAGCGCGCTGGGCCGGGGTGTGGATCCCCTGGACCTGGAACGGTTGACCTACGTCGACCAGAACGTGCTTGACCTGTTTCGTCGGGGTGACACGGCCGGCGTGTTCCAGTTTGAATCCGGCGGGATGCGCAACGTGCTCATGGGCATGAAGCCCGACCGCTTTGAAGACCTCATCGCCGCCAACGCCCTCTACCGTCCCGGGCCCATGGCGCTGATTCCCGATTACAACGACCGCAAGCTCGGCCGTGTCGCCGTCCCCCCGCTCCACGAAACGGTCGAGAAGCACACCGGGGCCACGTTCGGCGTGATCACCTACCAGGAACAGGTGATGCAACTGCTTCACGAACTGGGCGGCGTGCCGCTGCGCGAGGCGTATGCCATCATCAAGGCCATCAGCAAGAAGAAGCGAGAGGTGATCGATGCCGCTGGGCCCCTGTTCATCGAAGGCGCGGTCAAGCGGGGCCTGAGCAACGCCGAAGCCGAGGAACTGTTCAGGCGCATCCTCGAATTTTCCGGTTACGGGTTCAACAAGTCGCACTCGACCGGTTACACCCTCGTCGCTTACCAGACCGCCTACCTGAAGACCTACTTCCCCGTGCAATACATGGCGGCACTGCTGACCTACGAGTCGATCTCCACCGACAAGGTGGTCGAGTACATCGACGAATGTCGACGGGTGCGTTTCCCGGACGGCCAGGTGGGCATCGACGTGCGACCGCCGGACGTGAACAAGTCGTTCCTCGATTTTTCGGTGGTGTACGATGACGACGAGCCGCACGACGCCAACCACGGGCACATCCGCTTCGGCCTGGGGGCGGTGAAGGGCGTGGGGGGGCGAGCGGTCGAGCAAATCATCGAAGTCCGCACCAAGGACGGGCCGTTCAAAAGCCTGTTCGATTTCTGCGAGCGCGTGCCGCAGGGCCTGGTGAACAAGTCGGTGATCGAGGCGTTGATCAAGTGCGGGGCGTTTGACAGTCTGCACGGAGCCTCACGGCGCAGCGCGCTGCTCGCGGCGGTCGAGTCGGCCATCAGCCGCGGCCAGCAGGAGGCCAGTCTCCGCAACGCCGACGATTTCCTGTTTGGGACGGTGGCGAAGCCGAGTGCTCCACGCTCGCAAGACGAATCCGAAGCATCGGATGCCGCCGCCGACCAGCCCGCGCTGGCCAACGTGCCGCCGTGGGATTCGCGCACCACCCTCGCCGAGGAAAAGAGCGTGCTGGGCTTTTACGTGTCCGCCCATCCGCTGGACGAACACCGGGACACACTCGCACGCTTCGCCAGCGTCGAGGTGCGCAGCGTGCGCCGCCTCCGCGCCGACGCCGAGGTCATCGTCGGCGGGATGCTCACGCGCGTACGCCCCACGTTCGTCAAGAACGGCCGGTCGGCCGGCCAACGCATGGCGATGATTACCATTGAGGATCACACTGGACCCATCGACGGCGTGGTGTTCAGCGACACCTACGCCAGGCACGCCCACCTGCTGGAAAACGATCGCATCGTGTTCATGCACGGCCGGGTCGATCGACGGCGCGAAGAGCCGAGCATCGTCGTCGACGAGGTGATTCCCGTCGAGGAAGCGGCCGCGAAGTTGACCGGCGTGGTGAAGATCCGCATTTCCGCCACCGACCGCGAAGGCCGCCCCCGCAAGATCAACGGCGAACTGTCGCAACTTCGCAACATCCTCAGCCAGATGCCCGGACAGGCCAAGGTTTATCTCGAAGTGTTCTGCGAGGACCGCATCGTGATGATGTCCACCTCCTACCGCGTCCGACCCACCGCCAACCTGCCGGCGCAGATCGACGGCCTGTTGCGCGACGATCACTGCTGCACCCTCATCGGCCCGGACAAGATCGTCGAAGCCGACCCCGCCGCACTGCTCGCCGAAGGCGAAGACACCATCACCGACCGCCTCCGCGTCGACCCGTCCGACACCCACTGCGAATCGATCGACCGGTATTGAGTCTTCATGGAGGGGTCCCAACCCTCTTCGGCATGGCCGGTATGCTTTCTTTGTGGTGCTGGCCCACCGACGAGCCCTGCTCGGCGGCCTGGTCAACCCTTGCGAGCAGAAAGCCGCATGATTCACGAGAAAAACGGGCGGAGAACCTCGTTTTGAACCGCCGCCCGGCGTCGGCCCCGATCCACAGTGCACGAGGCGGGCGGTTTTTGCTAAAATCCACCTTCTGGTCTGAGTTCGGCGTGGTGGCTGGTCACCGGATAAGGGGCAGGTGCGGTGACGTTGGAGGCCGAAGACGTTGGCACAGTCTCGTCACGTCATGGAATTCCGGGTCCGCTACAGCGAAACGGACCAGATGAGCACGTTCTACAACAGTCGTGCCCTGGAGTGGTTTGAGATGGGCCGCACGGAACTGCTGCGCGCCGCGGGGCGGCCGTATACGCAGATGGAATCCCAAGGCGTGTTGCTGCCGGTGACCGAAGCGTACGTGAAGTATGAAGGCCGCGCGGTGTACGACGATCTGCTTCGGATGACGCTGGTCGGTTCGATGCCGAGCCGGGCGCGGATCCGGGTGGACGTCACGATTGAACAGGCGTCCGACGGTGCGCCGGTCTGCCGGGGTCACACGGTTCACGCGGTGGTCAACCCCCGGGGCCGGCCGATCCGCCCGCCGAAGTGGCTGGTCGAAGCGCTGGGCGGCGAAGCAGACCAAGGGCACGAAGGCCCCTCGGCGCGAAGCGGAGCCCGCCAGCCGCTTCGTAGCTGAATGCCCCAAGGTCTTTGTGCCCGGCGGGAATCAGTGAGACAGGAGTCACGATGCCTCAGACGACCGAACGCATGTTGATCAGCGGCAACGAAGCGGTGGCGTTGGCGGCGCTGCACGCGAAGGTGGCGCTGGGCACGGGCTATCCCGGCACGCCGAGCACGGAGATCCTCGAATCCTTCGATGCGATCGGCGGCCGGGCGCAGTGGGCGCCCAACGAGAAGGTCGCGCTGGAAGTGGGCCTGGGGGCCGCGTACGCCGGGGCCCGCGTGCTGGTGACCATGAAGCACGTGGGCGTGAACGTTGCGGCCGATCCGCTGTTCACCGCGGCCTACACCGGCGTGTCCGGCGGGCTGGTCATGATCAGCGCCGATGACCCGGGCATGGCCTCCAGCCAGAACGAGCAGGACAACCGCCGTTACGCCGTCGCCGCCGGCGTGCCCATGCTCGAACCGTCCGACAGCCAGGAAGCCTACGAGATGACCCTCGCCGGCTTCGAGCTGTCGCACCAGTTCAACCTGCCGGTCCTCCTGCGCATGACCACGCGCATCTGCCACTCCAAAACCGTCGTCAAGCCCAGGCCGCCGGCCGACCCGCCCCCGCCGATCGAATGGCATCGCGACATTCCCGGCCGCGTGATGGTGCCCGCCTTCGCCCGGCCGGCGCACAAGCGCCTCCGCGCCAAGCTCGACGAACTGGCCTCGTTCAGTGAGCAATCTCCGCTCAATGACGTCAGTCCCGGCGGCGGGTCGTCCAGGCGAGGCCTCATCGCATCCGGCATCGCCTTCACCCATGCCCGCGAAGCCGCCCCGGAAAGCGATATTCTCAAGCTGGGGATGACCTGGCCGTTGCCGTTCGAGAAAATTCGCGCCTTCGTGGACGCACACGAACAGACCATCGTCATCGACGAAGGCGATCCGCACCTGGTCGAGCAGCTTCGCGCCGCGCGCATCGACGTGGACGGCAAGCCGGACCTGTACCGCTTCGGCGAACTGGACGTGGCGCGGGTGCGTCGGATTCTTGCCGCGGACACCTCCGAAGAACCCGCCCCGCCGAAGGGCAAGCCGCCTGAGCTTTGCACCGGTTGCCCCCATCGCAACGTGTTCGAGATTCTGCGCGATCTCAAATGCATCGTGGCGGGCGACATCGGCTGTTACACGCTCGGCGTCTTGCCGCCGTTCAACGCCATGGACACCTGCGTGTGCATGGGCGCGAGCATCGGCGTGGGGCTGGGCCTGCGACACGTGCTGCCCGAGGAACAGGCGAAAAAGGTCGTCAGCGTGATCGGCGATTCGACGTTCGTACATTCGGGCCTCACGGGCCTGGCCGAGATGATCTACAACCCGCCGAAGACCGGCCACGTGCTGATGATCCTCGACAACGGCATCACCGCCATGACCGGCCAGCAGGAACACCCCGGCACCGGTCGCACGCTCGGCCACGAACCGACGGGCAAGATCGACTTCGAGAAGATGGCCCGGGCCATGGGCATCGAACGTGTGTACACCCTCGACCCGGTCCAGGGCACGGGCGAACTGGAATCCACGCTGACCGATTGCCTGGCCAGCGGGGAACTGGCGGTGATCGTCACCCGCCGGCCATGCATCCTCGCCGCGGGCAAGATCAGGCAATGGGAAGCCGCCGCCGCCCGGTGCGACTGCCAGACCGCGGCGGAAAGTTGAATCACGGCCAGTGAATCGGAACCGAATCATGACCAACAACGGCAAAGTCACCAATGTCGTCATCGCCGGGCTGGGAGGGCAGGGGGTGATCAGCGCGTCGAACATTCTGTGCGCCGCGGCGTTCGGGTGCGGGTTCGACGTGAAGAAGGCCGAGGTGCACGGCATGAGCCAGCGCGGCGGGTCGGTGACCACCGACGTGCGATTCGGCGACAGGGTGCTCAGCCCCATGGTGCCGGCCGGGGAGTCTGACTACCTGGTCGTGCTGACCGAAGAGGAAGTCGACCGCGCCCGCCCGGCGCTGAAAGCCGGGGGCGTGCTCATCACGCCGCAGTCCGTGGCCAGGGTGGAACTGCCCTCGGCCCGCAGCATGAACGTCGCCCTCATGGCCGTGCTCAGCCGGCACCTCGACATGATTCCCGAAGCCCGCTGGATCGACGCCATCAAGGCCGGCCTCAAACCCAAACTCCACGAAGCCAACATCGCATTGTTCCGAACGATACACGGCAAACCATGAATCAAACCCCCAGAGCGCAGAGGCGCGGAGCGCAAACCAGACATGCGAACACCGCCACGGAACACGATGCCGTTCTCCGTGTCGCCGCGGCTCGGTGCTCTCGGTGATGTCCTCCGCCAGGCGAGGAAAACAGAATGACCACCGCCACGATCAAGCCCACTTCCGCCGGCCTGTTCAACCCCGCTTCCGCACCGGACTATCTGCCCGTCGATCAGCTCCGTTGTCTGCAGCTTCAGCGGCTCAAGCGCATCGTCCGGCGCGCCTATGAGCGGGTCGAACTCTACCGCTCGCGCATGGACGAAAGAGGCGTGGAGCCTGGCGACATCGGATCGCTCGACGACATCGCCAAACTGCCGTTCACGGTAAAAACCGATCTGCGCGACACCTATCCGTTCGGCATGTTCGCCAGTCCGATGGACGAAGTCGTCCGCACGCACGCGTCCAGCGGCACCACCGGCAAGCCGATCGTCGTCGCCTACACGCACGATGATATCGAGGTGTGGAAGGAAGTGATGGTCCGCACCTTCGCGGCCTGCGGCCTGCATGCCGGCGACATCGTCCAGAACGCCTACGGTTACGGCCTGTTCACCGGCGGGCTGGGCGCGCACTACGGCCTGGAAGCCCTCGGCGCCACCGTCATCCCCATCTCCGGCGGCAACACCGCTCGCCAGATCATGGTGATGAAGGATTTCAACGTCACCGCCATCTGCTGCACGCCCAGTTACTTCATCCACCTGACCTAAGAAAGAAAAGCTGGTCAATAAAATAGATAAACGAAACAATCCCATGCCGGG
>CAYNCM010000032.1:0-12796 GCA_964395825.1 uncultured Planctomycetaceae bacterium
CGATCCATCGGCGGCCAGCCTCGTAATGAGCATCGCGCTGTCAATCGCGCCATGCTCGCGGCGCAGATCGACCAGCGCCTGCACGATGGCTTGGTTTCGTGGGGTTGCGAAGTCGGTCGGAGTCACGATGCCGATCGCATCATCGAAAATATTCAATGGGTCGCGGGCGTCCGCGTCGAACGCGCCGAGCTTGTCGCCGCAGCAGATCAGCGCGCCGATCAGTGCCGCCTCGGCAATGGGGGGTTCGATGAGATGTTGAGTTTCTGCTATCATCGCGGTGATTCCTCTGCCCGCCCGCGCGCCTGCCAGCGTTCGCGGGCTTTTTTTACGCGGTCACGGCCACGGTGCGGCTGCCGATGAACCGCTCAACGTCCGCCGGTCGATACCGAACGCACGCGCCAATTTTGACGAACGGTAAAGGGTAGCGGCGCGTCGCACGCCAAACGGCCAGCGTGCCCACGCCGACGTTGAGGATCTCGGCGACTTGTTCGGGGGTGAGCAGGTTTCGCATTTCGTGTGCCATCGCGGAAACTCCGAGTACGGGGGGTGTGAATCTGTGTTGCTCGATCTGGTCCTATTGTGGCCAGTGCCGAAGCGCGCAACTACGCGCGCAAGTGGAGCGCACAGAAAAACCCACACTTTCCTCGGAGAAAATGGGGGTTATTCAGGTGAAGATTGCAAGTGGAAACGCTTGTTGCGCAAGTGGAAACAGGGCCTACCTTCGCGTCCTCGCCCACTTCATAAGCGCAATGCCATCATATAGACAGCCACGCCGATATCCGCTTTTGCCCTTAGGGTTCGCTTTGGCAAACGTGCGAAGCACGCCGCCGAGTGCGCCATCTGTCGCCCGCCGGTATCGCGGCAAGTTCTTCAATCGCGCCATCGCCTGCCCGGTGGTCAGCCAGCCCTTGGGTTTGTCGCCTGCCGCCGCATCGCCGCGCGCCCGCAGCGCGTCCGCAGCGTCGTGCAACGGCACGCGAAGCGGGTCCCATACATCGGCCATTTGCGCGCCGCGCGGCTTGCCCTCTGTCCAGTCCGCCAGTGCGTGCAGGCCCGGCATGGCGATGCCTGCCCGCTTCAGCATATCGGCCAGTTCCCGCGCGGTTGCGGCTATCTCGCCGCCGAGTTGTACGGCCTCCGTTGCCCACGTATAGACCAGTCTGGCCAACTTTGCCTTAGCTTCGTCGGTGTGCGCCCCTTCGCCCTTCAGATCCTTCATGTGGTACTGCTCGGCGATGATTCGCGTGTTTGCGTACTCGTCCATCGCCTTGATGAATCCCTCGATGCGATCGGCAAGTGTCGCGGGCTTGGCGATAGCCTGCTGCGGCTTGTGTTTCGTCTGCTTAACCATGAATGCCTCTACTTTCTATTTACTCGCCGCTGTGCCGCCAGCATCGCGGCGATGGTTTGCTCGAAGCCGTCCCGCAAGGATTGCATATCGAATCGAGCGTACACGGCGGTCACGGTCTGGACCTTGTGGCCGAGCATCCGCGCCACGATGGGGTAGGGCACGCCTTGCATGGTGGCCCAGCTTGCCACGGTGCGGCGGATATCGTGTGGCTTGAATCCACGGATGCCCGCTGCCACGCACACGCGCCGCACGGCGGGTATGCAGTCATTGAAGTAGGGCAGTTGCGCGTCTGGCCTGTACGTAGGAAACACGTATTCCCGCTGCCCGTCTGTCTGCTGTTCAGCCTTGCGGCGCTCGAGTAGTGCCACGGCCTGCCGCACAAGGGGGATGTCGACCGCGCCGCCGGTCTTAAACTTCTCGGCGGGGATGGTCCAGACGGCGCGGGCCGGGTCAATTTCATCCCAGCGCATTGCGGCCACGTTGCCGCGCCGCTGCGCGGTGAAGATCAGCATGGTGATGAAGTCGCGGGCGAGCACGCTTGATTCGTCGGCCAGGGCCTTCAGAAAGCGCCGCAGTTCGTCGGCGTCAAGGAAGCGGTCACGCTTCTGTTCGGTGAATCTCTTGATGCTGGAGCACGGATTGCCGCCGGTGTAACCGAAGCGTGTGCCCACGTTGAAGATGGTCTTTAGCAGGGCGAGTACCCGATTCGCCGCGATCGGCGCCGTCTTGCCGATCTTGGCGTGAAGTCTGGCCACGTCCTGATTCGTGATCGAGTCCAGCCGCCGCCCGGCCAACGGTTTGAGATAAGCCTTGTACTGCCGCTCATCCTCTGCCCATGTCCGCTTGTGTACCTTCGCATGGCGATCGAGATACAACCCGAACAGTTCGCCCAGCGTCATCGCCGCCCGCACCTGCCGCTTGGCTTCGGCCGGATTCTGGCCGAACGCCACTTCGCCGACAAGCTGTTTCGCACGTCGGCGGGCCTGTTCAATGGCCAGCACGGGGAAGCGCCCGATCTTCACGCGCCGATAGCGGCCGTCGATCCGCTTGGCGAAGTAGAACGTTCGCGCGCCGCCGGGTGTCACGAGCATCACCAGGCCGGGCATGGTGCTATCGTACACCCACTTCTGCCGCTCGCCGGGCCGTATGCGCTCAAGCTGATGCACGGTGAAGTTGAATCGCATGGGTTCGGCCGGGCCATCGTGACCGGTGAGTCTGACGGGCGCAGTTGCTGTTCGTGGCATAGTCGGCTCCGTGTCAGTTAGTTTCCCGTTGAAGCGCCGTTGAAGCGCGCGGCGTGTAACTCGGTATATCCCGCTTCAACACCATTAATGCTACGGTACTATGAAACAAGGCAAATGTCAATCTCCATTAGCGCCGGTATCAGTTGGTAAACCTGCCAGAAAAGTGACTCTGGATCAGTTAGTAAAGGTTCGAATCCTTTATCCCCTGCTTGATCACGCCGCGGGTCCACGCTCGCGGCGATTTGCTTGCGCCCGGAGACGAACCGCCATCTCCGGCTCATTGATTGATACGCCGAATGCCGGCCACTACAATGTGCCGGGGCGGTCGGAGAAGCCGAGTCGATGAAGTGCGATAAGTGCGACAAACAGGCGGTGGTTCATCTGATCGAAATCCACGACGGTCAGAAGGTCGAAAAGCACCTGTGCGAGGAACACGCGGTCGCCGAAGGCGTGCAGGTGAAGGTTTCCAACGCGCCGATCAACGAGCTGCTCGAGAAGTTTGTCCTCAAACACAGTGGCGAAGGCGAATCGTCCGGCGAATCGCCCCCGGCGGCGACGGACCTGGTCTGCGGCGATTGCGGCATGACCTACACCGAATTCCGCAAGGCCGCGCTGCTCGGCTGCCCGACCTGCTATGCGGCGTTCGACGGACCGCTGATGCCCCTGCTCGAACGGGCCCACGCCGGCGGCACGCAGCACCTGGGCAAAGTGCCCCGGCGCACCGGCTTCGATGAACGTCGCCAGCACCGGCTCATGCAGCTTCGGCGGGAACTCGACGATGCGGTGGCCGGCGAACAGTATGAACGGGCCGCCCGGCTGCGCGACGAGGTGCGACAGATGGAAGCCGAACCGGCCGACCATGGCGGAACCGACGCATGAACCTGGGCGAGATGAGCGAACATGCCGGTCAGTGGCTGCGCGGTGCCGGGCCCCACGGCGAGGTGGTTCTGTCCAGCCGCGTGCGATTGGCCCGCAACATCGCCGGCTATCCCTTCCTCACCAAGGCCAGCGAGAACCAGCGACGCGAACTGCTCGATACCTGCCGCCAGCGCCTGCTCGACAGCCGTTTCGGCGTGAACATCCTCTGGGTCGACCTGGCCGACAGCCCCAAGCTCGACCGGCAACTGCTCGTCGAACGCCACCTGATCTCCCGCCAGCACGCCCGAGGCGACGAGCCCCGCGGCGTGGCCGTCAGCCTTGATGAATCGTTCGGCGTGATGGTCAACGAGGAAGATCACCTGCGCATTCAGGTTCTGCGCAGCGGGATGCAACTCGACGACGTGTTCGCCCAGGCCAGCCAGATCGACGACCTGCTCGAAGCCAGCCTCCACTTCGCCTACTCGGCCAAGCTGGGCTACCTGACCGCCTGTCCGACCAACGTGGGCACGGGCATCCGCGTGTCGGTCATGCTGCATCTGCCGGCGTTGAAGATGACCGGCGAAATCGAAAAGGTCCGCCGGGCGGCCAAGGACATGCACCTGGCGGTGCGAGGCTTCCACGGCGAAGGGACCGAGGCGGTCGGCGATTTCTACCAGGTCTCCAACCAGGTCACGCTTGGCCGCAGCGAACAGGACATCCTCGCCGACTTCCAGCACGAAGTGATTCCCAAGGTGATCGAGTACGAACACCAGGCCCGCCAGGCGCTGATTGATCATCGGTCCGCTCTGCTGGACGACCGGGTCTACCGGGCGTGGGGCGTGCTGACGCAGGCGCGGATGCTGGGCAGCGAGGAAGCGCTGTATCTGCTTAGTCACCTGAGACTGGGCGTGTCACTCGGGCGGATTCGGGGCGTGGATATTTCCACCCTCAACGAGCTTTTTGTGTTGACCCAGCCCGCCCATCTGCAAAAAATTATGGGGCAGTCGCTCAACGGCGCCGAGCGCCGCGAGGTCCGCGCCGACTTCGTTCGCAAGCGGCTGGGGGACACGCAGGGCCTGTAAACGGGGGGCCGACCGCACGCCGGTGGGGCGCGAGGAGAGTTTTGATGGCTCGTCTTTCCACCGTCGCCGCGTTCGGGTTCGATGATTTCGACCCGCCGGTCATTCTCGATCTGTACCGGCAACTCGGCTGTGTGAGTTGCCAGTTCTACCGCAATCCCGCCAATCCGCCCACCGCCCGTCAGGCCCGCGCCGTGACGCGAGACGCCGGCGTGCCGATCGATTCGATCCACGGCCTGTTCGGGCCGGAGTACGATCCGTCCAGCCCGGACGCCCGTACCCGTCGCGCCGCGGTGGACACCTACCGCCGCGAAGGCGACCTGGCGGCCGAACTCGGCGGGCCCATGGTCGTCGTGCATCCTTCCCCCTTCGCGCCCGGCGGTGACGAGATTCTGCCCGGCGAGCGCCGCCGTCGCGTCGATCCCCTGCGACGGTCGATGGAGCAACTGGCCGCCGCCGGCGAGAAGACCGGGATCGTCTACCTCTTCGAGAACAACCCCGACTTCGCCTGGATCGGTAACGACCCGATCGAACTGGCCGGATGGATCCGCCAACTCGGATCGCCCCACGTGCGCATGTGCTTCGACATCGGCCACGCCAACATGACCGGTTCGGTCGCCGATCGACTGGCCCTGGGCGCCGATGTCATCGGTTACATGCACGTTCACGACAACGACGGCCGGCTCGATAACCATCAACTGCCCGGCCGCGGCCATGTCGACTGGGCCGCCGTGCGCCGCACGCTGCGGGCCACGTCGCTCAAGGCGCCGGCGATGCTCGAACTGTTCTACGTCGCCGATGAACTGCGCGAATTCATCGCCGAGGGCGTGGGACGAAAACTGGCCCACTGGCTGGACGCCGAACCGGACGCGGATAGGCCGACGACCGAAACGCCCAACGTGGTACACTCCCGGGCGCAATGAACCCACCGGCGAAATCCCCCCAATTCCGCGGCATCATCTTCGACATGGACGGCGTGCTGTGCGACTCCGAGCCGTACATGATCCGCGCCGCCCAGGCGTTGTACCGCGATCGCTATGGGCTGACGATCGGCGCAGAGGCGTTCGAGCCGTACTACGGCCGGGGGGATACCGAATTCATCAGCGGCCCGCCGGAAGATGCCGGTGTCCGGGTCGACCGCGATGACCTGATGGCGGCGTTCTTCGAGGCGTACTTCCGCTTGATCGAAGGCCAGATGAAACCGTTGCCCGGCGCGGTGGCACTGATCGAAACCGCCGGCCGGCGCGGACTCAAGCGGGCCGTGGCCACCAGCAGCGACCCGCGGAAGCTGGAAGGCAACCTGCGCGTGATCGGCATTCGCCCCGAGTCGTTTGCCGCGCTGGTTTCAGCCCGCGACGTGCAACGCAAGAAACCCGCGCCGGACCTGTTTCTTGTCGCCGCCGGGCGCCTCGACCTGCCGCCCGATCAGTGCGTGGTGGTCGAAGACACCCCCAGCGGCGTGAAGGCCGCCCAAGCCGCCGGCTGTCCCTGCGTCGCGGTGCGGACCAACTTCGACGAACCGACCCTCCGCGCTGCCGGCGCCGATCGCGTCATCGCCGACCTGACGGCGTTTGCCAGCGACTTGGCGCTGTGAGCGTCTTCGGGGCGGCGTTTTGATTGCATTCGTTCGGTCAGGTGCTACCATAACGGGTCTTCACTCGACCCGCCTGATTCGCTTTCCGGAAAGGCAACACAGCGATGAGTCTTGATGGCTTCTTCAGCCCGAAATCCGTGGCCATCGTGGGCGCCTCGGGCACCCGCGGCAAGGTCGGCTACGAGATCCTGGCCAACATGAACAAGGCGGGCTACGAAGGGAGGATCTTCCCGGTCAACCCCAAGGCCAACGAACTGGAAGGCCACAAGTGTTATGCCGATCTCAAGTCGATTGGCGAAGTGCCGGACCTGGTGGTGATCGTCATTCCGGCGAAGTTCGTGGCCGAGGTGATGACCCAGTGCGCCTCGATCGGCGTCAAAAGCGTTATCATCATCACCGCGGGGTTCAAGGAAGTGGGCGAAGCGGGGGCCCAACTGGAGAAGGAAGTCGTTCGCATCGCCAGGTCGGCCGGCATGCGCGTGATCGGCCCGAACTGCCTGGGCGTGATCGTGCCTGCCAGCAAGGTCAACGCTTCGTTCGGCGGCGACATGCCCACCGCCGGCGGCATCGGCTACATCAGCCAGTCCGGGGCGCTGCTGGCGGCGATCCTCGACATCGCCACGGCCAACGACATCGGCTTCAGCGCCCTGTTCAGCATCGGCAACAAGTCCGACGTGGGTGAACTGGACGTGATCGAGGCGCTGGGCGAAGACCCCAACACGCGCGTGATCGCCGGATACCTCGAAAGCATCGACAACGGCGATGCCTTCGTCCGCATGGCTGAACGCATCAGCCACGACAAGCCGATCCTTCTGATGAAAAGCGGGGGCACGAGCGCCGGGGGCAAGGCGGCCAGCAGCCACACCGGTTCCCTGGCCGGCGGGGACATGCCCTATGAGACGGCGTTCGAGCGGGCGGGGGTGATTCGTTGTGATTCGATCGCTTCACAGTTCCACTACGCTCAGGCGTTCGCCAACCTGCCGCTGCCCGAGGGGCCGGGCGTGGCGGTCATCACCAACGCCGGCGGGCCGGGCATCATGGCCGCCGATGCCGTGGAGCGCGCGGGGCTGACCTTCGCCGAACTGACCGACGAAACGGAAAAGCGACTGGGCGCGTTCCTGCCCGCCGCGGCGAACATTCACAACCCCGTGGACGTGCTGGGCGATGCGCTGGCCGACCGCTACGAGCAGGCCATCGACGTGGTGATGGACGATCCGAACGTGCACACGATTCTGCTGCTGCTCACGCCGCAGGCGATGACGCAGTCGAAGGACACGGCCGAGGCGACGGTGCGGGTGCTCGAACAGCGTCCGGGCAAGCCGCTGCTGGCCTGCTTCATGGGCGCCGACCTGGTGGCCGACGGCAAGGCCGTGCTGCGCGCCGCCCGCATTCCGCAGTACGATTCGCCCGAGGCGGCGGTCGGCGTGATCCGCGCGATGTCCGATTACGTCGCCTGGCGCAATCGGCCCAAGCGCGTGGTCAAGCTGTTCCCGGTCAACCGCCACCGCGTGGAGCGCATTGTCGATCGCCACCTCCGCCGCAAGATGCGCGAAGTCGGCGAGATGGAATCGAAGGAAATCCTCGAGGCCTACGGCTTCGTCACGCCCAAGGGGGCGATCGCCACCACCGCCGAGCACGCCGCCAGCATCGCCGAGCAACTCGGTTTTCCGGTGGTGATGAAAATCTGGTCGCCGGATATCGTGCACAAGTCGGACGTGGGCGGGGTGAAGGTCGGCCTGCACACCCGGCAGGAAGTGATGGACGCGTTCGATTTGATGATGTACCGCATTCCGAAGAAGATGCCTGAGGCGTCGATCCTCGGCGTGCTCGTGCAGGAGATGTGCAAGCAGGGCCAGGAGGTCATCCTCGGCATGAACCGCGACCCGCGGTTCGGACCGCTGATGATGTTCGGCATGGGCGGCATCTTCGTCGAGGTGCTCAAGGACGTGGCGTTCCATCTTGCCCCCATCACCAGCGACGAAGCCCGCAACATGCTCGCGTCCACCAAGACCTATAAAATGCTCCAGGGCGTGCGGGGACAGGAAGGCGTGGACCTGGACGCCCTGGCCGAGGCCCTGCAGCGGTTGAGCCAACTGGTCACCGAGTTTCCCCAGATTCAGGAAATGGACATCAACCCGTTCGTCGTCGGCCCGCCCGGAACCACCCCCATTGCGGTCGACGCCCGCATCAGCGTCGAAGAGGCGTGAACCCGTCATGCCGTCCATCCGGTGATGCATGGCGGAAATGATCGATGCTTCGTGAATGCGACGATCGGACGGTGTGTCAGGAAGCTCACAACCTGCGGCGGAGGTTCTGGAAGCTCGTGAAGCAACGGACGGAGATGCAGAAACTCGTGTTGGGGCCGCCGATTCGGCGTGCAGCCCCGTCGGTCACCGACAACGTCGCTGAAGGATACGGAACGCGCAGCTCGAAGCACAATATCCGTGACCGGTATCGGGCTCCTTCGAGCGTGAATGAACTGAACCACGGCTGCAGTCGCTACCCGCCACGGCCAGCGCCCAGCCCATCTTCGGACACCCCGGATGAACGGATCCACAGATTCACGGATCAACGATCATGACCGACTTTGACTGGAAAAAGGCCTATCAGGACCGGATCGGCACGGTGGGGGCGGCGATCAAGCTGATCCGGCCGGGCAATACCATCTTCATCGGCACCGGTTGCGGTTCGCCGCAGTTTCTGGTCCAGGCGCTGGTCAGCCATTCCGATCAGTTGACCGACTGCGACGTGGTTCACCTGCTGACCATGGGCGAAGCGCCCTACGCGCAGGCGAAGCTCCGCGACAAGTTCCGCATGAACACGTTCTTCATCTCCGAGAACGTGCGCGACGCGGTGAACGAAGGGATCGGCGATTACACCCCCATCTTCCTGTCCGAGATTCCGCGCGAGTTCGCCGAAGGCCGCATCCCCCTCGACGTGGCCCTGATCATGGTCAGCCCGCCGGACCACAACGGGCTGTGCAGCCTGGGGGTGTCGGTCGACATCGTCAAGGCCGCGGCCACCAACGCCAAGTTCGTCGTCGCCCAGGTCAACCAGTACATGCCCCGCACGCTCGGCGATGCATTCATCCACGTGAACAACGTCGATCTGCTGGTGCCGCACGACGAGCCGATTTTCGAGATCGAACCGCCGAAGCTCGACGACGATATTCGCCGCATCGGTCAGAACGTTGCCCGCCTGGTCGAAGACGGCAGCACGATCGAGTTCGGCATCGGCAACATTCCCCAGGCCGTCGCCGAATTTCTGCACGAGAAGAAGGACCTGGGCGTGCACACCGAGATGTTCGGCGACTGGGTGATCGAGCTGATTGAATGCGGGGCGATTTCCTGCAAGAAGAAAACGATCAACCGCGGGCGCATCACCGCCAGTTTCTGCATGGGATCGCGGAAGCTGTATGACTACATCGACAACAACCCGCTGTTCGAGTTTCATCCCACCGAATACGTCAACGATCCGCACGTGATCGACCAGCACGAGAAGATGGTGGCGATCAACGTGGGCCTGGAGGTTGACCTGACCGGGCAGGTGTGCGCCGATTCGATCGGCGATCGGTTTTACAGCGGATTCGGCGGGGAGGTGGATTTCATCCGCCGCGCCGCCCGCAGCCGCGGGGGCAAGGCGATTATCGCTTTGCCGTCCACGGCCAGGAACGATACGGTCAGCCGCGTCGTCTGCAACCTCAGTGAAGGCGCAGGGGTGGTCACCACCCGGGCCGACGTGCATTACGTGGTCACCGAATACGGCATCGCCTACCTGCACGGCAAGAGCGTGCGCGAACGGGCGGTGGCCCTGATCAGCATTGCCCATCCGAAGTTCCGCAAGCAGCTCGTCCAGCAGGCCAAGGCCCGCAAGCTGATTCCCGAAGACCTGCTCGAAGTGGCATTCAGCGAGGCGAGCTATCCCGAGCATCTCGAACGCTACGAAGTCCTGCGCGACGGGACGGAGATCTTCTTCCGCCCGGTCAAGCCGACCGATGAAGAGGCGCTGTCGGAGATGCTGTATTCGCTGAGCAGCGATTCGCTGCATTCGCGGTTCTTCACCCACACGATGGCCTTCCCGCACCGCAACGTGCAGCAGCTTACGAACATCGACTACCAGCAGAACCTGGCGATCGTGGGCGTGGTGCCCGGGCCGGCCGGCGAGGAGCAGATCGTCGCCATCGCCCAGTATTTCCTCGATCCCAAGACGCAAGCGGCCGAGGTCGCGTTCATCGTTCAGGACGAATGGCAGCTCAAGGGCATGGGCACGTTTCTGCTGAAGTACATCTCGCAGATCGCGGCCAACCGCGGCGTCAAGATGTTCTACGCCAAGGTGTTGCCGGAGAACAAACCCATGCTCGCGGTGTTCCACAACTCCGGCTACCCGGTCAAGACCGAATTTGACGGC
The DNA here is from genome assembly GCA_964395825.1 of uncultured Planctomycetaceae bacterium. Lineage (GTDB taxonomy): Bacteria > Planctomycetota > Phycisphaerae > Phycisphaerales > Zrk34 > JANQFT01. The sequence continues at coordinate 10,534 of CAYNCM010000032.1, forward strand.
GAAGCGTACAGCCTCGAATACGCCCTTCAGAAGCCGGCCACGCAGACCGGGCAGGGGTGAGGTCGGCGAGGGTTCCCTGTGTTCATCCCCCAAGCCCATGGGTGGGCGCTTCGTCGCTCGGGTCGCGATCGGCCATGTGCGGATCCCGCGGGAACCGGTTAGGATGGCGCCGACGATCACGATCAGGGATGGATCCTTATGGCCATTGGAAGTTTCGCACTGGTATTGCACGGGCATCTGCCGTACGTGCTTCGGCACGGCGTCTGGCCACACGGCGAGGACTGGCTCTACGAAGCCGCCGCTGAAACCTACCTGCCCATCCTCGCCGCCATCGACGAGTGCGTGTTCTTCGACGCCCAGCCGCGGATGACGGTGGGCCTGACGCCCGTGCTGCTGGAGCAACTGGCCCACGATGATTTCAAAAAGGGCTTCGAGCACTACCTGCAGGACCGCATCGAACGCACCCGCGCCGACCGCGAAGATTTCGAACGCGACCACAACGGGCACCTGGTCTACCTGACCCAGTGGTGGCAGGAGAGGTTCACGAAGCTTGCCGAGCAGTTCGCCCAGATGAACCGCGACATTCCCGGCGCTTACGCCGAGCGGGCGAAGGGCGGGCTGATCCAGGTGTTGACCGGTTGCGCCACGCACGGCTACCTGCCGCTGCTGTACGAGGACGCCTCGATCCGGGCGCAGCTTCGGGCGGGGCTGGCCAGTTCGCATCGCATTCTGGGTTTGAAGCCGACGGGCATGTGGCTGCCGGAATGCGCGTATCGGCCGGGCGGGGCGTGGAGTCCGCCGATCGATTGGGCGGGCAAGGATCGCCGCATCGGCATCGAGCATCTGGTGGCTGACGAGACCATCACGCATTTCTTCGTCGAGAATCACCTGATCGAAAACAGCCGCAGCGAACTGGTGTTCAACGAGGGCCAGTGGCAGAAGATCGGCTGGGAGGAAGCGGGGCGGTATCCCAACCGCGGTTGGCGCTCGGTGAACGAACCGCACGCGGTCAACAGCGATGGCACGGACCCCGGGCGCGTCGCCGCCTTCGCCCGCGATCCACAGGTCTGCGAGCGGGTCTGGAGCGGGACGATCGGCTATCCGGCCGACGGCGTCTACATGGAGTTCCACAAGAAGCACGGCGAACGTCGCGGCCTGCGCTACTGGAAGGTCACCGGCAAGGGCGTCGACCTCGGCGGCAAGGACCCCTACTATCCCGATGACATCAAGGCCAAAGTGCACGAGCACGCCACGCACTTCTGCGACACCGTCAAGCAGCGACTGTGGGCGTATCACCACCGCACCGGGCGGCACGGCGTGGTCACCGCCACCTTTGACGCCGAACTGTTCGGTCACTGGTGGTTCGAGGGGCCGCAGTTCCTGCGCGACGTGATGCTCACCCTCAACGCCGATCCGGACATCGAGCTGACCACCACCGAGCAGTTCCTCGCTGATCGCCCGCCGGACAAGACCGTCAGCCTGCCGGAGGGTTCGTGGGGTGAACAGGGCGACCACCGCGTGTGGTCCAACGAGAAGATCAACTGGATGTGGGACATCGAATACCGCTGCGAGGCGAACTTCGGCAAACTGACGTTCCAGTTGCCCTGGCGGGACAAGCCGGAGGTGAAGAAGCTGCTGGAGAAGGCGGCGCGGGAGCTGCTGCTGCTTCAGGCCAGCGACTGGCCGTTCGTCATCACGCGCGGGCAGGCGATCGACTACGGCATCAAGCGATTCATGCTGCACGTGGCCCGCTTCGAGACGCTGCTCGACCTGGCCGAGAAGGTCAACGAAGATTCAGCCTACCTTGGCAAGCTGACCGAAGTCGAAAGGCACGAAATCGCCGATGCCGACATCCACGATGTCATCTTCCCGCAGATCGACCTGAACTGGTGGAATATGTGAGGCGGACCCGTCAGACCGTGGGCCACGCCGGACCGAAGCGCAGCGCGGGTTCGGATCCCCTCACGCCACGAACCGCGCGCCGGCCCTTTTTTACAGGGACGGAGAACGCCGAACTATCCCCCCGCGATGCGCTGAATGTCATTGAAGGTCAGAAAGATCACCAGCGTGCCCAGCAGGATCAGCCCGACCCAGGTGATGGCCGATTGAACCTTCACCGGCACGGGCTTGCCGCGCAGCTTCTCGATCATCAACAGCACGAAGTGACCGCCGTCGACAATCGGCAGCGGCAGGAAGTTGATCACCGCCAGGTTCACGCTCAGCAGGCCCAGGAAATACAGCAGGTACGGCACGCCCTCCGAGG
>CAYNCM010000032.1:12806-31797 GCA_964395825.1 uncultured Planctomycetaceae bacterium
ATCCGCCGTGCACGATGCCCACCGGCCCGCTGAGGTGCGAAGCCTTCACCGACCCCTGCGCCAGACGCGCCAGCGTCACGTACACCTGCTTCATGAACAGCCAGGTCTTGTCCAATCCGATGGCGATGGCGCCGCCGACCGAATCGGCCTGTTGCAGAACGCGCAGCGGCTCGAACAACCCGATCGGATCGCCCCATCGCAACTGCGCCAGCCCCGCCGCCGTCTTCTCGTCCAGAGTCAGCGTCGCCGACTCGTCCACGCCCCCGGCCACCGGTAGCGCGACCGCCAACTCCACCGCATCGCCGTCCCGACCGGCCAGCGCGCGGCGCATGTCCGAGTAGTCCGACACCGCCTGACCGCCGATCGCCTTGACCTGCGTGCCGGCCAACAGATCCAGACGGGCCGCGGGACTGTCCGGCAGGGCGCGGGCGATCACCGTCGTGTCGGTCGCCCAACCCAGGCCGACGCCGATTTTCGGCGAGGCCCACGGCCACCAGCTTCGCTCCGGCGTGATCGTCACCTCCACCCGCTCCCCGTCGCGCAGCAGCACCAGGTCCACGTCGCCCGTGGCGTGGGCCACCACGTGAACGAACCGCTGCATGGTCGGCCACCTCTGGCCGTTGACCGATACCACCAGATCCCCCGCCTGCACCTTGCCCGCGGCGGGGCGGTCGGGAATCGGGCTCAGCCTCACCGGTGGAACCAGGCCCGCCAGGTGCGGCACGGGTTCGGTCTTCGGCTCGGCGTCCATCCACGGCGCCGGCTGCTCGGCGACTTGCAGTTGCGAGGACGGTTCGAGCCGCACCTCGGTCGTCGCCCCGGTATCGCCGGTGAAGGTGACCGTGACCTGCCGTCCCTCGGCCTCCCGCAGCATCAGCAGGTACTGCCAGTGATGCTCGACCGGTCGGCCGTTCACCGCGGTCAGCGTCATGCCGGGTTCGAGGTCTTCGTCGATCGCCTTGATCGCGGCGCCGGTGCTCTCCGCGGCTTCCTTGTTCTTCGGCAGATCGGGCAGTTGCAGCTTCGACGGCGGGCTGATGCCGAGGTACGGCAGGTCCAGTTGCGGATCGCTGATGGTCTTGATGTTGAACATCAGTTCGCGGGCCGGCTGATCGCCGAACGCCGGCCGCTCGATGTGCAGTTCAATGGGATAGTCAGGATGGGACAGCGCGGTGTTGATGCGGACTTCGCTGAAGTCGCTGGGCCGGTCGCCGCCCTTGAGGCCGACGATGCGGTCGCCGGGCCGCAGGCCGATCGCGTCGGGATCGTTCTCGGCGGGGGTGGTGGCGGCGGGGGAGTCGGGCACCACGCCACCGACCACGGCCGGCGGCGCCTGCACGCCCCACTGGTCGTGGAACGGATAGAAGGCGACGATGAAGAAGATCGCGCCGAAGATCACGTTCATGATCACGCCGGCGCTGATGACGGCCACGCGGGCCGAGATGGACTTGCGGTTGTAGGCGCGGGGATTGTCGCTCAGCTTGGCCGGGTCCATGTCGTCCTGGCCGAGCATCTTCACGTATCCGCCCAGCGGCATCCAGTTGAGCCGATATTCGGTCTCGCCGAAGTCGGTCTCCCTGGCGCCGCCGGCGAGGCGCTTGCGCATTTCCGGCTCCGTCGATCCGGGACGAAAACCGATGCCCTTGCGCCACGATACCAGCGCGTGGCCGAACCCGATGGCGAACTGGTCGACCTTGATGCCGACCATCTTGGCCACCAGGAAGTGGCCCAGTTCGTGAATGAAAATGATGAAGCCCAGGCCCACCACCAGCAGGGCAAACGGTATCGGGCCGGTCAGTTGTGCGAGGATCATCTGATGCATCATTGCTCCGTTTATCGGTCAGACGGCTAAGCCTATCCAGCCCATACGCCCGAATCACCTCAGCGGTTTGCCGGTGATGCGGGCGAACCATCACAATGGGCGCCCAGCCGCGAAGACACAAAGTGAAAACCGATGATTTCCTCCGCGGCTTTGCGTCTTCGCGCCCTTGGTGATCATTCCGTCCGTTCGGCGACGTGGCGCCGGGCGGCGTGGTCGGCTTCCTGGACGGCGGCCAGGTCGGTCACCGGACGCGGCGGCACCGCGTCCATCGCGCCTTCGACCAGTGGCACGATCTCGACGAACCGGATTCGTCGGTCGAGGAACGCGGCCACCGCCGCCTCGTTCGCCGCGTTGAGCACCGCGCCCGCCGTGCCCCCGGCCCGGATCGCCCGATACGCCAGGCCCAGCGACGGAAATCGCGCGTGGTCCGGCGGGCTGAACTCCAGCGTGCCCATGGTCGACCAGTCCAGCGGTTGGCTGCAACCGTTCATCCGCGCCGGGTAGGTCAGGGCGTACTGGATCGGCGTGCGCATGTCCGGCGTGCCGAGTTGGGCCAGAATCGAATGATCCTCGAATTCCACGAAGCTGTGCGCGATCGACTGGGGATGAATAATCACCTCGATGCGGTCGGCGTCCAGGCCGAACAGCCAGTGCGCTTCGATGATCTCCAGCGCCTTGTTCATCATCGTGGCCGAGTCGATGGTGATCTTCGGCCCCATGTTCCAGGTCGGATGGTTGAGCGCTTCGTCGACGGTGGCCGCGTCGATCTGGGCGCGGGTGGCGTTGCGGAACGGCCCGCCGGACGCCGTGAGCACGATGCGCTTCACGTCCCCGTGGTGCGACCCTTGCAGGCATTGGAAGATGGCCGAGTGTTCCGAGTCGATCGGCAGCAGCGGCACGCCGTGCTTGCGCGCCATCGGCATGACCAACTCGCCCGCCGCCACCAGCGTTTCTTTATTCGCCAGACCGATCGTCATGCCGCGCTCAATCGCCTTCAGCGTCGCCGGCAAACCCACCGCCCCGACCACCGCGGTGACGATCATGTCGGCCTCGACGGCGTCGAGGAGTGTCTCTGCCGCGTCGTCGCCGGCAAACACCTGCGCCTCGGGCAGGGCGGCGCGGGCCGCCTCCGCGCAGGCCGGATCGGCGATCGCCACGTGCCCCACCCCGAAACGCCGGGCCTGGCCGATCACCTGATCGGCCTTCGAGCCGGCCGCCAGCCCCACCACGCGGTAGGCGTCGCCGAGGTTGGCCACGCACTCAAGCGTCTGCCGCCCGATGCTGCCGGTCGAACCCAGCAGAATCAGCCGTTTCGCTTCGGATTGTGCCGGGCCCTGGGTCATTCGGCTTTCGATTCGTCGGCGCGGTCCTTGCTCTTGTCCTGATCGGCTTTGCTCTTCGACGAGCGGCGCCGGCGTCGGCGGCGCTTGGGCCTGGCTTCGCCGGCCTCCTTCCCGGCCGAGCCGTCGGGCTTGTCCTTCGAATCATCGTCGGGCGATTCGGACTTGTCAGCCTTGTCGGACGGGGCCGATTCCTTCGGATCGTCCATGGTCTTGGCTTCGTCGGTCGGGTCGCCGTCGGGCTTCTTCTTCGAGCGGCGTCGGCGTCGGCGCTTGCGCTTCACGGGTTTCGGGTCGTCGGAGGAATCGTCCGGCGATTTGTCCGCCTTCCCGGTCGCTTCGTCCCTTCTGTCCGACTTGTCCTCGTCCCTGGATCTTCCCTTGTCGTCGGCATCGCCTTCTTCGCGGAACGATGGCGGCTTGGGGCGGGGCAGCTTCTCGATGTCGAGCTTGACGTTGCGCTGGTCGTAGCCGATCAGCGTGAAGCGGTCGATGGCCAGTGAATCGTCGGCGACGACTTCGATGGACTTCTCGAGTTGCTCTTCCAGCCGTACGAGGGCCCGCTTTTTGCGGGTGGCCAGGGCGCCGATGGCTTCGGGATGAATGCGCAACTCCACGCGGTGAACGGTGGGGCTGGACAGCACGCCGGCCAGTTCGCGCATGATCTCGATAACCACCGACTCGGCCGACCGCACCACCCCGGCCCCGTGACAGGTCGGGCATTCGCGGTAGAGGCTGGTCTTGAGCGACGGGCGCATTCGCTGGCGGGTCATCGACAGCAGGCCCAGTTCGTTGATGCTGGTGATCTTCGTGCGGGCGCGGTCGGCGCGGAGGTTGTCACGGAAGCGCTTCTCGATGGCCCGACGGTGCTTGGCCATGTACATGTCGATCAGGTCCAGCACCAGCACGCCGCCCAGGTCGCGCAGGCGGAGCTGGCGGGCGATCTCGTCGACGGCCTCGACGTTGGTCTGGTAGGCGGTCGATTCGGCATCGCGGTTGTCGCGGAACTTGCCGCTGTTGACGTCGATGGCCACCAGCGCCTCGGTCTGGTCGAACACCAGCGACCCGCCGCATTTCAGCGGCACGCTGCGGGCGTTGACCGATTCGATCTGCCGCTCCACGCCGAACGCGTCGAAAATGGGGTTCGGCTCGTCGTAGTGAATCACCTTGGTCGATCCGCGCGGCATGGCGATCCGCAGGAATTCGCGGGCGCGTTCGGCGGCGGCTTCGTTGTCGACGACGATGCGATTTACGTCATTGGTCAGCACATCGCGGATGGTTCGGATGACCAGGTCGCTCTCGGTGTACAGTTCCGCCGGACCGCTGCCGCTTTTCATGCGCCGCTCGATGCTCTTCCAGAGCCGGATCAGGTAGGCCAGGTCGCGTTTGAGTTCGGTCTTGGTGCGGCCGATGCCCGCGGTGCGCACGATGAAGCCGAACTCGTCCGGCGGATCGAGCTCATCGAGAATTTTGCGCATCTCGCGGCGCTGGTCTTCGTCTTCGACCTTGCGGCTGACGCCGTGGCGTTCCATGCCGGGCATCATCACCAGGAACCGGCCGGGGATGGACAGGTAACTGGTGAGGGTGGGGCCCTTGGTGCCGATGCCTTCCTTGAGCACCTGGACGAGCACTTCCTGGCCGCGTTTGAAGCATTGCTGGATGGGCGGTCGGTTGCGGCGGGGGGTCTTCATGCCCACGCGTTCGGTCGCCTCCTTGTCGCCGGGAAAGTAGCGCGGGTGCAGATCGCTGATGTGCAGGAACCCGTTGCGCTCGAGGCTGAAGTCGACGAACGCCGCCTGGATGGACGGTTCGACGTTGGTGATCTTGCCGCGGTAGATGTTGCCGACGTGCAGGTCGTCGCTGGCGCGTTCGGTGTAGAGTTCTTCGAGTCGGTTGTTCTCGACGATGGCGATACGACATTCCTCGCCGGGAACGTAGTTGATGAGCATGTCCCGTTTTGTCATGAAAGGCGATCCTGTGGCTCACGTGTCGGCGCGGTTCCGGCGTGGGGTCGGCCGGTGCGGCGCGGTTGGCGTGGTGAATCGCCGGGCGTCAACCGTTTTCGCGGGAGCAGCCGGCGATTCGTGCGGTTCGTTTGCCCGGGGCCTACATCGTGGCGCGGTGCGGCGCGGCGCCGCGGGCCGGTCAACCGATGGAACGTCCATCGAACGCCTCGGGGATGATCTTTCGCGTTTCCTCCCGCAGGTAGTTGACCACCTGGCGGTCGGAATCGTAACTGGCGGCCCGGCGGGCGACGCGCTTGCAGTCGTCCATGGACACCGAGCGCACCAGTTTCTTCACTTCCGGTATCGACTGCGGGGTCATGGACAGGCGGCGGAGTCCCATGCCCAGCAGGAGCATGACGAACTCGACGTCGCCGGCCATCTCGCCGCAGCACGTCACGTCCACGCCGCGCTGACGCCCGGCGCGGATCACGTCTTTGATCAGCATCACCACCGCCGGGTGGGCCGGCGAATACAGGTTCGCCACCCGTTCATTCGATCGGTCCACCGCCAGCGTGTATTGAATCAGGTCGTTGGTCCCGATGGAGAAAAAGTCCACTTCCTGGGTGAACACCTTGGCCATCAGCGCCGCCGCGGGAACCTCGATCATGATGCCCACCGGCATGTCCTCGTCGAACGGAATGTCCTGGTCCTGGAGGTCTTCCATCACGTCGTTGAGGATCATTCGCGCCTGCCGCAGTTCCATGGTGTTGGTCACCAGCGGGAACATGATCTTCACCTTGCCGTGGGCGCTGGCGCGGAGAATCGCCCGCAGGTGCGTGCGGAACATGGCCAGATCCTGCAGGCACAGACGGATCGACCGGCAGCCGAGAAACGGGTTTCGCTCCGGCTCGGCAATGCGGGCCTGCGTGAACTTGTCCGCCCCCAGGTCCAGCGTGCGGATGGTGATCGGCCGGCCGTCCAGCAATTCCAGCGCCCGCCGGAACGCCCGGTACTGTTCGTCCTCGTCCGGTTCGGTTTCCTGGGACAGAAACAGGAACTCCGTGCGGTAAAGCCCGATGCCGATCGCGCCCTTGGCCAACGCGACGTCGATCTCGTCGGGGAACTCGATGTTGGCCAACAGATCAATCGCCACGCCGTCGGTGGTCTCGGCCGGCAGGTCGCGCAACGCGTCGAGCGAATGCTCGAATTCGCGGAAGCGTTCGAGGTACTGGCGGTATTCCTCGAGTTGTGCCACGTCGGGCCGGATGATCAGCAATCCGCGGTTGCCGTCGACGATGACCATGTCGTTGGCCGACACCTCGGCGCTGGCGTCTTCGAGTCCGACCACCGCGGGGATGCCCAGGGCGCGGGCGACGATGGCGGTGTGGCTGGTGCGGCCTCCGGCGTCGGTGACCAGCGCCCGCACGTGGGTGCGGTCGAGCGAGGCGGTCTGCGATGGCGTCAGGTCGTGGGCCACGATCACTGCGTCGTGCTTGAGGTGCTCCATCTCGTGACGCACCTCGTCGAGCAGTTGACGCAGCACCCGCCTTTCCAGGTCCCACACGTCGGCCACCCGCTCGCGGAACAGCGGGTTCGTCTGGGCGAGGAACGTCTTGCCGATCTCGCGCAGCACCGACGAGACGGCGAATTCGGCGCTGACCGCTTCCGTGTCGACCAGGCTGTGAATCTGATCGACCAGGCTCTGGTCGTGCAACATGCCCAGGTGGAAGCCGAAGATTTTGGCCGGCTCAGGGCCCAGTTCGCTGGAGACCTGGTCGCGCAACGATTCCACTTCCATCCGCGCCAGGCGCAAGGCGTGGTCGACCCGCTCGTGCTGGTGGGGCAGTTCGGCGTGTTCGACCGTCCGGCGAGGGACACGAATATGCTCGGCGTCGATGACGACGGCCGGATAAATGGCCACACCGGGCGAAACCGCGATGCCCTTCTTGATTTCCATACGCACACGCGACGCCGCCGAGGCCCTCGCCGACGCCGTTGGGCCTACCTATTTCAGACCCGCCGCCTTCGCGAGCTTGGGCGCGATGTCCGTCTGCTCCCAACTGAACTGCTTCTTGCCGAAATGACCGTGGTAGGCCGTGTGACGGTAAATCGGTTTGCGCAGATCGAGCATTTTGATGATGCCGCGCGGCGTCAGTTGAAAGTGCTCTCGCACCAGTTTGCTGATCTTGGCCGTGTCGATCTTCTCCGTGCCGAAGCAGTCGACGTGCACGCTGACCGGCTCGGCCACGCCGATCGCATAGCTCAACTGCACCTCGCAGATGTCGGCCAGCTTCGCCGCCACCACGTTCTTCGCCACGTAACGCGCCATGTACGTTGCCGAACGGTCCACCTTCGTCGGGTCCTTACCGCTGAACGCGCCGCCGCCGTGACGGCCCCGACCCCCGTAGGTGTCCACGATGATCTTCCGTCCCGTCAGACCCGTGTCGCCGTGCGGTCCGCCGATCTCGAACTGGCCCGTCGGGTTCACGTGAATGATCGCCTTGCCGTCCCATAGCCGCTTGGGCATGACCGGCTCGATGATCTTCTTTGTTACCTCCTTCTTCAGTTCCGCCTGCTTCTTCTTGCCGTTCCACATCGAATGATGCTGCGTCGACAGCACCACCGTGTGCACCCGCACGGGCTTCAGGCCGTCGTACTCCACCGTCACCTGGCTCTTGGCGTCCGGGCGCAGGCCCTTGAGGCGGTTGTTGCGGCGAACCTTGACGTGCTGATCCATCAGCGCGTGGGCCAACTGGATCGGCAACGGCATGAGCTGCGGCGTCTCCCGGCAGGCGAAGCCGAACATCATTCCCTGATCCCCGGCGCCTTCCTTGTCCACGCCCATTGCGATGTCTTCCGACTGCGAATGCAGCGTGCGGAGGACGGCGCAACTGTCGGCGTCGAATCGCATCTCCGGCTCGGTGTAGCCGATCTCCCGGATCACTTGCCGGGCCGTGTCTTCCACATCGTTCAGCGCCTTGGTCGCCTGTTCGTTATGAACCGTCACCTCCCCCGCCACGAGCACCAGGCCCGTGGTGCACAGCGTCTCGCAGGCCACGCGGGCCTTCGGATCCACGCTGAGCAGACTGTCCAGCACGGCGTCGGAAATCTGGTCGCTCACCTTGTCCGGGTGGCCCATCGAAACCGACTCGCTCGTGAATAAATACCTGCCGTTTTCCATACTTACGCTCACAATGGCTCCTTGCGTCTGTCGCAATGTTTGAGGGGTGACCCCTGACTATAGCAGACGCCAAGTTATACTCCACCTGCCCCGATTCAGCAACCGCGTCGCGATTCGGCCGCTGAAGGCACAGCGCCACACAGCCGGAGGAGGGGCTTCTTTGCACGATGTGACTGGGCGGCTATGCTGCAGCGATATGGCAAGGCACTCCGGACAACTCCAACCCGCAGCGCCTCCTCAGGATCGCTATGACGTGGACATCACGAACATTGATTTTCTGATCCACCGCCATCGCCCTGTCGGCTGGTCGATCAAGAACCTGGCCAACCCGCGCTGCGCGATACTCGTCCTGGCCACGGATGGCCGGGCTTGGTATGAGTGCGAAAATCAACGTTTCGAGGTAACCCGGGGAACAATGCTCTTTTTCCCCCGCGGCGTGGTGCACTCGGCCCGCAGTGATCCGCGTGCGCCATGGTCGTTCTATTCGGTCGGGTTCGAGTTGGAGGTTCGCAATGAGGCGTCAACTCAGGCCTTGGCCCAGCTTCCTCGCCGCCTGAGGCTGGATAACGTGGCCCGGCTGGTTGAGTTGTTTGGTCAACTCGAGCGACAGTGGATCGGTCGTGAACCCGGCCGTGCCATGGCTTGTCGGGCGCTGGTCGTCTTGTTGATGCAGCAGTATGCGATCGTTGCTGAATGCGGGCGGCGAACCATTCCCCATGCCGCGCGGCTTGAGGCAATCGTCGAACGCATTCACGGCGAGGAAGGGGTGGTGCGTTCGGTGGGTGAGTTGGCCGCCGAAGCGGGCCTGAGCGAGTCGCGATTTCGCCAGTTGTTTCGGGAACTGACCGGCTGCTCGGTCACACGTTACCAGAATCGGGTCCGCATCCAGGTGGCTCGCGATCTGCTGGCGACGGGGCACTACAACGTCGGAGAAGTGGCGGCCGAGCTGGGCTTCCGTGATATCTACTATTTCTCTCGCCTGTTCAAACGCATCACGGGCCTGCCGCCTTCTTCCTGTCTACCCGGTTGAGGGATTCGGCGGCGTTCGTCGGATTTGAGGCCCCCGTTTTGGCAGCACCGGGGGTTATGAGGTGGGGGCGCGAGGGGGGACCGAAGGGATCAACAGCAGTACAATTCCACCGCGTCAGTCTACCACGCCCCGCCCCATTTTCATGCTCGGCGGGTGGCCCGAAGGGCCGTAAACCGCAGCCACGACGACATCCGGAGTTTTGTTTAGAGCGCAAAGGCATGTCTCGGCGACACTCGGCCGCCCACAAGGATGTGGGTAAGGGTGATCATGGCGGCGGGTGGGCGCTTTGGGGAGGCACGGATCTACAGGCGCCCTGGCCGGCGGTGGCCCCTCACCCGGCGGGGAAGCGGGGGCATTATCGCAGGCCGTAGAAGCGGTCCTGCTCTTCGTCGCTCATGGCGAGCGGATCCTTTTCCTCTTGGGCCTGTTCGCCTTCTGCGCCTTCGCGGACGATGGGGTTGCCGTCGGCATCGAGTTCCTCGGCCGGCTTGTCGGAGACCACCCACAGCTTGATCGTCGCGCGCAGGTCCTGATCGAACTGCACGGGGATGTCGTAGCTGTCGAGGGACTTGATCTGTTCGCCGATGCGGATCTCGCGATCCTCGATGTTGAATCCCTCGGCCCGCAGGGCTTCGGCGATGTCGTGCTGGCTGACCGAGCCGTACAGGTGGCCCTGTGCGTTGGCCGAGCGTTGGAGGGTGATTTCGTGGCCTTCGAGCGTTTCGAGGAGGCGTTCCTGTTCGGCACGCTTTTCGCGAAGCTGGCGTTCGACCGCGGCCCGGCGCTGCTCGACTTTCTGGATGTTGCCTTCGGTGGGCTGGGTGGCCAGGCCCATGGGCAGCAGGTAGTTGCGGGCGTAACCGGGGCGGACCTCGACCACATCGCCGACAATGCCCAGGTTGTAGACATTTTCCAGCAGCAGCAGTTTGACGTTGTTGCGTCCAGCCATGGTGTCCTCCTTGGAAGAGGGTTTGGAGTTAGGCGCCGCGGCGGCGAAACATTCGCCGATCACAACGCCAGCAGGTTCTCGAAACTTGAAACACGCAATTCGCGGTGGTCAAAACGGAATGTCGTCATCGCCGAGGGCGTCGGCGCTATCACCGGTCGGCGGCGGGGACGATGAACCGCGCTGCGGTCCGCCGCCGCCAGCGTAGTTCCCACCACCACCGCCACTGCCGCCACCGCCACTGCCGCCACCGCCATAGTTTCCACCGCCGCCGCCGCTGCTGTCGCCGTCGCCGCCGCGACTGTCGATGAACTGGAAGTTCTCCACGAACACGCGGTGCTTCGATCGCTTCTGTCCGCTTTGCTTGTCTTCCCACTGGTCAAGCTGCAGGCGTCCTTCAATGAACAACGGCCGGCCCTTGGCGGTGTACTGGTTGAGCAGTTCGGCGGTGCGGCCGAACGCGCGGCAGTCGATGAACAGCGTCTCCTCGCCCTGCTCGCCGTCCTGTCGGCGAAAGCGGCGGTTGACGGCCAGGCCGAACTCGACCACCGGTGTGTTGCTGGGCAGGTAGGACAGTTGCGGATCGCGCGTCAGGTTGCCCATGAGCAGAATCTTGTTGTAGTTGGCCATGTCGATCTCCTTGGCGCGAGGTGAAGTCGGGGCAATGGCTTCAGCTTTCGTCGGTCTGTTCGCCGTCGCTCGGGGCTTCGGCGGCGGGCTGGGGCTGGGTCGGCGCTTCGGCCGGTTCGGAAGCCGGCTCGTCGGCCTTCGTGGAAGTCAGGTTCGCCGCGTCGCTGGTTTCAGCGTCCTTCTCGCGGGCGAGTTGCAGTTCGGCTTCGCCCACGTGGTCAGCGCGGATGATCATGCATCGCAGGGCTTGTTCGCTGAGCGTCACGTCGCGCTCGATGTTGGCGATCTGTCCGCCGGACACATGGAAGTAGGCCAGCAAATACAGCCCGCGCTTCTGGCCCTTGATGTCGTAGGCCAGGCGGCGGTCGTCCCATTTGCTGATCGAGTCGACCTCGGCCGAGGCGCGATCGAGAATTCCCCGCACGAACTGCACGGCCTTGGTCAGGTCGCTGCCGATCATGGCGTTGTTCATCAGGAACAGGCCTTCGTACAGGGCGTTTTGGTTATCGGACATCCGCAAGTCTCCTTCGTTCGGTGGTCTGGGAATCCCGGGCGACGGCCGCGGAATTCCGAACGATCGTTATTCAGTTGGGCGCCCGCTTGGGGCGTCGTCGGTTTCCGGTCGGTCAGGCTCGGACCTGACGTTGTAGGTTGTCATGGCGAAGTCGATGCCCCGGTCGAGCCAGGTTTCGATCGCTTCGCAGCTTCGTTCCATCACCCGTGCCAGTTCGCACTGTTCTTCATCCGTGAAGCGGGCGAGGACGTAGTCGGCCTGGTCGATGCGGCGGCCGGCGATCATCGGGGTGCCGATGCCCACGCGGAGGCGGGCGTAGTCACTCGAGCCCAACGTCCGCTGCACGTCGGTCAGGCCGTTGTGCCCACCCGCCGATCCCGACGCCCGCAATCGGATCGTGCCCAGCGGCAGGGCGGTGTCGTCGACGATGACCATCAGGTCTTCCGGTTCGAGCTTGTGGAACCGGGCCGCTTCGCCGACGGCCAGTCCGCTGCGGTTCATGAAGGTGGTCGGCTGCATCAGCATGACGCGTTGCGAACCGATGATCCCTTCGATGACGCCGGCGTGGAACTTCGTCTTCGCGCCGGTCAGGCGGTGCCGCCGGGCCAGGCGATCGACGACCATGAAGCCGACGTTGTGCCGCGTGTGGCGGTATTCGCTTCCCGGGTTGCCTAGACCGACGATCAGCTTCATGTTGGGCGTCCGCGAATCTTACGCGGCCGGGGGCAGCGGGGTGGCGATCACGACGCGCTTTTGGCCGGCGGGGTTTCGCCTCCGGCATCTTCCTCCTTCTTCTCGGTAATGACTTCCGGTTCGGCGCCTTCGGCCACCTCTTCAACCTCGGCTTGCTCTTCTTCGGGTTCTTCCTGAACCACGCGGATCGAGGCAAGTACGGTATCTTCGGGCATGGTCGATTTCACGCCTGATGGCAGCGTGAGGTCGGCCAAGGTGATCGTGTCGCCGATCGCCAGTTCCTTCACGTCGACGGTGACCGAGTCGGGAATGGCATCGGCGCGGCAGGTCACTTCCAGGTCGGTGGTGGACTGATCGAGATAGGTTCCGGTTTCCTGCAGGGCGGTGCAGGCGTCCTGTCCTGCGACGGCGACGGGAACCCAGACGGTGACCTCCTCGGACAAGTCGATGCGGGCCAGATCCACGTGCACCAGGCCGTCGCCGAGGTAGTCGTACTGCACGTCCTTGATCAGGCAGGTTTCGCTCTGGCCGTCGTCGAGTCTGACCTCGACCACGTGCGCACCGTGGTGGAGCAGTTCGTAGACGGCCTCGGTGTCGAGGGCGACGTGGGCTGGGTCTTTCTGATGGCCGTAGATCACCGCGGGCAGCTTGCCGGCGCGGCGGGTGCGGGCGGCGTACTTGCTGCCGGTGTGTGGTCGCATCTGGCCTTGGAGGGTGGGGGTCTTGCCTGCCATCGGTCTGACTCCTTCGGGTCGCTTTCAGCTTTCGGCCATCAGCATTCAGCCGGCTGACAACCTGCCTGCTCATCGCTTGGTTGCTTTGCCGGTCTTGAACAGCGAACTGACCGAGCGGTTATCGTGGATCCGACTGATCGCCTCGCCGACCAGTTCGGCGATGGAAAGCGTGATGAGCTTGTCCTGGATCGGTTCGCAGCGCCGGCCGCAGGGAATGGTGTCGGTGACGATGAGGCGGCTGATCGGGGCGGCGGCGATGCGCTCCATCGCCAGGCCCACCAGCACCGGGTGCGTGGCGGCGGCCACCACGTCCTTCGCCCCTTTGTCCATCACCAGCTTGGCCGCTTCGCACATCGTGCCGGCGGTCGAGATCATGTCGTCGACCATCAGCACCGTCTTGCCTTTGACGTCGCCGATCAGGGCGGCCGATTCCACTTCGCTGCCGCTCTTGCGGCGTTTATCGATGATCGCCAGTTCCCCGCCGAGCTGCGATGCGTAGGCATTGGCCGTCTTCACGTTGCCCACGTCCGGCGAAACGAGCACGATCTCGCCCAGGTCATCGCGGATCGACTCGATGTGGTCGACGATCACCGGCGCGGCGACCAGGTGATCCAGCGGGATGTCGAAGAACCCCTGAATCTGGGCGGCGTGCAGGTCGATCGTAATCACCCGGTTGACCCCGGCGGCGGTGATGAGGTTGGCCACCAGCTTGGCGGTGATGGGCACGCGCCCTTCGTCCTTGCGGTCCTGCCGGGCGTAGCCGAAGTAGGGAATCACTGCGGTGATGCGTTTCGCCGACGCTCGCCGCAACGTGTCGATGTAGATCAGCAACTCCATCAGGTGCGCGTTGACCGGGTTGTAGGTCGACTGTACGACGAAGCAGTCGCGCCCGCGCACGTCCTCCTCGATCTTCACCAGCACTTCGCCGTCGGGAAACAGATCGGTGCGACCCTGGCCGAGGGGAATGCCGATGTGCCCGCACAGGCGTTCGGCCAGGTCACGGCTGGCCCGGCCGGCGAAGACCCTGATTTCATCCCGGTCGCTCTGGCTCATTGGTTGGTCTCCCGTTGAGCTTCGCGGTTTGCCGTTTCGGCCGGCGCGGCGGACCGGCGCCCGCGCATCATCGCATCCACCGCCGCCAGTTGCTCGGGCGTGTTGATGCCCTGCACTTCGTCTTCACCCATCGCCTTGACCACCGCCACCGGCTCGCCGGCTTCGCGGATCAGGCCCATGATGTCGGTGATGTAATACTCGCCCTGGGCGTTGTCTGATTTGAGTTGTTTGAGCAGCTCGAACAGCCGGACGCTGCGGAAGCAGTAACAACTCGGATTGACTTCGCGGATGTGCCGCTGCTCGGGCGCAGCGTCCTTATGTTCGACAATGGCGCGGAAGTGGCCGTCGTTATCGCGGATGATCCGGCCGTAACCGGTCGGGTCGGCCAGTTCCCCGGTGGCCATGCTGCCGGCGGCGCCGGTGCGGCGGTGTGTATCGACCAGTCGGGCCAGTGTCGACGAACGCAACAACGGCATGTCGCCGGCGATCACCAGCACATCGCACTCATCGCGGCCGGCGTAAAGCGGTTCGGCCATCATCGCCGCGTGCCCCGTACCCAGCCGCTCGGTCTGTTCGACGAACACCACGTCATCGGCATTGGCCAGCGCTTCGCGCACCAGGTCGGACTTGTAGCCGACCACCACCACGCAGCGGCCGGCCCCGGCGCGACGGCAGGCCTCGGCCACCCAGGCCACCATCGGCCGACCGGCCACTTCATGCAAGACCTTCGGCAGGTCGCTGTTCATGCGCGTGCCTTGACCGGCGGCGAGAATGATCGCTTCGAGGTGTCGGCCGCGGTCAGCCATCACAATCCCTCAAGACTCGAAAACCACGACTCAAGCAGGCCCGTCAGGACTCGAACCTGAACTACGAGTACCAAAAACTCGGGTGCTGCCATTACACCACGGGCCTGGGGCATAGATCCGAAACTCGAAGCCCGGCATCGCGTTGCGAAGGCGGGCTTCACGTATTCTGCGGTCGATGGGCAGGCGGGTGGCCCAGAACGGATGGGCCTGATGATGCAAGTCCGGTTGCCGATCGGCCGTTGGTTTTTCGGTCGCGGCATCCCGGTCTGGTCCCGAGGGGGGACGGATCGGATCGATGTCCGCGGCGGCTTCCACGGAAGCGGCACAGGCCTGTAGTTAACGCCGCCGGCCTGCACCTGCCCGCGCCTCTGGTCCGGCCTGGCCGGGGGCATCGTCACGGGCGGCTCCGCACCTGGGGGGAAGCGAGCGGTGAGTCTATCAGCTTGGACCGGTCTGTCAAGCGGATCGGCCTTGACAGGGCTGCTGGGCCGGTTACACTGTCCGGTCTTTGCCGCGATAGACCGCCGTAGCCCAGGTAGTAATCGAACATGGAACGCCAGACCACATTTGCCAAGCCGGGCGACGTACCGCAGCAATGGTTCGTCGTGGACGCGACGGACCAGGTGCTGGGCCGGTTGGCCTCGCGCGTGGCCGTCATCCTCATGGGCAAGCACAAGCCTCAGTACACCCCCCACACCGACACCGGCGACTTCGTCATCGTCATCAACGCCGAGAAGATCAAGCTTACCGGCAACAAGGCGTACACGAAGTTCGAGAAGCGATACTCCGGCTATCCGGGCGGGCTGCATGAAGTCAGCTATGCGGAACTGCTCGAAAAGCATCCCGAGCGGGTGATGGAGCAGGCCGTCCGGCGGATGCTGCCCAAGACCACCATGGGCGCGGCGATGATGAAGAAGATGAAAGTTTACGCCGGCCCGGACCACCCCCACGCCGCCCAGCAACCCGAACCGATGATCGTGTGAACGCCAAGATCGAAACAGGATTCACGCACACCATGGCCGATCAACAAACGCCCACTGCCGAGACCCCCGTCGAGACGGACGCCCCCGTCCCCGTGGAAATCGAACCCGTCGCCCAGCCCGCGGTCGACCTGCCGCCGGGGGCGTGGATTCACGGCACCGGAAGACGCAAGGCTTCCGTGGCTCGCGTGTGCATCCGGCCCGGCGAAGGCAAATACACGGTCAACGGCCGCGACATCGAAACGTTTTTCAACCAGCAGCGCGACCGCAACGACATGCTCGCCCCGCTGGAAGCGACCGACACCAAGGGGCAAGTCGACGTGAAGGTGACCGTCCGCGGCGGTGGCCCCAGCGGCCAGGCCGGTGCCGCCCGGCTCGGACTGTCCCGCGCCCTGAAGAAGTACGACCCGACCCTCGAACACGCCCTGCGCGACACCGGCTTCCTCACCACCGACGCCCGCAAGGTCGAACGCAAGAAGTACGGCCAGCCCGGCGCCCGCCGCCGCTTCCAGTTCTCCAAACGCTAAACCAGCGTCACATCACCGGACCCCCAAAGCCCACCCATGGCGGCGCTCACCCTGACCCATCAATGGGGTGAGCGATGGTCTTGATTGTCAAGCGTCATGTGGCTCAGCCATATGAGCGTTGAGTCGGATCACCGCGTTGTGGCCGGGTGGCGACAAGTGTGGCCCGGTACAGCATTCGACGCTGGCGGCGCTGCTGTCCAGCATCGCCGTGCGACTGCTGCCACTGCGCAACTTGGCCGACGCCCAACGCGGCGATGACCTCAACCGCAAACGCGACGGTCGGCCCGGATGGCAGGTTCTCTGGCGGGGTGGGTACGACATCACCCAAAATGGTCCATGGGGCGGAACTGATACAAAACCACCCTCACCCACAAGGCTGTGGGTAAGGGTGAGCATGGCCATGCGTGGGCTTTGGGGATAGCGGGGGCTTAGAGCTTGTTGATGTGCTTGATCAGGTCGACCACGCGGTTGGAATAGCCCCATTCGTTGTCGTACCAACTGACCACCTTGAAGAAGGTGCTGTTCAGTTCGATGCCGGCGTCGGCGTCGAAGGTGGAACTGGCCGGGTCGGTGATGAAGTCGCTGGAGACGACCGGCTCGTCGGTGTAGACGAGGATGCCCTTCATCGGGCCGTCGGCCGCGGCCTTCATCGCCTTGCAGATCGCCTTGTAGCTGGTTTCCTTGGCGGTCTTGAAGGTCAGGTCGACCACGGATACGTCGATGGTGGGCATGCGGAAGGCCATGCCGGTCAGCTTGCCCTTGAGTTCGGGCAGCGCCAGGCCGACGGCCTTGGCGGCGCCGGTGGAAGCGGGGATGCAGTTGACGCTGGCCGCACGACCGCCGCGCAGATCCTTCTTCGACGGGCCGTCCTGCGTCGGCTGGGTGGCGGTCATCGCGTGGACGGTGGTCATCAGGCCTTCGGCCAGACCGAAGTTGTCGTTGATCACCTTGGCGATGGGGGCCAGGCAGTTGGTGGTGCACGAGGCCATGGAGATAACCTTGGCGTCGGCGGTGAGGCTGTCCTCATTGACGCCCAGGACGATGGTGGGCACCTGGTCGGGGCTCTTGGTGGGCGCGGAAATCACCACCTTGGCCGCACCGGCGGTCAGGTGCTTCGAGGCGTTGTCATAGTCGGTGAACAGGCCGGTCGATTCGACGACGAACTCGGCGCCGAGCTTGCCCCAGGGCAGGTTGGCCGGATCACGCTCGGCACAGATGGGAATCTTCGTGCCGTTGACGACGATGCAGTCGTCGGCCGCTTCCACGGTTCCGTTGAACTTGCCGTGGATCGAATCGTACTTCAACAGATATGCCAGCGATTCGGGGGGGAACAGGTCGTTGATGCCGACGAACTCGATGTCGTCGCCCTGTTCCAGCGCCGCCCGGAAGACCAGTCGCCCGATGCGACCGAATCCGTTGATACCTACCTTGATGGCCATCTTGTGACTCTCCGTGTGATACTGGTGGTTCAGTCAGGGTTCGGCACCCCGAATTCGGCGGGGGGCCACCGAATCATTGAATTTACCGGCCCGCGCGGGGTGTGTCAAATCGCGATCAAGGTGCTTGCCGGTCGTTTCCGATGCGTTATACTGTCTGCCTGCGAACGGGCTCGTAGCTCAGTTGGTTTAGAGCGCACCCCTGATAAGGGTGAGGTCGGAGGTTCGAATCCTCCCGGGCCCACATTCACCCACGCAGTCAGGCGCAATGTCGCGCAATGAGCCGGAAACGGCCATTGCGCCTTGCTGCTGCGCCGCATCGCGCGGCATAGCGGGCGGTTGCTGGTGCGCATTCTGGTGCGCCTGCTGGTGCGCCTGTTCGGTGGCGCGGGCGAAGTGTGAATCGGTCACGGTGCGGTAGAACCCATCGGCCACCGCTTCGGTGTGCCCCAGCCACGCAGCGCAGACGTGTGACGGGAAACTGTCGGCCAGTTCCGTTGCCCGGCTCGCCCGCAAGTTCTGCCACAACTTCGCCCACGGCTTGACGCCTGCCTGTTCGATGTACCGCTGTAGCTGGGTCCGCAGATTCACGCCGGCGGATCGGTAGCGGTTCACCACGTACACCGCGCCGTCTTCGGCGTCATCGAATACCCGGCGGGCCGCGTTGCCCGTTGAGCCGGTCGCGATGTGGCCGAACGGGTTGTTCTCGATCAGCCCGCGCCGCTTGGCCACATCGAAGAATTGCCGCGCGCCCTTGCACCGCTTGGCAATCGTCGCCTTGGCCAGCCCGCTGGCGATCATGTGCGCCCGGTAGCCGTCGGCGTCACTCACAGTCACCGCGTCGATTCGTCGCCCGTCGCCCAGGTAGCGCACGAGCCACACGCGGGCTTGGGTCAGCACGGTTCGACTCGACGCCTTCATATCGAGCCGTTCGCCGATGTAGCCGTCGATGAACGCGGCCACGGTGGGGCGGTCTGACTGTTCGCGCTGTTCCACCAGCCCGGTATTCGCCAGACGCTTCCGCAGTTCGTCGGGCAAATTCGCCAGCCAGTCCACCGTAGCCGGCGGGATGGCCTGCCCGCTGCCATGCCCGGCCAGCAGGTTGCCGATATGATTCTGTGCGGTGGTCGCATTCTTGATCGGCATGCGCCCCAGCCGGAACATCTTCGGCCCGTTGTAGGCAAAGCGAATCTCGCGGTTGCCGGTTCCACGTGTGACGATGCCGAGAATCAGATCGCCACGGCCGATCGACCACAGATCCGCCATCTGAACGTTCCACACAGTCTGTCCGCCATTGCCCTAGTACTACAGTTGCGCATTCAATTTTGTCGATGATCCAAGCGGGATGATCCC